>NZ_JARCJL010000008.1:0-194126 GCF_028890025.1 Phaeobacter sp. PT47_59
GCGGGATGGAGCAGCCAGGTAGCTCGTCAGGCTCATAACCTGAAGGTCGCAGGTTCAAATCCTGCTCCCGCAACCAAAAAATCCCTGTATAGAGTGCGATAGACTGGTGTCTTGAAAAGGACGACACCCTTTCCTCTACCCACGCCAAGTCTGAACCCATTTCCAAGCGGTTCGACGCGGTGGTAGGGGGCTGTGATGGAAATCACCAAGGGGCCTAGCATCGGTCGTGATTGCGTTTTCCTAGCTGTGCCATATAGGGTCCGGGCTGACAGGGATCAGAATACAATCAGAAAGTTGGGGGAGACATGAGCCATATCGTTGTCATCGGAGCAGGTCAGGCCGGCTCTTCTCTTGTCGCAAAGCTGCGCAAGGAGGGGTTTGCGGGCGAGATCACCTTAATCGGCGCCGAAGCCGCGCCGCCCTATCAGCGCCCGCCGCTGTCCAAGGCCTATCTTCTGGGCGAGATGGAGAAGGAGCGCCTGTTCCTACGCCCCGAAAGCTTTTATGCCGACAGCGATATCACCCTGAAACTGGGCAGCTCTGTCACCGGTATCGATCCGGTGGCCAAGACGGTTTCCCTAGATGAGGAGATCATCGCCTATGACCAACTGGCCCTGACCATCGGATCGGAACCGCGGCGCCTGCCTGCCGCAATCGGCGGCGATCTTGAGGGGGTCTTTGTGGTGCGTGGCTTGGCGGATGTGGACGCTATGGCGCCGCATGTGACGACAGGCAAGCGGGTTCTGATCGTGGGCGGTGGCTATATCGGGCTGGAAGCCGCAGCCGTTTGTGCCAAACGCGGGCTGACCGTCACCCTGGTGGAAATGGCGGATCGGATTCTGCAGCGGGTGGCGGCGCCGGAAACCTCGGATTATTTCCGCACCCTGCATAAGGGGCATGGCGCCGACATCCGCGAGGGCACCGGGCTGGAGCGGCTGGAAGGCGAGGCTGGCAAGGTCACGCGCGCGGTTCTGTCCGATGGCAGCACGGTTGAGGTCGATTTCGTGGTGGTCGGCGTCGGCATCGCTCCGGCCACGGCGCTGGCCGAACAGGCCGGTCTGACGCTAGAAAACGGTATTCGGGTTGATGCGCAGGGGCGCACCTCGGATGCGTCGATCTGGGCGGCGGGGGATTGTGCATCCTTCCCCTACAAAGGGGAACGTATCCGCCTGGAAAGCGTCCCCAATGCCATCGATCAAGCTGAAATCGTCGCGCAGAACATGTTGGGCGCGGAGAAGGACTATGTGGCGCAGCCCTGGTTCTGGTCGGATCAATATGATGTGAAGCTGCAGATCGCGGGTCTGAACAGCGGCTATGACACTGTGGTCACCCGTCAGGGTGCCGGGCAGACCGTGTCCTTCTGGTACTATCAGGGCGATCAACTGCTGGCGGTCGACGCGATGAACGATCCGCGCGCCTATATGGTGGGTAAGCGGCTGATCGATGGCGGCAAGACGGCTGACAAATCCGTGGTCGCCGATCCCGAGGCCGACCTGAAGCCGCTCCTGAAGGCATGAGGATCATCGCGGGCGAGTTTCGCGGCCGTGCACTGGCTTCGGTCGGCAAGGGGGATGCGGGGGCGCATCTGCGTCCCACCACGGACCGGGTGCGCGAAAGCCTGTTCAATGTGCTGATGCATACCGGCGCCATTGATGGCGCGCGGGTGCTGGATGTCTTTGCGGGCACCGGAGCGCTGGGTCTTGAGGCTTTGTCACGCGGGGCGGCTTCGGTCACCTTTGTCGATGACGGGCGGGTGGCGCAGGGGCTTATTCGCAAGAATATCGCGATCTGCCGCGCCGAGGAGTGCACTGCCCTGATCCGCCGCAGCGCGCTGAAACTGGGGCAGAACCCTGACGTGCCTTTTGACGTGATCTTCCTGGATCCCCCTTATGGCAAGGGGCTTGGGGAAAAGGCGCTGGCGCAGGCCGAGGCAGGCGGCTGGATTGCGCCGGGCGCCTTGATCGTCTGGGAGGAGAACGCGCCTATGCAGCCGCCACAGGGCTATGAGGCGCAGGACAGCCGCAAGTATGGCGATACCCATATCTCCCTGATGTGGCGCAGTGTTTCAGGGTGAAATGGGCTCGGCGGGAAACGGCCTGCGTTGGATTTGCTCTCTGCCGGTTCAGGCAATAGCTGTTGGCGGTATTCGTTTAGGCAGTATTGAAGGTGCCTCAGATGCCCAAGACCTTTCCCACTCCGAAATTGGTGATCTTCGATTGCGACGGCGTGCTGGTGGACAGCGAGACGGTCTCCAATCAAGCGCTCATGAACAATCTTGCCCGATATGGCCTGTCACTGACCCTGGCCCAGACCATGGCGCATTTTGTCGGCAGCACCATGACCGGCGTGATGGACAAGGCGCGAAGCCTTGGTGCTGAGTTGCCCGACCACTGGATTGAAGAGATCTACGCGGAAACCTATGCCCGTCTGGGCGCGGGGGTCGGGCTGGTGCCCGGCGTTGCCGATCTGCTGGCGCTGTTGGATTATCACGGTATTCCGGCCTGCGTTGCCTCCAATGGCAGCGAGGAGAAAATGCGCATCACGCTCGGGCAGAACGGGCTGTGGGAGCGGTTCCACCCGCAGGCGATGTTCTCGGCCCATAGCCTTGGTGTGGCCAAGCCGGAACCGGGGTTGTTCCTGGCTGCAGCCAGTCATTTTGGTGTTCAGGCCCGTCATTGCCTGGTGATCGAGGACAGCCCCACCGGCGCACAAGCCGCTGCCCGCGCGGGCATGCGGTGTCTTGGATTTGCGCCGCATGGCGGTGAAGAGGCTTTGGCCGCCGAAGGCGCGGAAGTTTTCGCGAAAATGGACGCGGTACCGGCGCTGACCGGCCTGCCCCTGGGCAGGCCCGCAGCGGGCTGAGGGCAATCAGCCGTAGGTCGGGTGGAACTTTCCGCCGGGTGACAGGGTGAAGATGTCAAAACCATCCGCAGTGACGCCGATCGAATGTTCGAACTGTGCCGACAGGGATTTGTCGCGGGTGACGGCGGTCCATTCATCGGCCAGGATCTTGGTCTCGGGACGGCCCAGGTTCACCATGGGTTCGATGGTGAAGAACATGCCTTCCTCAAGGACCGGGCCGGTTCCGGGGCGGCCATAGTGCAGCACGTTGGGCGGCGCGTGAAAGACCTGGCCCAGCCCGTGACCGCAGAAATCGCGCACCACGCTCATGCGCTGGCTTTCCACATAGGCCTGGATGGTGTGGCCGATGTCGCCAAAGGTATTGCCGGGCTTCACCGCCTCGATCCCCTTCATCAGCGCATCATGGGTCACTTGAATCAACCGCTCGGCCTTGCGCGACAGTTTGCCTGCCACGAACATGCGGCTGGTGTCACCGAACCAGCCATCGACGATGACGGTCACGTCAATATTCAGGATGTCGCCATCCTTCAGCTTCTTGTCGCCGGGGATGCCGTGGCAGACCACATGGTTCACCGAAATGCAGCTGGCGTGCTGGTAGCCCTTGTAGCCGATGGTTGCCGATTTGGCGCCCGCGTCCTCGACCATCTTTTCGATCACTCGGTCGATTTCCCCGGTGGTCTGGCCCGGAAAGACATATTGCGCGATATCGTCCAGGATCTTTGCCGCCAGCGCACCGGCCACATGCATGCCTGCAAAATCGGCCTGCTCGTGGATGCGGATACCGTCTTTGGTGGTGCGACCGTCTTTCGATCTCATGGGGTATGGCTCCATCGCTGGGGGTTCATGGCCCTATTTAGGGGCAAAGAGGCAAAAGGGCCAGAGGGGCTGACCAAATGAGACTTTCAGCGGGCAATCCTGTTTTCAAGCGCCCCGCCGATCTCGACCCCTTCGGGAGACAGCCGGGTGCCGTAGACCAGGCAGTCCACACCGGCGGCGCGCGCCGCACCGAAAGCCGCCGCATAGGTGGGATCGATATCCGAGGCGAGGCTGAAGCCCGCACAATCGCTACGCTGCACAAGATACAGCATCACGGCCCGGTGCCCTTGCGCCACCATATTGGCCAACTCACCCAGGTGTTTGGTGCCCCGCGCGGTGACGCTGTCGGGAAATTCGGCAAGGCCGGGGCGGCGTGACAGGGTGACGCTTTTGACCTCGATATAGGCGTCGGGCAGGCCCGGCTGGCTCAGCAGGAAATCGATGCGGCTTTTCTCACCATATTTCACCTCGGCCCGCAGGGTTTCATATTCTGCCAGCTCAGTGATCTGGCGGGCTTCCAATGCGGCCTTCAGGGCGCGGTTCGGCACCGAGGTATCCACCCCGGTGAAATGACCGTTCTCGTGATCGACCAGCCGCCAGCCGTATTTCAGCTTTTTCTTGGGATCATCATTGGGCTCTAGCCAGATTTTCATGCCCGGCTCGGCCAATCCCATCATCGATCCCGGGTTGGCGCAATGGGCGGTTACTTCGCGCCCGTCTTCCAGCTGGCAGTCGGCCAGGAAGCGTTTGTAGCGGCGGATCAGGCGGGCGGGGATCAGAGGGGTTCCAAAGCGCATGTTCTTGGGCCTATACCTGCCGTAACACCGGATCAAGAGGAGAGGCGCCATGGGCAATCCAACCGCTGCAATGCTGGTCATCGGGGATGAAATCCTGTCGGGGCGCACGCGCGATTCGAACATGCATTTCCTGGCGGGCGAGCTGACCAAGCATGGCATCGACCTGCGCGAAGTGCGCATGATCAGCGATGACGAGGCGGCGATCATTTCAGGCGTCACCGCCCTGTCGGAGAGCCACGATCACGTCTTTACCAGCGGCGGCATCGGTCCCACCCATGACGACATCACTGCCGATTGCATCGCCAAGGCGTTCGGCGCGCATCTGGGCGTGCGCGCGGATGCGCGTGCGATCCTGCAGGCGCATTACGACAAATCGGGAACCGAGCTGAACGAAGCCCGCCTGCGCATGGCCCGCATCCCGGATGGGGCCGCGCTGATCGACAACCCGGTTTCGGCAGCACCAGGTTTCACGCTCCGGAACGTGCATGTGATGGCAGGCGTGCCGTCGGTGTTCGAGGCGATGGTGGCCAGCGTCCTGCCGACATTGACCGGCGGCAGCCCCTTGTTGTCGCAGACCCTGCGGATCATGCGTGGCGAAGGGGAAATCGCCGGGATCCTGTCGACGCTGGCTGCGGATTTCCCGGATCTGTCGATCGGCTGCTACCCGTTCCAGAAGGATGGGGTCTTTGGCGCCAATGTGGTGGTGCGTGGCGCAGATGGTGCGCAGGTGGATGCGGCGGTGACGCGGCTTGCACGGGAGGTGGGACTTTGAGCAATTCGACCATGAAAACCGATCCTCGCTACTATGCCGTGGTGGATGGCACCTGGCCGCCTGCCTCCAAACGCGAATTGGGGCCGATCACCCTGCGCGAAGGGCAGGGCGGTGGCAGCCGGGTGTCTGCGGCAACGGCAAACGGCCCTGTCAGCGGCGATGATATCGCAGCCGCCGAAGCGGAGATGCAGGCGATGGGTCAGGATCCTTTGTTCATGATCCGCGACGGGGACGCGGCACTGGACGCCCAGCTCGAGGCACGGGGCTATGAGGTGAAGGACCCGGTCAATATCTGGAGCTGCCCGCCCGCGCAGCTGACCGATGTTGCCATCCCGCGTGTCACCACCTTCTGCGTCTGGGAACCCCTGGAGATCCAGCGCGAAACCTGGGCGACCGGGGGCATCGGCCCCGAACGCGTGGCGGTGATGGAGCGGGCGGCGGGGCCAAAGACAGCCCTTCTGGGGCGCTACAATGACAAGCCGGCGGGCGCGGGGTTCGTCGCCATCCACGATGGCGTCGCCATGGTGCATGCGCTGGAGATTCTGCCGCATCAGCGGCGCAGGGGCATGGGCGCCTGGATGGTGCGACAGGCGGCCTTCTGGGCGGTGGAACAGGGCGCCAAGGAACTCGCGCTGGTCTGCACCAAGGCGAATGCCGGCGCGAATGGTCTTTATGCCTCACTTGGAATGGATCTCGTGGGGCAGTACCACTACAGGCATAAACCCTGAGGGAGGAGAGAATTTCCAATGACCGACCAGCAAAGCCCCACCGCACTTGACCTGCCGCCGGTGGATCCGCTGCCGCCTGCCACGCAGAAGTATTTCGATATCTGCCAGGACAAGCTGGGCATGGTGCCCAATGTTCTGCGCGCCCATGCCTTTGACATCGACAAGCTGAACGCCTTTACCGCGCTCTATAACGACCTGATGCTGGGCGACAGCAACCTCAGCAAGCTGGAGCGGGAGATGATCGCCGTGGTGGTCTCTTCCTACAATCGCTGCTTCTACTGCCTGGCCGCCCATGGCGCGGCGGTGCGCCAGCTGTCGGGCGATCCGAAGCTGGGCGAGATGCTGGTGATGAACTACCGGGTTGCGCCGCTGGACGCGCGCCAGCGTGCGATGCTGGATTTCGCCCTGCAACTGACCCGCGCCAGCGCCGAGGTGGAAGAGGCGGACCGGCAGGCCCTGCGCGATGTGGGATTCAGCGATCGCGATATCTGGGACATTGCCAATGTTGCAGCCTTCTTCAACATGACCAACCGGGTCGCCAGCGGCACTGCAATGGTTCCAAACGACGAATATCACGCCCAGTTCCGGTGATCGGGCGCGGTGCCATATCCCATGGCGCGGCCCTTGCGGGGGCCGTGCTATTGATGACCGCCGCCCCCGCGCTGGCGGATCTGTCCCTTCCTGCGGGTGCACAGGCCCTGGCGCAGCGGGATACGCCGCTTGGCACCTATGCCCTGCCGGTTGGACCGGCGGCTGCGGATGGCGTGCCGGTGCGCACGCTGGAAGGCCGTATCCTGCGCCGTACCTGGAAGATCCAGGGCGGCTCGACCGTTCTTCAGATCTTGGCGCCGTTGCGTGAACAGCTGTTGGACGACGGCTATGAGGCGGTTTTCCAATGCGAGACCCGCCTTTGCGGGGGCTTTGATTTCCGCTTCGGCATTGAGGTGGTTCCGGCCCCGGACATGGCCGTCAACATCGGCAATTATCACTTCCTCTCCATGGTCAAAGGCGACGGCGCGCTGTCACTTCTGGTGTCGCGCAGCGGGTCTATGAACTATCTGCAACTGATCGAGGTGACGCCCGAAGAAACGCCTCCCGTCGAGACCGTGCAACCTGTCGGAGCTGACCCAGTGCCGGCCCCTGCGGTGGACAAATCGCAAGAGGCTGGTAGCGCGCCGCGCGCCCTCAAGGAGCAGTTGCTGAGTGAGGGGCACGCGATCTTGGGCGATCTCGACTTTGGATCGGGCGCCATTGCCCTGGGGCAGGAGAGCTACGGGAGCCTGACAGCGCTGGCGGCCTTCCTGGCCGAACACCCGGAGTATTCCGTGGTCGTGGTCGGGCATACCGATACGGTGGGCGGGCTTGAGGACAATACCCGGCTGTCGCAGCGCCGGGCGCAGGCGGTGAAGGACCACCTGGTGCAGAATGCCGGTGTTGCGGACGAACGGATCGCGGTGGAGGGGGCGGGCTATCTGGCGCCGATCGCCTCCAACCTGACGGCAGAGGGGCGCGAAGCCAATCGCCGGGTCGAGGTGGTCTTGCTGCCCCGCGAGCGTCCCTAGAAGCAGTCAAATTCCTCTTGCGACCCGGGCTGTGGCTGGTGTGGGGATCAGGCGACGCGGCCTGTTTTGATCGATCTGCCCCTTGACGCAGCCGGACCCGGTCCCCTATGTGGGCGCAGGGTCGCAGACGCCCGCCTCCCGCAGACAGTCTCCTGTCTTGGTGAAGTTCTGTAGTATAGCATCTCTTTGATCATCCCCCCCTGCGTCTCGCGCGGGTGGCAATGCGGGTCCCATCCACTGAGCGAGATCCATGCATGAGGGCTGAAAAGCGATGCAAGATCCGACTCCCAACCCCTATCTGACCGGGCGATTGCCGGTCCTATTCGCCAAGACGGCGATACCCATCATTCTTGTCATGAGCATGAACGGCCTGCTGACGGTCGTGGATGCGCTGTTCCTGGGGCATTTCGTTGGCCCCGAGGCATTGGCGGCGGTGACGCTGATGTTTCCGTTCTTCATGGTGATCGTGGCCTGTTCCACATTGGTGTCTTCCGGAATGTCGAGCCTGGTGGCGCGGCATCTGGGCGGGCAGCGGTTGGATCAGGCGCGGCAGGTCTATGCCTCGGCCCATTGGCTGGCCTTGATCGTGGCGGCTGGTCTCATCCTGTCCTATTCGGGTTTTGGGCACGAGGTGACGCTGCTGGCCGCCGAAGGCGATGCCACCCTGGCGGCACTGGCCCAAAGCTACATCCGCATCCTGGTGGTCGCCTCGCCGCTGATGTTTGTGCTGGCGATCAACTCCGATGCGCTGCGCAACGAAGGGCATGTGGGCATCATGGCCGCGATGAGCCTGTTGGTGTCGATCAGCAATATCGGCTTCAACTATCTCCTGATTGCGGTGTTTGACCTCGGTGTGGCGGGATCTGCCTATGGAAGCGTTCTGGCGCAGATCCTGGCACTCGCGGCGATCTTCACCTTTCGCCAGCGTCGGCGCACGACCCTTCATCCAAGGCACCTGCTCAGCCATGCGGGGCTGGGAGAAAGCCGCCGAATTTTAGCGCTCGGCACCCCGCAAAGCCTGGGATTTGTCGGCTTGGCACTGGGATCCACCTCGATCCTGATGGCGCTTCAGATGGTCAAGAGCCCCGACTATGCGGTGACGGTCACCGCCTATGGGATCGTGACCCGTGTTATGACATTTGCCTTCCTGCCCCTTCTGGGACTGTCTCATGCGATGCAAAGCATTACCGGCAACAACCATGGCGCCGGTCTTCATGACCGCAGTCAGACCTCCCTGCGCCTGGCGGTTCTGATTGCATTGGCGTTTTGCAGCATGGTGCAGGGCGGGTTCAGCCTGTTTGCGGCACAGATTGGATCAGCCTTTGTGGGCGATACTGCGGTGGTGGCAGAAGTGGCCGCGATCATGCCGGTGATCGTCGCCTTGTTCCTGATCGCGGGGCCGCTGATGATGCTGGGGGCGCATTTCCAGGCCATTGGCGATGCCCGCCGTGCGGCACTCCTGGGGCTTGCCAAACCCTTTGCCTTTTCCATCCCGCTGACCTTCGCCTTGCCGCTCTGGTTCGGTGCAGCTGCGATCTGGTGGGCCGGACCCGTGGCCGAGGCGCTGCTGCTCCTGCTGGCCCTCACGATGCTGACGGGCAGGGGGGGAAGGGGGACGATGGTCCTGGGGTTTGCCACAACCGAGAAGGGGGCAACATCATGAACGCCAATCTCCCCACCCTTGTCGAGGCCAAGGCACAGGCCCGGCGTCTGCGCGAGGGTCTTGCGGCAGAGGGACGCCAGATCAGCCACAGCCGCAGCCTGGAACTGGTCGCAAGCCAGCACGGCTATCGCGACTGGAACACCTTTCATGCGGCGCTGGGCAATCGGCCGCCGGACGGGTTCGTGCCGGGCGGCCGGGTCACCGGCCACTACCTGTCGCAGCCCTTTGCTGCGACGGTGCTCTCGGTCGAGATGCCACGCTCCGGCTGGTTCCGCCTGGTGCTGGATCTGGATGAGGCTGTCGATGTGGTCACCTTCGACAGTTTCTCAAACTTCCGCAAAAGGATCAGCGGCGTTGTCGGCCCTGCCGGAACCTCGCGCGAAAAGACTTCGGACGGGGTGCCGCACCTGCGGATCGACATCTGACAGGCCGAAATGAAAAAAGCCCTCGCAGCGATGCGGGGGCCAGTCTTCACGGGGAGGTATGTCAGTTGCGGAAGCCGGTCACCACTTCAGCGGGTCTCGGTCGGCAAAGGCATGCACCAGGAAATCGATGAAGGCGCGCACCTTGGGCTGGGTGAACTTGCCGGGCGGGTAGACCGCATAGATCCCTTGGGTTTCCATCGGCAGGTTGGGCATCACGTCCTCCACCAGCCCTTCGGACATGGCTTCGGAGTAGAGGTAACTGGGCAGATAGGCGATGCCGAGGCCGGAAATCGCGGCGTTCAGCAGGGATTGCCCGTCGTTCACCGACAGCCAGCCGGTGGTGCGCACCTGGCGTTTCTCGCCCGAGGGCGCGGTGATCTTCCAGACATTGCCGCTCGATTGGTTCGAGTAGTGCAACAGCTTGTGTTCGTTGAGATCGTCGATCTTCTGCGGGCGCCCGTATTGTGCCAGATAGGTGGGCGAGGCGATCATGCGCTTGGTGGTTTCGGTCAGCTTGCGGGCACGCAAGGAGCTGTCTTCCAGCTCGCCAATGCGCAGCGCCATGTCGAAGCCTTCCGAGATCAGCTCCACATAGCGGTTGTTCAACACCATGTTGACGGTGATCTCGGGGAAATCGCGCAGGAAGTCCGACAGGACCGGTGACAGGTGGTTGACCCCGAAATCGGTGGCGACCGAGATTCGCAGCAGGCCGGAAGGAGCCGATTGCATCGATGTCACCAGGGCGTCCGCTTCGCCGGCATCATTGAGCACGCGCCGCGCCCGGTCGTAGTAGGCCAGCCCGATTTCCGTCGGTGAAACGCGCCGGGTGGTCCGGTTCAGAAGTCGCGCGCCAAGGCGGGCCTCAAGGCTGGAGACATGTTTGGAGACGGCCGACTTGGAGATCCCCATCTTGCGTGCCGCATCGGTGAAACCACCTTGATCCACCACATTGGCGAAGGCCTCCATTTCGGTCAGTCGATCCATTTTGCCCGTCCTCGAACTCTGCGTCTGACCTAAGGGTTTGCCGTTCAATTCGGGCAAGAACGGGGCGAGCTTGGGATAATTGCGGGGTTTTTACCGCATCGTTTACGCTTGCGAAACGCACCGGGGGTGACCGCAGCGATCTGAACCGGCCATGGCTCTTTTGGGGAAGAGATCGCTTCGCTCCGCAGCGAAACATGACGCACCCTCTGGCCGCTAGGGGTGCTGTGTCAAACAGCACGCCAAAGGAGTTTTTGATGCTGACATGTGTGATCCGCTATCAGATCGATCCGACCAAACGAGATCAGTTCATTCAATACGCCAAAGCCTGGGGGCAGGCGATTCCGCGCTGTGGTGCGGATCTGATCGGCTACTTTGCCCCGCATGAGGGGTCATCGACGCTGGCCTACGGGATCTATACTGTTGACAACCTGGCCGCCTACGAGGCCTATCGCGCCCGCCTTGCCGAAGATCCCTTGGGTCGCAGCAATTACGAGTTTGCCCAGCGCGAGAAATTCCTTGTCCGCGAGGATCGGACGTGGCTCAAACTGGTCTCCACACCGCATGGAGACAGCGCATGATTGCCATCATTTTCGAAGTGACCCCGGCGCCGGGAAAGAAGGACGCCTATCTGGAGGTCGCTGCCCGGATGCGAGATCTGTTGCAGGACATGGAGGGTTTCATTTCGGTCGAACGGTTCCAGAGCCTGACCAACCCGGAGAAACTCCTGTCGCTGTCGTTCTGGGAGGATGAAGAGGCAGTGACACGCTGGCGGGCGCTATCGGCCCATCGGGCAGCGCAGAAACAGGGGCGCGAGGATCTGTTTTCTGGCTACCGCCTGCGGGTGGCCGGTGTCATCCGCGATTATGGGATGGAGGATCGCGATCAGGCGCCGGGCGACAGCCGCGATCTACATGGTTGAGTCCGCGGCCTGTCGTGGCGGTTCAAGGGGGGTCAGAACAGCCGGGACCAGCGCAACACGACGATCATCGCGGCGCTGAGCGCCACCAGGGCAAGGCATAGGATGGCAAAGGCCAGCGGTGTCTCCAGTCCGGGCATGCCCGCGACGTTCACGCCGAACAGTCCGGTGACAAAACCCAGTGGCAAGAACACGGCGGCTACGATCGACAGGATATAGCTGTTGCGGCTCATCTTGCGGGCCAGTTCCGCATCCGTATGGTCCTGGATCACCGCCAGTCGGTGGTTCAGGGAGGTCAGGGCCTCATCGCTGAGGGTGACGAGGTTGACCGCCTCTCGCAAATCGGTCTGTTCCTCGGGGGTCATGATCCGGTCGCCCAGCTGTTGCAAGCGGGTGAGGGCGACGCGCTGCGGCTCCATATACCGGTGCAGTTTCAAGACGTCGCGCCGTGGTGTCTTCAGGGCATCATCGGCCGGCAGGTTGCCCTCGTCGATCTGTTCTTCCAGCGTTTCGGTGGCCGCGGTCAGGTCCAGCACCACGTCCCGTGCGCGTAATGCCAGCCCGTGAATGAGCTGGTCGAGGAAGCGACCGACCGTGCCAGGCCCCGTGCCGTTGGCGCAGCCCTGGCGGATGTCATCCAGGGCGAACACCTTGCGCTTGCGCACGGTGATGATGGTCTTGGGGGTGACCCACATGCGCAGGGAGACCATTTCCGCAGCTGCCGCGCCCGAGTTCAGGTTGACGCCGCGCAGGTTCAGGATCAGCCCATCGCCCAGAGCGTCGCAGCGTGGGCGGGTTTCCTGTTCCGTCAGCGCCCGGCCCGGGATCGGGGGCAGGTGCTCTGCGATCCAGCCAGCCAACTCCGGGTCTCCAAGGTCGAAATGCAGCCAGCGCAGGCTGCCGCGACCTGTCGGCTTCAGATCGGGGGCCTTGCGGCAATTCCCATCGGGCCAAAGGTCATAGGCGCAGATCGGCATGCGGGATCTCCCTCAAGGTGCATGTGCGCGTAGCCTAGACTGTTGTCCGTCCGGGAGCCAGTGTCCGGCGTTGCGGAAAAGGTTCCGGTTCGCGCGTGGCACCGCGCATCGCGCGGTGCCATGCCCAAGGCTGCCAAGGGGTCTCGGCGCAGCCGGGACAGCTGCAGGCGCGGGAGTGCCACCGTGCTGGGTGAGGCCTCCCGACCGGTCAGAGCGCTGCGGCCAGCCGGGTGCCCTGGTTGATGGCACGCTTTGCGTCCAGTTCCGCCGCAACATCCGCGCCGCCGATCACATGGGCCGTGATGCCTTGTGCCTCCAGCGCATCCGCCAAGGAGCGTTCAGAGAGCTGGCCTGCACAAAGCACGATCGTGTCGGCGGCAATCACGGTGGGGTTCTCCCGCGCTTCGCCAAAGCTCACGTGCAGGCCATCACTGTCGATCTTCTCGTAGTTCACGCCGCCCACAAAATTCACGCCCTTCATTTTCAGCGTGGCGCGGTGGATCCAGCCGGTGGTCTTGCCGAGGCCCTTGCCATGTGCCTGGGCCTTGCGCTGCAGTAGCGTCACCTCGCGGGCGGGGGCCTCGGGCTGCGGTCCTTCGGGGGCCAGGCCCGAGCGATGCTCGGCGGGGTCCGTCACCCCCCATTCCTTCATCCAGAGCGGCAGGTCCTCGGTGGGGCTTTTGCCCTCGTGCAGCAGGTATTCGGAGACATCGAAACCGATGCCACCCGCGCCGATCACCGCGACGCGCTTGCCGACCTCGGCCTTGCCGCGCAGAACGTCGATATAGCTCAGCACGTTGTCGCGGTCCTGGCCGGGAATGCCCGGATCGCGCGGGGTGACGCCGGTGGCGATCACCACCTCGTCAAAGCCCGTCAGATCCTCGGCCGCCACTTCGCGGCCCAGTTCCAGCGTGATACCCGCGTCAGCAACCATGGCGCGGTACCAGTCGACCAGCCCCCAGAACTCTTCCTTGCCGGGCACCTGTTTCGCCATGTTGAGCTGGCCGCCGATCTCATCCGCCTTGTCGAACAGAGTCACCTTATGGCCGCGCTGGGCGGCAGTGAGGGCCGTCGACAGACCCGCGGGGCCGGCACCGACGATGGCGACGCTCTTGGCCGCGGCAGCCGGTTCGATCACCAGTTCGGTTTCGTGGCAGGCGAGGGGGTTCACCAGGCAGGAGGTCAGCTTGCCGCCAAAGGTATGGTCAAGGCAGGCCTGGTTGCAGGCGATACAGGGCGCGATGCGGCTGGATTTGCCGTCTTCGGCCTTGGCCACGAAATGCGCATCGGCCAGCAAGGGGCGCGCCATCGACACCATATCGGCGCAGCCGGTGTCCAGCACCTCTTCGGCCACCTCGGGCGTGTTGATCCGGTTCGAGGTCACTACCGGGATCGAGACCTTGCCCATCAGTTTCTTCGTCACCCAGGCAAAGGCCGCGCGTGGCACCGAGGTCGCGATGGTCGGAATGCGCGCCTCGTGCCAGCCGATGCCGGTGTTGATGATGGTGGCGCCCGCCTTTTCGATTTCCTGCGCCAGTTGTACCACCTCGTCATGGGTGGAGCCATTGGGCACAAGGTCGATCATCGACAGGCGATAGATGATGATGAAATCGGAGCCGACCGCCTCGCGGGTGCGGCGCACAACTTCAATCGGCAGGCGCATGCGGTTCTCATAGGAGCCGCCCCAGCCATCGGTGCGCTTGTTGGTATGGGTGACCAGGAACTGGTTCAGGAAGTAGCCTTCGGAGCCCATGATCTCGACCCCATCATACCCGGCTTGCTGCGCCAGACGCGCCGCATTCACGATGTCCGAGATCTGTTTTTCGATGCCCTCTTCGTCCAGCTCGTTCGGCGGGAAGGGGGAGATCGGCGATTTCACGGCGCTGGGCGCCACGCATTTCGGGCCATAGGCATAGCGGCCCGCATGCAGGATCTGCATGGCGATCTTGCCGCCTGCCTCATGCACGCGGGTCGTGACGATGCTGTGGTTCTTCACATCCTCTTCGGTGGTCATCATCGCAGCCCCCGGCAGGACCGAGCCTTCGAGGTTCGGACCGATGCCGCCCGTCACCATCAGGGCGACGCCACCGCGTGCGCGCTCGGCGTAGAATTCGGCCACCCGGTTCCAGTCGCGGGTCTCTTCCAGACCGGTGTGCATGGAGCCCATCAGCACGCGGTTCTTCAGCGTGGTGAACCCCAGATCCAGCGGCGCCAGCAGTTTTGGGTACGCAGTCATCGACACTCTCCCTATCCTTTGGGCCGCAGGATCGCGCTTGGCGCGGGGTTTGTCACCTGTCAACGCGGCGTCACCCCCTTGCGTGCCCCGGCGGCAGCAGGTCTAATCATGGCAAGGATAGATCCAAGGAAGACCCATGACACCGGAAGACATCGCCAAACTGCCCTATCGCCGCAATGTGGGCGTCATGATGATCAACGCCGACGGGGCGGTCTTTGTCGGCCAGCGCTCGGACCGCTACAAGGATGCTTGGCAGATGCCCCAGGGCGGCATTGACGAAGGCGAGGATCCGCGCACCGCAGCCCTGCGCGAACTGGAGGAAGAGACAGGGGTGTTGCCCTCGCTGGTCGAGATCATCGCCGAATCCGAAACCTGGCTGCCCTATGATCTGCCGCATGACGTGGTGCCGAACTTCTGGGGCGGACGCTATCGCGGGCAGGAACAGAAATGGTATCTGATGCGGTTCTTGGGCTCTGACGATCAGGTGCGCATCGACACCGATCACCCCGAATTCTCTGCCTGGTGCTGGCAGCCGGTAGAGCATCTGGTGGAAAAGATCGTGCCTTTCAAACGCGAGGTCTACGCGCGGGTGGTCGAGGAATTCAGGAGGCACCTCTAGGATGAGACGCTTGCCGCACCTGTTGCGAAGCTTCGCGGTCGCTGTCGCATCTTTGGCGGCGCTGGGGGCAGGAACATCGGCACAGGCGCTCAGCTGCGCGCCCTGGGGTGTTACGGATGCCTATCTCAAGGCCGCCAGTTCCAACCGCTCCTACGCCATTCTCCAGGGGCGGCTCTCATTCGATGAACGCCGCCTGCCGCGGGCGCCTGCGAGCAATCCGAACGCTGCCCCTCCTGTGACCCAGTTTCGTGGGAGCTTCAATGGCGCGCTTCTGGGTGCGCGGGATTTTGACCGCGCCGTGAGGGCGGATGTGGTGATCGAGGTGCAATGCATGGGGCCCTGGTGCGGCAGGGCAAAATCGGGTGTGGAGTACCTGATCTTTGCCGAGCAGCGCGGCCGTGATCTGATCGTCCGGTTCGATCCCTGCGGCCAGTTTGCCTTTGCCGGGAATATCCACGCGCTGCGCAAACAGGTGCTGGACTGTCACCGTGGCACGGCCTGCGTGCCGCTTGCTCCACAGTGACAGGACCGCCTATTTGGCGGCAGCACTCAAGGGGTTTGAGGGGCTGCCGCGCCGAGGCGCTTTGGCTCCCTGCTGACCCAGCCAGAGGCTGAAAAGCGCAAGAGCCGCACCGATCATCTGATAATGGTTCAGCGTTTCCTGCATGAAAAGCCAGCCCAGGATCACCGCCGTCAGCGGGCTGAGCACGCCCAGGAGCGAGACGGCGGAGGGTTCAATCCGCGCCAGCCCCCGGAACCACAGGATATAGGTCAGCGCACCGCCAATGAGGCTCATGTAGGCAAGGCCAAGAATGTTCTCTGCAGTGAAACGAGGTATCTCGGGCACGGTCCAGAGGGTCAGCGGGATCAGCAGCAGGCCCCCGGCGGTCAGTTGCCAGGCGGTGAAGGTCAGCGGCGGCACCGGCGGCTGCCATTTGCGCGCCAGCACCACGCCAGCGGCCATGGAAATCGCGCCGCCAAGCCCCGCGAGAACGCCGATCGTGTCCAGCTGCGCCGCGGGTGTCAGGACCAAGAGGGCAACACCGGCGATGCTGAGGGCTGCAGCCAGGATCGAGGCCAGTCTGATGGGGGCGTTCAGGACCAGCCCCGACAGGAAGACCACCACCAGCGGCTGCACCGCGCCCAAAGTGGCCGCGACCCCTCCCGGCAGGCGGTAGGCGGACAGGAACAGAAAGGTCCAGAACAGCGAGAAGTTCAGCGCGCCCAGGACCAGCAGCTTTGGCACCCAGGTCATGGGAGGCAACTGGCGCACCAGCAGCAGTAACAGCAACCCCGCAGGCAGGGCGCGTAGCAGGGCCACGGTAAAGGGCGAATGGCCCGGCAGGAAATTGGTCGTCACGATATAGCTGCTGCCCCAGATTGCCGGTGCCAGCGCGGTCAGGATCAGGTCTCGGGTCTGCATCAGCGTCATCTCCATGTGTATCTTGAGGTCGAGATAAATTGCTTTCATCTTGACGTCAAGATATTTTGCCGCGAAACAGAATACATGGATCATGTGGATTTTATCACCCAGCAATGGGAACAGGAGCGGCCGGATCTTGATGTCACGGCCATGGGGATCATCGGCCGGGTGGGGCGTCTCTATCTGGCCTATCAGGCCGAGATGCAGAAAACCTTTCAGCGTTTTGGTCTCAACGCGGCCAAGTTCGACGTTCTGGCGACCCTGCGCCGGGCCGGTGTGCCATATGAGTTGTCGCCGGGCGATCTGTTGAAGGCGACCATGGTGGCCTCGGGGACGATGACCAATCGGATCGACCGGCTGGAGGCGGATGGGCTGGTGTCGCGCAAGGTGAACCCGGCGGACAGTCGCAGCTTCCTGGTCGGGCTGACCGATCAAGGCCTGGGGCTGATCAATGACGCGGTTGAAGCGCATGTGGCGACGCAGGCCGGTCTGCTTGGGGAGATGGCCGCTGAGGATGTCGAGCGCTTCAAGGCGCTATTGTCCAAGGCCCTGGTTGCGGCAGGCAGCCGCTGACATCCTGCGCGGGCTTGCGCCCTTGCGTCCTGCGGACGGCGGGGGCGAGCGTGGCGCGGAGCGGCTTTGCCGCTCCGCGCCACGCCCAACGGGAGATGGTGACCCTTAGGGCATCTTCGACCGGCGGGAGCTTTTCCGCCCGTTCTCAGAGAAGCCCTTCGGCCTTCAGGATCTCGCGCATGTCCTGTTCGGGGCGCGGTCCGATATGGCTGATCACCTCTGCAGCGCAGGCATTGCCGATCTTGGCGCAGGTTTCCAGATCGCGGCCCGTGGCCAGACCGAACAGGAAGCCGGCGGCGAATTGATCGCCGGCGCCGGTGGCATCCACCGGCACCACCTTGGTGACGGGCACATCGATGCGGGTTTCCCCGGCGATCACCGAGACCCCGTCACCGGAGCGGGTGCAGACCACCAGCGGACAGATCGCGGCGGTCTTGGCCAGCGCCTCTTCCAGATCGTCGGTTTCAAACAGCGAGCGGATCTCGTCCTCGTTGCCGATCACGAACTCCAGCTCGTTCTCGATCAGCGACAGGAAGTCGGCGCGGTGGCGTTCGACGCAGAAGGGGTCGGAGATGGCGATACCCGGCTTGCCGCCGCCCAGGCGACAATCGCGTGCGGCCTCCATGAAGGCCGTCTTGCCCTTGTCCTTGTCAAAGAGATAGCCCTCCAGGAACATGATCTGCGTCTGCCCGGCCACCTCGTTCGGCACGTCCGAAGAGCTGAGCTCGGAGGAAATCCCAAGATAGGTGTTCATCGACCGCTCGCCGTCGGGTGACACAAAGATCATCGACCGCGAGGTGGGCAGCTCACCGCCCGGCACTGGCGGGTTGACGAAATCGACGCCATCCTCGTTCATCGCGTCGGCATAGAAGCGGCCAAGGGCATCGTCATGCACCCGCCCGATAAAGGCGGCATCGAGCCCCAGCGCACCGGCCCCTGCGATGGTGTTGGCGACCGAGCCGCCGGGCGTCTGCACCCGGCTTTCCATCGCGCCATACAGAACCTCGCCGCGTTCGCGCTCGATCAGCTGCATGATGCCCTTCTCGATCCCCATATGGTCAAGAAAGCTGTCGTCGCATTGGCTGATCACATCGACGACGGCGTTGCCGATGCCGACAATCTGGTAGGTTTTCATAAGTTCTTGTCCTCGTATTGGCACAGGTCGCGGATGAGGCAGGTGCCGCACATCGGCTTGCGTGCCTTGCAGTGATAACGGCCGTGCAGGATCATCCAGTGATGGGCGTGCTGCTGGAAATCGACCGGGATATTGTCTTCGATGGCGCGCTCGACCGCGTCCACATCCTTGCCTGGGCAGATGCCGGAACGGTTGCCGACCCGGAAGATATGGGTATCCACCGCCTGCGCCGGGTAGTGCCACCACATGTTCAGAACCACATTGGCGGTCTTGCGACCCACCCCCGGCAGCGATTGCAGCGCGGCCCGGGAGTTTGGCACCTCGCCGCCATACTCATCGACCAGAATGCGGGCCATCTTGATGACGTTCTTGGCCTTGTTGCGGAACAGGCCGATCGTCTTGATATGTTCGATCAGCCCCTCTTCGCCGAGGTCCAGCATCTTTTGCGGGGTGTCTGCGATCTTGAACAGTTCGCGCGTGGCCTTGTTGACGCCTGCGTCCGTGGCCTGTGCCGACAGGGCGACGGCCACCACCAATGTGTAGACATTCACATGGTCCAGTTCGCCCTTGGGTTCCGGCTCGGCTGCCTGAAACCGCGAAAAGATCTCTCGCAGGGTGTGGTAATCGAGTTGCTTTGCCATGCCGCCCCTTTTGCCGATCCGTGTCCGGCCACGCAAACGAAAAACGTCTCCTTGGTTTCGCAGGGCTTGCGACCTGTTGCCTCTGAAACAGGGGCATCGGCAGCAAAGCGCAAAATCCGGGTCGTTTGGCGCGCAGCTCTTGGTTACTCTCTCCGGAGTGCAAAACGCAGGAGAGCAGGCAATGACCGGTCAGGCGCAAGAAGACAGCTATCACTACGGCGTCATCCGGCGTGCGATCGAGGTGATCGACGCGGGCGGGGAAGATCTGAGCCTTGAGATGCTGGCCGCGCGTATGCAGATGAGCCCGGCCCATTTTCAGCGGGTGTTTTCGGCCTGGGTGGGCGTCTCTCCCAAGCGCTATCAGCAATATCTGCGGCTGGGTCACGCAAAGACGCTGCTGCAGGAGCGGTTTTCCACGCTAGAGACCGCCCATGCGGTGGGGCTGTCGGGATCGGGACGCCTGCATGATCTCTTCCTGCGCTGGGAGGCGATGAGCCCCGGCGAATATGCCCGCAAAGGCGCGGGGCTGCAGATCCGCTGGGGCTGGTTTGACAGCCCCTTTGGCCTGGCTCTGGTCATGGGCACCGAAAAAGGCATCTGCGGGCTGGCCTTCGCGGCAGAGGTCGGGGCTGAACCAACCATGGCCGACATGCGCGCCCGCTGGCCCAGTGCGACGTTCGTCGAGGATCCCATGGGGCTGCGTCCGCTGGCAGAGGCCATCTTTTCCCAACGCGGGGAGGCGGCGCTGCATATGATCGGGGCGCCGCTTCAGATCAAGGTCTGGGAGGCGCTGCTGCGCATCCCCTCGGGCCATGTCACCACCTATTCCGAGCTGGCGCGCGCCATAGGCTCCCCCCGTGCGGTGCGGGCGGTGGGGACGGCGGTGGGCAAGAACCCGGTCAGCTGGCTCATTCCCTGTCACCGCGCCCTGCGCAAATCCGGCGCCCTGGGCGGATATCATTGGGGCACGGGGGTCAAACGGGCCATGCTGGCCTTCGAGTCGGCACAGGACGACAGCAAGATCGCGGCCAGCGTGGAGGGGCGGCAATCCGCCTAAGGGCCTCGGTCTTTTCGTGAACGGGTCTTGAACGGGGATGGGACAGCCGCAATACTGCCCGCAAAACAGGCATGACTGCAGCTGGCTCGGGCCAGGCTGCACGCCACGCGGAGCAGGCAAAAGGCTGAACGACATGACACTTGTGAAATTCTCGACCGCTGTAGCGGTGAGCCTGGTGATGGGGCTTGGCGCCTGTACCGACCCGGCGATGCTGAACCGCGATGGCACCCCCAGCAAGGAACGCCAAGGGCTGATTGCCGGGGGCATCCTGGGGGCCGGTATCGGGGCCCTGTCGAACTCCAGCAACAAGACGGCGGCGGTGATCGGCGGGGCGGCGGTTGGCGCGCTTGCCGGTGGGCTGATCGGCAGCCAATTGGACAAGCAGGAAGCCGAGCTGCGACAGTCGATCGCCAATGATCGCATTGCCATCGTCAATACCGGAGACCGGCTGATCCTGCTGTTGCCGGATGATCTGACCTTTGCCACCGACAGCTCGGATCTTACGCCGTCGATCCGCGCGGACCTGCTGAAGGTTGCGGACAGTCTGGTGCGCTATCCCAATAGCACGGTGCAGGTGATCGGCCATACCGACAGCGATGGCGATGCGGCCTACAATCAGGGCCTGTCCGAGCGTCGCGCATCTGTGGTGGCCGATCAGATCCAGGCGGGCGGCGTGCCCTACAATCGGATCCGCACCATCGGTCGCGGAGAGGCGGAGCCGGTTGCCAGCAACCTCACCGAAGAGGGCAAGGCGCAGAACCGGCGGGTGGAGATCGTGATCATCCCGCAGTAGGTCGCCTGCCTTTCGACCGCGCTGTTGTGTGCTGTTGCACATAGCCACTGCTCTCACAGATATTTGCCTATGGGTGGGGCCGGTCTAGGGTCTGCGCCATTGCGGCTTTGAACTCAAAGGACATTGATATGAGCAATCCGGTGCTTCTCACCCTGTCGGGATCTCTGCGTGCGGGGGCGAGCAATCGCCTGCTGCTGAAGGAGGCCGCGCGCCTTTTTGGCCCCTGCACCCATGTCGAAGGTGATCTGAACCTGCCGCTTTACAATGGCGATGACGAGGATCGGATCGGCGTGCCTGCTGCGGTGCAGGCGCTGGCGGATCAGATTGCCGCAGCCGATGCGGTGGCGATTTCCACGCCGGAATACAACAAGGGACCGTCGGGGGCCTTGAAGAACGCGCTGGACTGGGTGAGCCGGACCGATGGCGCCCCCTGGGCAGATAAACCCGTGGCGGTGATGTCGGCAGCGGCGGGGCGCGCAGGCGGCGAGCGGGCGCAGATGGTGCTGCGCGGCTTCATGGTGCCGTTCCAGCCGCGCCTCATTTCGGGGCCTGAGCTGCACCTGGCGAATTCGTCCAATGAGTTTGACGACCAGGGGCAGTTGAAAAGCGATCTCTATCGCAACACCCTTGAGACGCTGATGCAAAAGCTGCGCGCAGAAATCGGCCGTTGATCCGATGGTGCCGGGCGGGGCGGAGGTCTCCCGCCGCTTGTCCTTTTGGCGGGGCGGAGTAAAGTCGCGCCATGACAGAGCAGCCAGATACCCCGACCGAAGAGCGTCAGAGCGACGTAATGGATCCCGCCCGCGCCGCTGCCTTTGAGGTGGCGCTGGGGCGGCAGGCGACGATCAGCGCAGGCAGCCCCTTGCCGCCGTTTTTCCATCAGCTCTACTTCTGGGCGCCCCAGCCGCCTGAATGTCTGGGGCGGGATGGCCATCCGCGCGTGGGTGCGGCTGGCGGGTTGATCCCCGACCTGGGCTTGCCGCGCCGCATGTGGGCGGGTGGTCGTTTGCAGTTCGATGCGCCTTTGTGCGCCGGGATCCGGGCCGAGAAACACTCGGTGTTGGAGCGCGCGGAACACAAAGAGGGGCGCAGCGGGCCTCTTGCCTTTGTCACCCTGCGGCACGAGGTCTGGCAGGAGGGGCGCCATTGTCTGACGGAATGGCAGGATCTGGTCTATCGGGAGGATCCTGATCTGGCGGCGCAACAGCCGGTTGCGCCGAAGGCGCGTGTGGATGAGACGGAGGCCCGTGAGGCGGCGTTTTCCTCGACCCTGCTGTTCCGCTATTCGGCGCTGACCTTCAACGGACACCGGATTCACTATGATCTGGATTATGCGCGTGATGTGGAGGGCTATGAGGGGCTGGTGGTGCATGGCCCCCTGCTGGCGCAGAAGCTGATGCTTTTGGCGGAAGAGGTGATCGGCCCCTTGAAGCGGTTTTCCTTCCGGGCCTCTTCCCCCTTGATGCATTTTGAAACAGCCACCTTCTGCCGCGCGGGCAATGATCTATGGGTGCGCGGCCCCGATGGGCGGCAATGCATGAGTGCCACGGCTGAAGGGGCCTGACGGAAGGGCTCCCGCCTGCCGGGCCATATTCTGCGAATATGACGCGGCCAGTTGGGCCCGGCGCCGCTGCGCGGCGCAAAAGGGGGCTGAGAAGCGTTTTGAGGGGCAGGTCTGCCCTCAAAAGCGCGATCCCGATTGTGGGGGCTGCGCTTCGCGTCAAGGGCAAGGCGCGCGATGCGCGCAGGCTGCGCCTCCCTTGACCCGGAGCACAGCAGAAACGCGCGCCTCAGAGGTTGTCTTCGATGCGGAACCCATGGGGAATGCTGTCGGTCTGCTCCAGAAGCAGGTCGGTCATGACCTCGGCCACCTTGGGGGCCATGCCAAAGCCGATCTTGAAGCCGCCGTTGGCGATGAAGTGACCGGGGCGATCCGGCCAGGCGCCCAGCATGGGCGCGCGGGACTTGGCGCGGGGGCGGACCCCGGCCCAGCGCTCGATCACCTGGGCCTGCTGCAGTAGAGGGAGAGCAGCGCGGGCGCGGGTGAGGATATCGTCCAGCTGTTCGTCTGTGCTTCCCGCGTCATCAAACTCCCGCTCGCTGGTGGAGCCGATGGCGACGGTACCGTCCGCATGCGGGATGATGTGCAGGCTGTCGGCATAGAGCTGGGGCACTTCTCCGGCGTCGTGACGCAGCAGGGCGGCCTGTCCCTTGACGCCGCTACCGATGGGTTTGCCGAGCAGTCGGTTCAGGTCTTGTAGCCCCGCGTATCCGCTGGCGTGGACAACCTGTCCTTGATCGTCCCCGTCTGAAAGGATGGGAACACCTTGCGCCTTCAGGGCCGCCACGAGGGCAGCGCAGGCGCGGCGCGGGTGCATGCGGGCGCTGAGCGTATCGTGGATCACGAGGCCGGTGGCGCTGGGCGGTGCCCAGTCTCCGAATGCCTCGGCCGGGCGGACCTTCCATTCGGCTTGTTGTCCTGCTTCTGTCCGCCAGAGCTCTGCTGCGGTGGCTTCGCGCTGGCGGGCCAGCTCCAGCGTGCGGGCGTCATTGATCGGTTGCAGCCGTCCTGTGCGCCCATATCCGGGTGAGGCGCCGCCTGCCTGTTCGACCTCGGCCCAGAAGCCTTCGGCCCTCAACAGGCTTTCGAATTGGAACTGCTTCTTGGGGTTCCAGTTCTCCGGCACATGTGGCGCCAGCGCGCCGACAAGGCCGCCGCTGGAGCCGGCACCTGGGCCGAAAGGGTCGATCACCTGCACCTTTGCGCCGCGCCGCGCGCAGGCCCAGGCGATGGAGAGGCCGAAAATGCCTGCCCCGCGCACAGTGATATCTGCCGTGATATCTGCCATTGCCATTCGCCCGCCCTTTCGCCAGTGTCGCGCCACTTCGCCACATCACTTAGGGGAAAACAGCATGGCAGACCAGCAGGCCCGTGATCGGCAAGCCCGTGATCAGCAGGCCAGCCTCAGCTGGCGCGACGGCAGCGTTCCGGTGTCAGACCAGTTCGACGATCCCTATTTCTCGATCCAGGACGGGCTGGCGGAGACAGAGCATGTGTTTCTGGCCGGGAACGATCTGCCGACGCGCTTTGCTCCCGGATTTCACATTGCGGAGCTGGGTTTTGGCACGGGGCTGAACCTGCTTGCCGCCTGGAAACTGTGGGAGGAAAGCAGTCAGAGCGGCGCGCTACGGTTCACCAGCTTCGAGGCCTTCCCGATGGTGCCTGCCGATATGGCAAAGGCGCTAACGGCGTTTCCCGCCGTTGCCCCCTGGGCCGAGCGATTTCTGGCAAAATGGAGCGGGGAGGGCAGCTGCACCTTTGACACCCTGCAGTTTCAGATGGTCAGGGGCGACGCGCGCCTGTCGCTGCCGGAGTGGACAGGGCAGGCCGATGCCTGGTTTCTGGACGGGTTTTCCCCGGCCAAGAACCCCGAGTTGTGGGGCGAGGATCTGATGGCGGAAGTGGCCCGGCATACGGCACCGGGCGGAACAGCGGCGACCTATACCGCAGCCGGTTTCGTGCGTCGGGGGCTGGAAGCCGCGGGTTTCACCGTTACCCGTATCCCGGGCTATGGGCGCAAGAGGCATATGACAAAGGCAGAACAGGCATGAGCACCGCAGAGACTCACGAGGCAGGCAACAACACGCGCCTTGGCGTGCTGCTGATGATCGGCGCCACCATCGTCTTTGCTCTGCAGGACGGGATCTCGCGCCATCTGGCGGGGGAATACAACGTCTATATGGTGGTGATGATCCGCTACTGGTTCCTGTCGCTCTTCGTGGTGACCATCGCGTTGCGGCAGCCGGGCGGGCTGAAAAAGGTCGCCCGCACCCGGCAGATCTGGCTGCAGATCTTTCGCGGTTTCATCTGCGCGGCCGAGATCTGCGTCATGGTGCTGGCCTTTACCCTTCTGGGGTTGGTGGAAAGCCATGCGGTCTTTGTCTCCTATCCCTTGTTGATCGCGGCGCTGTCGGGGCCGATCCTGGGCGAGAAGGTCGGGATCTGGCGCTGGAGCGCGATTCTGGTCGGTTTCCTGGGGGTGCTGATTATCCTGGAACCCGGCGTTGGCGTCTTCCAACCCGCCGCCCTTGTGCCGCTTCTGGCGGCCTTGATGTTTGCCCTATACGGGTTGCTGACGCGCTATGCGGCGCGTAAGGACAACTCGGCGACCAGTTTCTTTTACGTCGGCGTTGTCGGCGTTGTCTTCATGACGCCGATCGGCCTCTGGAACTGGGAGGCGATGAGCGCACCGGACTGGGGCTGGATGGGGCTGTTGTGCCTGACCGGGGCACTCGGGCACTACCTGCTGATCCGCTGCTACGAGGCTGCCGAGGCCAGCGCGGTGCAGCCCTTTGCCTATCTGCAGCTGCCCTGGGCGGCGATGTTGGGGCTTGTGGTCTTTGCCGAGACGATCCGCTTCAACGTGGCGCTCGGCGCCGGTATCGTTGTGGCGGCGGGGCTCTTCACCCTATGGCGTGAACGCCGCAAGGGTTGAGCCTTTCAGCTCGCGCGAGAACGGGATCGGCAGGGGCGCCTTGCCCAGCCGCGCGCGGTAGACCGGCAGGCTTTCGGTCACGCGCATCACGTAGTTGCGGGTCTCGTTGAAGGGGATGTGCTCGATCCAGTCGATGATGTCGGGGGTGCCGTCGCGGGGATCGCCGTAGCGCTCCATCCAGGCGAGGGGGCGCCTTGGGCCGGCATTGTAGCCGGCCGCCATCATCACCACGTTGCCGCCGAATTCCTCGGCCAGGCGCGCGAGATACTGCGCGCCAAGGGTGGCGTTGTAATCCCATTCGGCGGTCAGGCGGGCGGTCTTGTGATCGTCCAGAATGCCCAGCTCCCCGGCCACCAGTTTTGCGGTAGCGGGCATCACCTGCATCAGCCCGCGCGCGCCCGCATGGCTGATCACGCCCGCGTCGAATTCGCTTTCGCGCCGGGCGATGGCAAGGGTCATCTCAGGTGCCATGGGCAGTTTCTGCTCGGCGACCGGATGCAGCGGGTAGTATGCGCCTTTCAGCTCGATCCCGTCTTGCGCGGCCCGTTTGCCGATCATCACGGCGAGGTGGGGTTGACCCATCTCGACGGCCATCTGGCCCAGCTGCAAGGCCTCTTGGGGGGGCAGGCTCTCAGTCAGATGGGTCAGGAAACGCTCCCCAAGGGACAGCTCCCCGGCACGCAAGAGCTGCAGCCCGGCCTCGGTCACCGAAGAGTTCAGAAAACGCGCGCTGCGCCAGTCCGGCAGGGCAGGCGGGGTTGCCAGCTCTGGATCGAATGGACGTCCCAGCGCCTCGGCGGCGAGGATCCCGTAGAAGGAGGTCTGATAGGCGGCACCCTTGGCATAGGCGGCATGGGCCTGTTCCACCTGGCCAAGCGCTGCATAGGCGCGGCCCAGCCAGTAGCCGCCGCGCCCGATGGAAATGGGCGTCTCGACGGAGGAAAGGAAGCGTTCGAAATGCTGCGCAGCGAGCGCTGGATCATTGAGCTTGCGCAGGGCGATATAGCCGGCCAGCCATTCGCAATCGGAATAGCCATAGCCCGCGTCCGGGGTCGAGAAATGATGCGCGGCCAGTTGGTAGGCCCGTTCGTTATTGCCATCACGCATGTCCTGACGGGCAAGATCGCGGCGGCGGCGCAGCCAGTCTTCGGGGCGGCCAAGCCTGTCGGCGCTGGTGCTGCGCTCCATCAGCATCTCGATGGCGCCCTCGCGTCGCCCCTTCTGATCGCGCCAGTCGAAACGGTCATAGGCAAGGCCCGCATCATCTTTCAGATCGCCGGGCACTGCGGCGATCTTGGCATCAACGCCCGCGGTGCGTTCCTGCAGGGCGATGCGCGCCTCGGCCAGTTTGCGGGGGCCATCCGGCACCAGGTCGAGCATGCGCCGGGCGCTGACCAAGTGGTGATCCCACAACAGCCGATCCAGGCGGGCCACGTGATGCGGTCTGAGCCGGGAGCCAAAATCCGCAAGAAAGGCAGACTGCAGCTCTTCGGTCATCGGCATGGTTTGCCAGGCGCGGATGATCTCGGCCTCAGCCTCGCTGCGCCGCCCGGCCCGGATCAATGCGTGGCCCAGGCTCAGCGCGCCTTCGGCGGTCTTGGGGCTGTGGTTCGAATAGAAGGAAATCGTGACGGGATGCGGTGCCTTGGCCAGGTTTTCCTCCTGCTGCTGCCGCAGATAGGGCAGGCCGGGCCAGTCCGGGCGCCGCGCCAGGAAGGACATCACATCCCGCGATGTCCCTTCGCCCGCGCGCAAGCGATGCCATTCGACGATATCGCGGGCAACCGTGGTTTCCGGTCCGGCCCGTTCCCCTGCCGCGTTCCAGTCCTTGTCCCGCACCAGGTCCAGCGCCTCTGACAGGCGGTCCGCGCGGGCCGGATCGGCGCCAAGAAGCGGGAGGAGCAGTAGAATGAAGGTCAGAATGCGTGTCATCTCTTGCATTTTCTTGTGAACAGGGGATAGAGGCTTTGACGATAAGCCGTGACGGGCCGGTATCAACTCAAATCCCGGTCATGTCCACCATTCCGGCGGGGCTTTGCCTGCCGATCACTCGCAACTAAGGGAGCGTGCCCATGTTCAAAGGCTCTATGCCAGCCCTCGTCACTCCGTTTCGCAACGGCGAGTTGGATCTGGATACGCTCAAACACCTGGTAGAATGGCAGATCGAGCAAGGCTCGACCGGTCTGGTCCCCGTGGGCACCACTGGCGAAAGCCCGACGCTGAGCCATGAAGAGCACGAAACCGTGATCGCCGAGGTGGTGAAGGCCGCCGCGGGCCGGGTGCCGGTCATTGCCGGTGCCGGCTCCAACAACACGGTCGAGGCGATTCGCTTTGTCGAATTCGCCGCACGCATCGGCGCCGATGCGGCCCTGGTGGTGACGCCCTATTACAACAAGCCGACCCAGCGCGGCATGGCGGCGCATTTCACCGCGCTGCACGACTGCGCCGATATCCCGATCGTGATCTACAACATCCCGGGCCGTTCGGTCGTTGATATGACCCCGGCGACCATGGGTGAACTGGCCAAGCTGCCGCGCATCGTGGGCGTCAAGGACGCCACCGGCAAGCTGGAGCGCGTCAGCCAGCAGCGCGCCTCCTGCGGTGCGGATTTCATCCAGCTGTCGGGTGAGGACGCCACCGCGCTGGGCTTCAACGCCCATGGCGGCGTCGGCTGCATCTCGGTCACCGCCAACGTGGCACCGAAGCTTTGCGCCGAATTCCAGGCGGCGACCCTGGCGGGCGATTACAAGACCGCGCTGGACTATCAGGACCGCCTGATGCCCCTGCACGAGGCGATCTTCATCGAGCCGGGTCTGGTGGGCGCGAAATACGGCCTGTCGAAACTGGGCCTGTGCAGCGAAGAGGTCCGCTGCCCGCTGACCACGCTGGAAGACAGCACCAAGGCAGCGATCGACGCGGCGATGAAACACGCGGGCCTGATCTAAGGCTGACCGGTTTTTCCGATTTAAAAAGGCGGCTCCTCTCGGGGCCGCCTTTTTCTATCCGCAAGGTGTTTTGCCTGAATACAACACCTACTCATTCGGCTCAGTAGTGCCGTCGGAGTTTTCCCACCTGCGAAACAGCTGTCTATCCAACACGTCCAGTTTTCCGAGTGGCTCGGCCGTGTAGACGAACTCGATGTCTAGTTGATCGAGGTTTTCCGTCAGTCCGGCGTCAAAGTTCACGGCAACAATTTCTGCCCGTTCACGCACAAACTCTGTCGGCTCCTTATCAAGGTAGTAGCAAAAGGTAATTTTCTTGGGGGCGTCGATCCTTAAGGCCACCATTCGCATTTCTGGGGTGACTTCACCGTTCAGACAGGCGTGCGCCCACAGGTATATGTCTTCGCGGTCTAGCATTCAGCGTTTGCCGTAGTAGAGACCGACCACATGTTCGGCCTCGGCAAAGAACAGCCAGCGCAGGCAGGCGACCCCGGCGATATGCAGCAGAACCGCAAGGCCCGCCATCAGATGCTTCAGCATCAGGCCCGAAAAGGGAATGATCATCAGCGCAATCGGCAGGGCAAAGGCGAGGGCAAAGCCGATCACCCGCAGTTTCAGCGCGTGTTTGCGGCCCAGCACATAGGTGAATTCGCGCAGCAGGTAGTTGCTGCCCGTGTGCGGCGGCTCGAAGGCGCGCAGGGTGCCGCGATCCCCCAGTCCCGTGGCAGTGCCGATATCGGTACCCGACTGCGCCAGCGCCTTACCCGTCTTGGCCCAATAGATGAGCTGAATCGCCCCGGCCAAGGCCAAGAGCCAGGGCGCAAGGCTTTCGCGTCCGGCCAACAGGGCTCCGCCCGCGACTGCGAAACTGAGAAACACCATGGGTGTCAGCGGGCTATGCCAGCGTGGGATCGTTTTCAGCTGGGTGTAGATCATCGCGGTGGTGAAGACCGTGCCGATGCTCAGTACCGTGCCAAGGACACCTAAGAAACGCCAGTCGGTCTCCAGGAAAACGGCACCGGCAGCGTAGATTGCCATGATAACCAGCGCGGCGACGGCAGCGCAGCCTTCACGGCTGAGCCAACTTGTACGCCACTGGCTGAAGGCCTTCCAGGCGCGTTCGGGGTGACCCAGGTGAAAAGTCGAGGCCAGCAGCCCGCCAACCGCCAGCGCATAGGCGATGGCGTAAAAGACGAAGGCGACCCAGCCGGTGACCGAAGGCATGCCAAGCCCGAGGAAGGCGAGCAGGCCAAAACCAAGCCCCGACAGGGTGGTGAAGAGGATGACGGAAGGGGCCGGATGCATCAGGAATTTCCTCCGGGCAGTTTATCAAGCGCCTTGTCCAGCCAGCCAAGGAAGCCGGTAGGTTCTTCCGCGACGGGCGCCAGAAGCGGAGCCAGCACGTCGATCTGATCCTCGATCCGGTCCTTGGGGCGGGGTGGCAGGTATTTGTTGACGGGTTTCGTGCCCATCTCGGGCATCAGGTCCATGCCGCCGCGCGCTGCGACCAGTTGCGAGACATCACTGTCCGGATCTCCGAGATCACCGAAATGGCGCGCCCCTGCGGGACAGGTGCGCACACAGGCGGGGATGCGGTCCACTTCGGGCAGGTTCTCGTTATAGATCCGGTCGACGCAGAGGGTGCATTTCTTCATCACGCCTTCGGCCAGGTCCAGCTCGCGCGCGCCATAAGGGCAGGACCAGGCACAAAGCCCGCAGCCGATACAGTCGCTTTCATTGACCAGAACGATGCCATCCTCCACTCGCTTGTAGCTGGCGCCGGTGGGGCAGACGGTGACGCAGGGGGCATCCTCGCAGTGCAGGCAGGATTTGGGGAAATGCACCAGCTGGGCAGCGGGGGCGGGCTGGGCGCCTGTGGACGGTGGTTGCACCTCATAGGAATGCACCCGGTTCAGGAAGGTGCCAGATGGATCGGCGCCATAGGGATCCTGATCCGACAGGGGCGCACCGTAGTTTTCGGTGTTCCAACCCTTGCAGGAAATCACGCAGGCATGGCAGCCGACGCAGGTATCCAGATCGATGACCAGACCCATCTTGCGGTCTGTCTGTGCAGGCAGTTCGGTCATTTGCCCACCTTCCATTTCAGATCCTTTGGCCCCGTTCCCATCGGCGAGGTGATCGGCGCGAAGGCAGGCTGGCTTTCGCTCATACCATCCGGCGCGGCGGCCTTTTCGATCTTCACCTTGAGGTCGAACCAGGCGGCCTGGCCAGTGATCGGATCCGAGTTCGCCCATCGTAGCCCGTCGCCCTTGGGGGGCAGCAGCTCGTGGATCAGGTGGTTGAGCAGGAAGCCCTTGGTGGCCTCGGGCGCTGTGTCCTCCAGGGCCCAGGCGCCCTTGCGCTTGCCGATGGCATTCCAGGTCCAGACCGTGTTTTCATTGAGCGCGGCCATTTCCATCACAGGCACGGTGATCTCCCCGTGCGGAGAAGAGACCCGCGCCCAGTCGCCATCAGACAAGCCGTTTTCGCGCATCAGTTTTGTCGGCACATACAAGGGATTGCGCCCGTGCAACTGCCGCAGCCAGGCGTTCTGACTGCCCCAGGAGTGATACATCGCCATGGGGCGCTGGGTCAGCGCGTTGACGGTGAAACCCGCGTTGCCCTGCTGGTCACTCTCATACCAGATCGGCAGCGGATCCATGGTGGCCCTGATCCGCGCGCGCAGATGGTCGGGCGGCTGGCGCTCCCCGTATCCTTCGGCTGCCAGTTGAAAGCGGCGGAGCGGCTCGACATAAAGCTGGAATAGGTAGGGTTCGGGCTTGTCATATAGGCCCATGCCCACCGCCCAGTCCTGATAGGCCCTGTTCCAGGGTTTGTAGTAGAGCGCCGCATCGGGGATGTGGTTGACGTGGAAACCGCCGTTTTCAATGTAGCGGTCCAGTTGCGCGGGGTTTGCTGCCCCGCGCCCGGACTGGCTGCCATCGCCGCGCCATCCCGAAAGCGGGCCGATGCCGGGCTTGCGTTCGTGATTGACGATATAATCGGCGTAATCCTGATACTTGGCGCTGCCGTCCTCGGCGGTGAAGCCAGGCAGTTTCAGCCGGTTTGCCAGTTGCACCAGAGCGGTCTGGAAGCCGCGCACGTCCCGGTCCGGCTCAACCACCGGCCAGCGGATCGCATCGGCGGCGGCGTCGGCTTCGCAGATCGGGCGGTCGAGCAGGGAAATGCAGTCGTGCCGCTCCAGATAGGTGGTGTCTGGCAGGATCAGGTCGGCATAGGCGACCATTTCGGAACTATAGGCGTCCGAATAGATGATGCGCGGGATGACATATTCGCCGTCCGCATCGGTATCGGTCAGCATCTCGATCACGCCGCGGGTGTTCATCGAGGAGTTCCACGACATATTCGCCATATACATGAATAGCGTGTCGATCTTGTAAGGGTCCCCTGCATGGGCGTTGGAGATCACCATATGCATCAACCCATGGGCGCTCATCGGGTTTTCCCAGGTAAAGGCCTTGTCGATACGCGCCGGGCTGCCGTCTTCCTTGAGGGCCAGATCATCGGGGCCGTGCACGAACCCCAGATGCGGGCCATCCAGCGCGCAGTCGGGTTTCACGCCACAGTGGGGTTTGGGATGCGCGGTCGCGGGCTTGGGGTAGGGCGGTTTGAAGCGAAAGCCGCCCGGAACCTCCACCGTGCCGAGAAGGATCTGCAGCACATGCAGCGCCCGGCAGGTCTGGAAGCCGTTGGCATGGGCGGACACCCCGCGCATCGAATGGAATGACACGGGCCGCCCCACCATGGTCTGATGCGTCTCGCCACGAAAATCGGTCCATTCCTGCTGGATCTCGAAGGCCTCGTCAAAGGCGACGCGGGCGATCTCGGCGGCGATGGCGCGAATGCGGCTTGCCGGAATGCCGCAGTGATCGGCCACCGTTTCGGGCGCGTAGTCATCTGACAGGTAGCGTTCCGCCATGAGGTGGAACACAGGCCGGTGCGTGACGCCCGCATGGCGGTAGGTGGCATGCAGATCGGGGCGCACGCCGGGCTGGTCAAAGGGCGCGGGCTTGCCGGTCTTGCGGTCGATCACCAGCTCCTTGCCTGCCTCATCGCGCAGGAACAGGCCCTGTTCCGGCCCCTCGCTGGCGTTCACCAGAACCGGGGCGTTGGTGTAGCGGCTGAGGTAGTCGAGATCGATTTTCCCGGCTTTCAGCAGCACATGCACCAGCGACAGGATGAATAGCCCGTCGGTGCCCGGCGTGATGCCGACCCAGTCATCGGCCACCGCATTATAGCCGGTGCGGATCGGGTTGACGCCAATCACCCGCGCGCCGCGCGCCTTGATCCGTCCAATGCCCATCTTGATCGGGTTGCTGTCGTGATCCTCCGCGACGCCAAAGAGCAGGAACAGCTTGGTATGGTCCCAGTCGGGTTGGCCGAATTCCCAGAAGGCGCCGCCCATGGTGTAGATCCCGGCCGTTGCCATATTGACCGAGCAAAAGCCCCCATGCGCCGCATAGTTGGGCGTGCCGAAGTTCTGCGCCCAGAAACTGGTGAAGCTTTGCGATTGATCCCGTCCGGTGAAGAAAGCCAGCTTTTCGGGGGCAGTTTTGCGCAAGGGTTCCAGCCAGGAGGTCGCCAGATCCAGCGCCTCCTGCCAGGTGATTTCCTGAAACTGCCCCGACCCGCGCGGACCGACCCGGCGCAGTGGCGCGCGCAGCCGCGAGGGCGCATTGTGCTGCATGATCCCGGCGCTGCCCTTGGCGCAGAGAACGCCCTTGTTCACAGGGTGATCTCGGTTGCCTTCGATATAGGCGACCTGTTTCCTGCCATCGCTGCCGGTCTTCATGTGCACATTGATGCCGCAGCGGCAGGCACACATATAGCAGGTGGTCTGACGCACCTCTTCCGAGACGTCGGGTGAGGTGTTCACCCGGGGTTGCTGGACTGTCATCTGGCCTCCCTGTGCTTTGCTCCGTCAGGTCAGTAGCTTGATACCTGTCAGAACGAACCCTGCGATGAACAGGGTCTCAACGATGATCAAGGCGATGGCGGCTCCTCCAACCGACAGCACCTGTTTCAGATTGCTTTTCATGCCCACGGCGGCGATTGCGATCAGCAACAGCCAGCGCGATGTATCGCTCAGAAGCGCCGATAGCTGCACCGGGATCAGCTCAAACGAGCTGAGCACGGCCAGGATAATGAAGGCGACGACAAAGCCCGGAAGCAGCGGTGGCTGCTGTCCTTCGCTCTGTTCCGAGACGCGGGCGCGGATCACCAGCGATGCGACCAGAACCACCGGCGCCAGCATCGAGACACGGATCAGTTTCACCAGCGTGGCGGTGTCGCCGGTCTGTTCCGAGATCGAGAAACCGGCGCCAACCACCTGCGCCACATCATGGATGGTGCCGCCGATGAAGACGCCCGCCGCAAGATGGTTGAACGCAAGATAATTCGCCAGGATCGGATAGGCGATCATGGCAAAGGTCGACAGCACGGTGACCCCCATGACGGTGAAGACCAGCCGTTCCTCGGAGCGGTCATCGCGGGGCAGGATGGCACTGATCGCCATTGCCGCCGAGGCGCCGCAGATGGCCACCGACCCGGCGGTCAGCAGGGCAAAGCGCCACTGATGGCCAAAGAACCGCGCCACCAGCATGCCAAATCCGATGGTGGCAACGACACCGGCGATGGTCAGCAGGATCAGCTCCACCCCCAGTCCCATCATGATGGTCATGGACACCCGCACTCCCAGCAGCGCCACCCCCAACCGCAGAAGGGCGCGCGCCGAAAAGGCGACCCCCGGCACGGTCTTGCCCTCTTCGCCCAGAAAACTGACCGCGATGCCCAGCAACAGCGCCAGGAGCATGGCCGGGGTTGCGTAATGCTCGGCGAGGAACTGCGCCGTCATCGCGACGATCACCGAGATGGCGACGCCGGGAAACAGCTCCTGAGCGCGTGATCTCAGCAGTGCAATCCGGTTGCCTGAGGGCTGTGCGACGGTATCCATGCGCGTCTGGGTCATTCTGTTGCGAGATCCAAATCTGTGGTCAGGCTAGGGTGGTTTTTGCGTCTCTGCGAGACAATTTCCGCCCTGGAGGCGAGAATTTGGGACGATTTCCCGATCCGTGAGGCTGCCTTTATCGCTGTGAAAGGGGCGTGTAGCTGCGCGGTTCCGGTCCGTTGTAAAGCGTCAGCGGGCGGATCAGGATATTGCCGCGCTGCTGTTCGATGCATTGGATCACCCAACCCGGCATGCGCCCGATGGCAAAGATCGGCACATAAAGGTCCATCGGGATGCCGTGCAGCTGGTAGATCACGCCGGAATAGAAATCGACGTTCACGTTCAGCCCGTGGCGCGCGTAGGGAGACATCGCCTCGACCACCGCCTGCAGGATCTCGTACCACTCGGGGGCGCCCATTTCCTCGCCCAGCTTGCGCACGCCCTCGCGCATGTGGCGGGCGCGGGGATCCTCCTTGCGGTAGACCCGGTGACCAAATCCGGTAACGGCCTCCTTGGCCGCGCGCTTGGCCTTCACATAGGTGGCGGCCTTGTCCGGGGTGCCGATCTCGTGGACCATCTTCATCACGTCCTCGGCCGCACCACCATGGGCGGGACCGGCCAGGGTCGACAGCGCCGTGACGATGGCGCCATGAAGATTGGCCTCGGTGCCGATGGTGACGCGGGCCGCAAAACTGGAGGCGTTCGAGCCGTGCTCGGCATGCAGGATGAAATCCACATCCGCCAGACGCGCCGCATCCGCGCTGGGTTTTTCGCCCTTCAGCATCCACAGCCAGTTGGCGGCATGGCCCAGGGACATATCCGGCGCAACCGGATCGCGCCCGTTGCGGATCGCCTCATGGGCGGCGAGGATCATCGGCACCTGGCTGGTAAGGCGGATGCCATTGGCGACAAAGGCCTCTTCACCCAGCGCCTGGCTGGCGGGGTCCAGCGCGGCCAGGGCGGAAACGGCGGTGCGCAGAACATCCATCGGATGGCCGTCCTTGCAGGCGCGGATGATTGCGTGGACCTCCTGCGGCAGGACCCGCGCCGCCTTCAGTTGCGCATCGAAATCGGCCAGCTCTTGCGCAGTCGGCAGCTCGCCGTGGATCAGCAGATAGCAGACCTCCTCAAAGGTGGAATGGGTGGCCAGATCGTGGATCGAATAGCCGCGATAGCTCAGCTCGCCCTTGGCGCCATCGATGTCGGAAACGCCCGAGCGCTCGAAATAGACGCCTTTGAGGCCCCGGTTGATCTTGACGTTTTCGCTCATAGCTGGCTCCTTCCTATGGCAAGGGAGAATGATATGTCGGTATTGGAAAATGCGGTTGAGGCCGCCAAGGCGCGGCAGGCGCGGGTGGTCTTTCCCGAAATGGAGGATGCCCGCGTTGCAGCGGCGGTTGCGCAGCTGCGCCGCGATGGCCTGTGCGAAGCCTTGCCGCTGGCAGTACCGTCCGAGGCCCATGTGGAGGCCTTGGTCGCCGCGCGCGGTCTGAAAGAGGGAATCGCAAAACGTATGATTTCCAAGCCCTTGTACCGCGCCGCCGCGATGGTTGCCGTGGGAGAGGCAGATGCCATGGTGGCGGGCGCCGATGTGCCCACCCGCCGGGTGATCGAGGCCGCCAGTATCGGGATCGGCTTGGCCGAAGGGGTGTCTGTGCCCTCGTCCTTTTTCCTGATGCTCTTCCCGGATGGGCGCGAGCTGGTCTTTGCCGACTGCGCGGTGAACGTGGCGCCCGATGCGGACCAGCTTGCCGATATCGCACGTGCCTCTGCCGCTTCGGCAAAGGCGCTCTTGGGCGCGGCGCGGGTGGCGATGCTGTCCTTTTCCACTGGCACCTCGGGGGATGGAGACAGCGTAACGAGGGTGCGCGAGGCGGCAGAGCGCGCAGGCTTTGCCGGGCCGGTGCAGGCGGATGCGGCGCTCAACGCTGCGATTGCTGCCAAGAAGGGGATCGACCCGCTGGAGGCCAATGTGCTGGTGTTCCCGAACCTTGATGCGGGCAATATCGGATACAAGCTCTGCCAGGAGCTGGCGGGAGCCCAGGCGCTGGGTCCGTTCCTGCAGGGCTTTGCGCGACCGGTCTGCGATCTCAGCCGCGGCGCCAGCGTGGAGGACATCGTCGCCGCCACGGTGCTGACCGCAGCGCAGGCCTGAGGATCGGTCCGACCGGCACGCATTCGGGGTTTCATCACAGCACCCGCGCGATATTGAGCGCGGCGAGTGCGGTCAGCAGGATGACAACTCCACGGCGGAAGCTGGCCTGATCGGCAGTTGCAAAACGGCGGCTGCCGACCCAGATCCCGGCGCCAAGGATGGGGAAGGCAAGGACGACGCCGATCAGCGTATCGGTACCCGTCAGCCCGTTGGCCGCCATCACTGGCAGGGCCATCATGTCGATTCCGGTCAGGAACACGATCATGGTGGCGCGGAACACGGCGGGCGGGATGGGCTGTGCGGTCAGGAAGGCAGCGGTCGGCAAGCCTCCGACGCCCGCGCTATTGGCCATGCCGGAGATCACGCCGACGCCGAGATTGCCGAGCCCGCCAATCGGGCGGCGCAGCTGCCAGCCGCTGAGCAGGATCAGGCTCAGCAGCAGCACCAGCGCGGAAATCACGAGCCGTGCCTGTTCCTCTCCGAGGCGCGCCATGACGGTCACGGCAGGCACCGTGGCAATGGCTGCCCCACCCAGCAGCATCAGCGTGCGGCGCCAGTCCACATGGGGGCGGATGCCGCGCGCCTGAAAGGCGGTCATGGCGATCTCGCAGGCGAAAACCACCGGGATCAGCGGCAGCGGATTGGTCACAAGGGCGGCCAGGATGATGAAGATCGCGGAAAATCCAAATCCCGAATAGCCACGAATGAAGGCCGCCACGAATAATGCGGCGGCCAGAAAGCCCCCCTGACCTGCATTCAGATCAAATGGCAGATCAAGGAGAAGCATCATTGCGTTCAGCCGACCTGCTGCGGGCGCATGTCGTCGGCGGAGATGCCCGCGACTTCAACCGGCTTTTTCATCGCGTCGCGGCGGAAGGGTTCGCCCAGCTCCTGGTTGATCATTGCCTCGATCAGGGTGGTGATGCCGTTCTTCTGATCCTCGACCGCCTGGGTCAGGGCGGCGGTCAGTTCGTCCATGGTGCGGGCGACGACGCCCTTCAACCCGCAGGCGCTGGCGATCCCGGCGTAAGAGACCTGCTGATCCAGTTCGGTGCCGACGAAATTGTCATCGAACCACAGGGTCGAGTTGCGCTTTTCCGCACCCCATTGGTAGTTGCGGAAGACCACCTGGGTGACGGCGGGCCATTCATCGCGGCCAATCGCGGTCAGCTCGTTCACTGCGATGCCGAAGGCGCCGTCACCGGAGAAGCCGACGACCGGCACGTCCGGGCAGCCGATCTTGGCGCCGACCACGGCAGGCAGGCCATAGCCGCAGGGGCCGAACAGGCCGGGCGCCAGGTATTTGCGGCCTTCGTCGAAGGACGGGTAGGCGTTGCCGATGGCGCAGTTGTTGCCGATGTCGGAGGAGATGATCGCCTCGCGTGGCAGCGCCGACTGGATCGCGCGCCAGGCCATGCGGGGGCTCATCCAGTCCGGCTTGTCGGCGCGGGCGCGATGGTTCCAGGTGGTGCCGGGATCGTCATCCTCGTGGTCCATCGAGCTGAGCTGCTGCGCCCAGCGGGACTTGGTCTCGGCGATCTTGGCCTTGCGCGCATCGCGACCTTCATCTCCGGCGCTGTCGCTCAGCTGGTTCAGGATGGCGGTTGCGACCTTGGCCGCATCGCCGACAATGCCCACGGTGACGGGTTTGGTTAGGCCGATACGGTCGGGATTGATGTCGACCTGGATGATCTTGGCCTCGGTCGGCCAGTATTCCATCCCGTAGCCCGGCAGGGTCGAGAAGGGGTTGAGCCGGGTGCCAAGGCACAGAACGACATCAGCCTCCTTGATCAGATCCATCGCCGCCTTGGAGCCGTTGTAGCCCAGCGGGCCTGCAAACAAGGGGTGCGAGCCGGGGAAGGCGTCATTGTGCTGGTAGCCGACGCAAACCGGCGCATCCAGGCGTTCGGCCAATGCGCCCGAGGCAGCGATACCGCCCTTGGACAGCACCACGCCGGCACCATTCAGGATCACCGGGGCCTTGGCGTTGGACAGTAGGTCCGCGGCCTGGGCCAGAGCGCTTTCGCCACCGGCGGGGCGTTCAAATTCGACGATGGCGGGCAGTTCGATGTCGATCACCTGCGTCCACATATCGCGCGGAATGTTCAGCTGTGCCGGGGCCGAGGCACGTTTGGCCTGCATGATCACCCTGTTCAGCACTTCGGCCACGCGGGAGGGATCGCGGACCTCTTCCTGGTAGGCGACCATGTCCTCGAACAGTTTCATCTGTTCGACTTCCTGGAAGCCGCCCTGGCCGATGGTCTTGTTCGCGGCCTGGGGGGTGACCAGCAGCAGCGGCGTGTGGTTCCAATAGGCGGTCTTTACGGCGGTGACGAAGTTGGTGATGCCGGGGCCGTTCTGGGCGATCATCATCGACATCTTGCCGGTGGCGCGGGTGTAGCCATCGGCCATCATGCCGGCGCTGCCTTCATGCGCACAGTCCCAGAAGGTAATGCCTGCCTTGGGGAAGAGATCCGAAATCGGCATCATGGCGGATCCGATAATCCCGAAAGCATGTTCAATCCCGTGCATTTGCAGGGTCTTAACAAAGGCTTCCTCGGTGGTCATTTTCATGTGGGTGCTCCTGATGCAACGCAGACAGAGCCGACAGACGCCGGACATTATCTCCGGTTTAGGCTGTCGCGCGAGGGTGGGTTAGGGCCAGTTTATTATGCGAGTAGGGCCAGAATTTCCGGGTGCCGAAAACGCGTGAAACCGGTGTCGGTGCGCTCCCGCCCGTCGCCTCTGCATCCAAGATGCATTGCTCCCGTTGGGCGTGGCGCCGCGCCCTGCGCGGCGCCACGCCCAAGGCTTTGCCGCGCATCTTGAATGCGGGGCAAAGGCGCGGGAGGGCTGCCGAATAAGGGCGGTGCTATGCCCGCAGGGCCTCGCCCAGCAAGGCCAGGCCGGGTTCGATGCGGTTTGCGGGAATGGACGAATAGCCGAGGCGGTAATAATTGTTGCGACGGTGATCAGCCGAGAAGAAGGGGGCGCCCGGCTCTATGATGACGCTCTTTTCCTTCAGGTGCTTTGCAGCGGTCACGGTATCGACCCCGTCGGGTGCGCGCATCCACAGGGAAGAGCCGCCATAGACCCCGACTCCCGAGATCTCCAGCCCGTGGGTGGCGACGGCCTCCTCGATCACCAGGCGCCGGTTGTGCAACTCTTTCGCCATCCGGCGGATTTGTGAGTCGTAATGTCCCAGTGACAGAAAATAGGCGACGGTGCGCTGGATATGCCCGGGCGGGTGGCGCAGGACGCTGGCGCGCAGGGCGCGGGCCTGGCGAATGAAGGCCTCCGAGCCGACCAGATAGCCCAGCCGCAGCCCGGGAAACAGCGATTTGGAGAAGCTGCCGATATAGACAACCCGCCCCTCCGTATCGAGGGATTTCAGCGCGGGCGAAGGGGCGCCGAGAAAGGACATCTCGAATTCGTAGTCGTCCTCGACAATCACGGCGTCAATGTCATGGGCCTTTTGCAACAGTGCCTTGCGCCGGGCCATGGGCATGGTTGCCGTGGTGGGGCTTTGGTGGCTGGGGGTGCAGAAGATCACGTCGGTGTCCTCTGCGATCTCGTCAGGCGGCAGGCCGTCACCGTCCACCGGGATGCAGTCCATCTGGCAGCGCATATGGGCAAGCTGGTCGCGCAGCGTGTAATAGGTCGGATCCTCGATCGCGGCCTTGCGCCCCCGGTTGAGCAGCAGCTGGATCGTAAGCCAAAGCGCGTTCTGGGCGCCGAGGGTGATCAGGATCTGCTCCGGCCTGGCGATGACACCGCGGCGGGGTAGGGTGTGGCGGGCGATATATTCGATCAGCAAGGGGTCGTCCTGATCGAAATAGTCATTGGTAAGCGCGGAGAAATCCTTCTGGCCCAGGGCGCGCAAGGCGCAGAGCCGCCAGTTGGCATGATCAAACAGGGCCGGATCGGCCTGTCCGTAGATGAAGGGGTAGCGGTAGCTGCGCCAATCCTGCGGTTTGTGCGGGGTGTCGCCGCCGGTAAAGCTCTGCGCGATCGCCTTGGACCAATCCACCGCATCATTCGAGCTTTGTGGTGGCGTGTAGCTGGGGGGGATGGGAGCGCTTTCCGAGACATAATACCCGGACCGTCCGCGCGAGGTCAGGTAGTCATTGGCCAGCAGTTCCGTATAGGCCAGCGTCACCGTTATGCGGCTGATCCCCAGGTGGCTGGCAAGTTTGCGCGACGAGGGCAGTTTCTCTCCGATCCGGAAACGCCCCGACAGAACACCTTCGGCGATCATCTCCTGGATCTGCGCCTGCAGGGTGCCTTGGGCATCTGGATTGAGGAAGAAGGTATCGACGGAAATGGCCATGCCGCGACAGTAGGCTGGCCTTAGGTGGAGTGCAATCTGGACTTACCGACGCCCATGCGATTTCCACCTTGCCTCCCACTTCGAATCTATATAACTAGATTTGTAGTTTAATTGAGGTGCCAAGATGGAATGGGAAGAAGCGGCCAGCGGTTTTGCGGCCATGGGATCCGAGGCGCGGCTCAAGGTTCTGCGCTGTCTTATTCGGGCAGGCCAGTCGGGCCTGATGGTGCAGGAGGTGCAGGAGCGGACCGGTTTGCCGCCCTCGACCCTGGCGCATCATCTGAAGTTTCTGGCAGGGGCGGGGGTCGTGATTCAGGAAAAGATGGGTCGTGCGACACTGAACCGGGCCGATTTCACCCGCCTCAGACAGCTGGCAGATTTCATCCTCAGCGAATGCTGTTCGGATCAACAACGGGAGGCCGCGAACGATGGCTGATCTCACTCAAAACCCGAGTGCCTCGCAACAGGCGATGCGCTGGCTGAAGACGCCCTGGACGCTGAGCGCGCTGCTGCTTGTTGCGGTGGCCCTGCTGGATCCGGGGAATTTTCAGACCGTGGTCACATTTGCGCTGAAGGCCCTTGCACACACGGGGCGCTATATCCTCTTTGCCGTGCTGCTTTTGTCCTATCTAAAAGCAACCGGCGCCGAGACCATGGTGGCGCGCGCCTTTGAGGGGCGCGAGGTGCGGATGATCGTCCTGGCGGCGATGTTCGGGGGATTGGCGCCCTTCTGTTCCTGCGAGGTGATCCCCTTCATTGCCGGTCTCCTGGCGCTGGGCGCCCCCCTGTCGGCGGTGATGGCCTTCTGGCTGTCCTCGCCGCTGATCGATCCGCCGACCCTGTTGATCACCGCCGGGGCGCTGGGCTGGCCCTTTGCCATTGGCAAGGCGGTAGCTGCCGTGGGGCTGGGCCTGTTCGGCGGTTTTGCGATCAAGGCGCTGATGGGCTATGGGGTATTCGCAAATCCGCTGAAGCAGGTGCAGAAATCCAGCTGCTGCGGCTGCGGCGCTCCGAAATTGGATGCCAAGCCGGTCTGGGCCTTTTGGGGGGAAGCTGCCCGCCGTGAGACATTCCGCAGAGAGTTTGTGTCAAACGGTCTGTTCCTGTTGAAATGGCTGGCGCTGGCCTATGTGCTGGAGGCGCTCTTGGTGTCTTACGTGCCTGCGGATATGATCGCCGGTCTCGTCGGCGGCGAGGGGGTCGGCCCGATTGCCGTGGCAGCCCTGGTGGGGATGCCTGCCTATCTCAACTCCTATGTGGCGCCGCCCCTGTTGGCGGGGTTGGTGGAGCAGGGGATGAGTGCCGGTGCGGCCATGGCCTTCATGATTGCAGGGGCGGTGAGTTCGATCCCGGCGATGGCGGCGGTCTGGTCGCTGGTCAAGCCGCAGGTCTTTGCCACCTATCTGATATTGGGCGTGAGTGGCGCGATCCTGTCTGGCATCCTGTTTCAGATGCTGTGAGCTATCCCGTGGGCGGGGTGCTCCCGCCCGGATCGGAGCAATCTGCAGATTACCCCTCTCCCGTTGGGCCTGGCGCCGCGCTGACGCGCGGCGTTTCCTTTTGCCGAGATGGCCCTTAAGGGGCAGCTTTGCCCCTCAAGGGCCCTGTGCGAGTCTGTTTTAATGCGTGCGTCAAGGACACGCCGCCTGACGGCGGGGCCTTGCGGCCTCCTTGACCCACAGGGAAAGTGTCAGCGGCTTGTCATGAACTCCAGGTTGGCCCTGATCGCGGGCCAGTCGGCAGCGGTAATGGAATAGACGGCGGTGTCGCGCTGGGTGCCGTTCGGCAGGATCATATGGGCACGCAGGATGCCGTCGAGTTGCGCGCCGAGCCGTTCGATGGCTGCGCGGCTTTGCCGGTTCAGGCGGTGGGTGCGGAATTCCACGGCGATGGCATCGCGATCCTCAAAGGCGTGGCGCAGCATCAAAAGCTTGCAGGCGGTGTTGAGCCCGCTGCGCTGTACGGATTTGCGGTACCAGGTGGAGCCGATCTCGACCCGCCGGTTGCCATGGTCGATGTTCATATAGGTGGTCATACCCACGGCGCGCCCCTCGGGGCCGAGGATGGCAAAGGGCACCATAGAGCCTGCATCCTGCAGCGCCAGGCGGCGGTCGATCTCGGCGGGAACGGCTTCCGGAGTGGGGACGGAGGTGTACCAGAGCCGATGCAGCGCCCCGTCTGCGGCAGCCTCTGCCAGATCGGCGGCGTGATCCTGAGACAGGGGGACCAGTGCCACCTGCGCGGATCGCAATTCGGTGGGCGTCATCCAGGGGAGGGGGGACATATCTTTGTTCCTTTTCATGTCGCGGTGCCGGACAGGACGAAAGGCGGCCCGTTTAGAAGGGCCGCCTTTCGCTGATCTTGTCCGTCCGCTTTGGCGGGGTCAGCCAAAGACCTTGGTCAGGGCCACGTCCACCGCATCGGTGATGGCATCGATATCCGCCGCCGTGGCGATCAGCGCGGGGCTGAAGCACAGGGTGTTGTTCTTGCCTGGAATCGAGCGGTTGGTGACGCCGATGATGACGCCCTGGGCCCCCACTTCGGCGACCACCGCCTGGGCCTGCTTCTCGTCCACAGGTTCCTTGGTTTCGCGGTCGCTGACCAGTTCGGCGCCAAGGAACAGACCCTTGCCGCGCACATCGCCGATCACGGGGTGCTTTTCCTGCAGCGCCTTGAGGTTGGCCAGCATCCGCTCGCCCATGGCCGTACAGTTCTCAAGCAGGCCCTCGTCCTCGATGATCTGCATGTTGACCAGTGCCGCCGCAGGACCGGCGGTGCAGCCGCCAAAGGTGGAGATGTCGCGGAAGTAGTTCATGGGATCGCTGGCATCGTCCTTGAACAGATCAAAGACTTCCTCGGTCGTCACCATGCAGGCAATCGCCGCATAGCCCGAGGCGACACCCTTGGCCATGGTCACGAAGTCGGGCTGGATGCCGTAGTGCTGGTAGCCGAACCAGGTGCCGGTACGCCCGATGCCGCAGACGACCTCGTCGATGTGCAAGAGGATATCGTATTTCTTGCAGATTTCCTGAACGCGCGGCCAGTAGCCTTCGGGCGCCTCGATCACGCCGCCACCGGCGGTGACGGGTTCCAGGCAGAGCGCGCCGACGGTTTCGGGGCCTTCGCGCAGGATCACCTCTTCGATCAGGTTGGCGGCGGCGATGCCGAACTCTTCGCCCGACAGATGCTCAAGCCCCAGTTCGTGCTTGCGGTACTCCATGCAGTGCGGGACCTTCACGAAACCGGGGGCGAAGGGGCCGTATTGCGCGTTGCGCTCTTCCTGGCCGCCTGCGGACATGGCCGCCAAGGTGCCACCGTGATAGTCGCGGTCGCGATAAAGGATCTTGTTCTTCTTGCCGCCGTATTTCTTGTGCGCGATCTGGCGCACCATCTTGAAGGCCTTCTCGTTCGCCTCGGAGCCGGAGTTGGTGTAGTAGACGCGGCTCATGCCGGGCATCTTGTCGATCAGTTTCTCTGCGAAAAGCGAGCCGGGGATCGAACCCGCGGACTGCGCGAAATAGCAGAGCTTCATCAACTGGTCATAGACCGCCTTGCAGATCTCCTCGCGGCCATAACCGACGTTCACCGTCCAGACGCCGCCAGAGACGGCATCCAGCCATTCCTTGCCGTTCTGGTCCCAGACCCGCATGCCCTTGCCTTCGACGATGATGCGCGGATCGGTGGTTTCAAAGGGCTTGTGCTGGATCAGGTGGTGCCAGACGTGGGCCTTGTCGGCGTCCACGACGCGGCTGAGATCGTTTTCGTTGAACGTGCCGTCCATGACATGTCCTTCCCATGGTTTATGTTCTTGTTCGGGTTGCGGTCCGGGCTGCCCTGGCGCAGTGGGACTCTCTCAGATCTGACGAAACGCCAATTTGATCATTTCTGATAGGTCCAGATGAAGGCGGGCCGTGTGGCCAGAGCAGCCGTGTGTTGAGCAGATTTCGGGGTAAACAGACTAACCCCTTGCAATTGTTCATAGAACCTTTGTTTTGCAGCTGGCGGTGCGGGCTGGGGACTCTTGCTTTTGTGATGAATGCCCGCTTGGAGACTGCCAGGAAAACCGGCGTTTGGTGGCCTTTATAGCACGGGTCCTCCTGCAGAGGCGGGTATCAGCAGGCTCACCGAATAGGAAGATCATTTGATCTTTATTGGTGTGATTGAGAGCGCTCTTTATTTCGGTCAAGACGGGGCCAGGCAATTGCACGGAGGCCTTCTTGTGGCGGATTTCAGGGTGATGGTGGCGCCAAACGGGGCGCGGCGGGACAAACAGCATCATGCCGCCTTGCCGATCACGGTGGAGGAGGTGGTTGAGACCGCCGCCCGCTGCCATGCGGCTGGGGCCGGGGCCTTGCATCTTCATGTGCGCGACGACGCCGGGCGGCACTCGCTGGATGCGGGGCGCTATCGCGAGGCGCTGGCGGCGCTTGCGCAGGCCGTGCCCGGCATGGCGGTGCAGATCACCACGGAAAGCGCGGGTGTATATGGCCCGCAGGATCAGCTGCACTGCCTGGAAGAGCTGCGCCCTCCGTGGGCCTCGGTCTCGGTGCGGGAAATGGCGCGGGATCCGGGTGTTGCGGCGCGGGCCTATGCGATCAGCGCCGAGGCGGGCACCCGGGTGCAGCATATTCTATATGGGCCGTCCTGCATCCAGCAGTTGCGGGCGTGGTACAAGGACGGGACCGTGCCGTCGGGCATGAGGGAGGCGATCTTTGTCCTGGGGCAATACGCGCCGCCCGTCCTGGCGGAACCGGATCACCTTGCGGGCTTCCTGAGTGCAACTGCCGACCTGGACCTCGCCTGGACCGCCTGCGCCTTTGGCCGCAATGAACGCGCCTGCCTACTCGCGGCGATTGCTGCCGGAGGGGATGCGCGCATAGGATTTGAGAATAACCTGGAAACGCCGGACGGTGCGCTGCTGCAGGACAATGCAGCCTCGGTCGCGGCCCTTGTCAACGCCGCGCAAACCGCGGGTCACTGCCTGAAGGAGGGCTGAACATGTCGCATGTATTTCCCCGTCACACCAAGGCGAAGCTGCCAACCGCCGTGGGCGGCGAGGGCTGTTACCTGATCGATTCCACCGGCAAGCGCTACTTCGATGGTTCGGGCGGGGCTGCGGTGTCGTGCCTTGGGCATTCCGACGCCGCCGTGATCGCGGCGGTGCAGGAGCAGGTCGGCAAGCTGGCCTTTGCCCATACCGGCTTCATGACCTCTGAACCGGCCGAGGCGCTGGCGGATCTGTTGATCGCCAATGCGCCGGGGGATCTGGACCGGGTCTATTTTGTTTCCGGCGGTTCGGAAGCGACCGAATCTGCGATCAAGCTGGCGCGACAGTATTTCCTTGAAAAGGGCGAGCCGGAGCGCCGCCATCTGATCGCGCGGCGGCAAAGCTATCACGGCAACACCCTGGGTGCCCTTGCGGCGGGAGGCAATGCCTGGCGGCGCCAGCAGTTCGACCCGCTTCTGATCGGGGTCACCCATATCGCACCCTGCTATGAATATGTGGACCGTGCCGAGGGAGAGAGCAGTTTCGACTATGGTCAGCGTGTCGCGAACGAACTGGAGGCCGAGATCCTGCGCCTGGGGCCGGAAACGGTCATGGCTTTCATGGCGGAACCGGTGGTGGGCGCGACCTCCGGTGCCGTGCCTGCGGTTGAAGGCTATTTCAAGCGCATCCGCGAGATCTGTGACCAATACGGCGTGCTGTTGATCCTGGATGAAGTGATGTGCGGCATGGGCCGCACCGGGCATCTGTTTGCCTGTGAGGCTGACGGCATTTCCCCGGATATCCTCTGCATCGCCAAGGGGCTTGGCGCCGGCTATCAGCCGATCGGCGCGATGCTCTGTTCCCGCCAGATCTACGAGGCAATCGAGGGCGGCAGCGGCTTCTTCCAGCACGGGCACACCTATATTGGCCATCCGGTGGCCACGGCCGCCGGTCTGGCGGTGGTGCGCCAGATGCTGGAGCGCGATCTGATTTCCCGCTGCGCCACCATGGGTGCGCGTCTGCAGGCGGCGCTGGAGGATCGCTTCGGCCAGCATGCCCAAGTGGGGGATATTCGCGGTCGCGGGCTGTTCCGCGGGATCGAACTGGTTCAGGACCGTGTCGGCAAAACGCCGTTTGACCCCGCGCTGGGGCTGGCGGCAAAGATCAAGAAGGCCGCGTTTGAGGCGGGTCTTATCTGCTATCCGATGTCCGGCACCCGTGATGGCCGCATGGGCGATCACATCCTCCTGGCGCCGCCCTTCATCATCAGTGACGAGCAAATCACCGAAGTGGTCGACAAGCTTGAGCTGGCAATCACGGCATCCTTGCCGCAAGGCTGACAGGTGCGATTGTATCGCACGGGGCGATGGCCTTAGACTTGCCGCGGGCAGGGGAGGGCCATCGCCATGATCATCGCTATCGTCAGAATCCCTTTGGAGGGACCGAAACGGGACACCGACCTGGTCACAGGGCAATCCGTCGAGGCCACGAAGATCTTTCATGAGGTCAAGGGGCTGCGCCGCAAGTACTTCCTCAACTGCGCGGCAGGCGGCGGTGGTATCTACGAATTCGCCACCCGCGCCGATGCAGAGGCCTGGTTCCATGATGGCTGGGCGGACTGGATGGAGGGCCGGTTCGGCGTGCGTCCGACGCTGGAGATCTTCGACAACCCCGTGGTGCTGGACAATGAACAGGGTGAGGTGCACGTGAACGGCGCCCCCATTTCGCCGCCCTGGCAGAAAAGCGAGGGCTGACGCAGGGCGCGTGCCTGAGCGGCCGTGCCAATCACGCGTCGACCGAGAAAGCGCACAGCAATGACCCGGCCCAGAGGCGGGATATGTGCTGGTGAAATTTGGAGAAATGGTGGAGCCTAGCGGGATCGAACCGCTGACCTCCTGCATGCCATGCAGGCGCTCTCCCAGCTGAGCTAAGGCCCCATTTCCATCCGATTTGGCGGCTGCCTTATCGGTGTGAGAGGTCGTTTAAGGGACGATGGCGCAGGCTGCAAGCGCAAAATGCATCATCGTTCAGAGATTTTTTCGGTCGCTGTCCTCTGGCTTGAAGCAGGGCCTCAAAATGCCTTTGGACGCGGTGCCGGGAGGGCAGGTGGTTCTGCCCTCCATACCGCCGGATCGGATCAGGATTCGTCGTCTTCGGAGGCTACATCCGCGATGTCGTCCAGCGAGACGTTGTCATCATCGTCATCGTCCAGAACATCATCGCCCAGATCCAGATCGACGTCCTCGTCATCCTCCAGAACCACGTCATCGCCTTCGATGTTTTCCTTGGCTTTCAGCGTTGCCGCATCTTCCGAGTCGGCTTCGATCATGCGGCTCTTGCCGGTGTCGAGCGCGACGACCTCGCCCGTGTAGGGGCTGACGATCGGGTCCTTGTTCAGGTCATAAAAGCGTTTTCCGGTGGTCGGGCAAACGCGCTTTACACCCCATTCTTCCTTGGGCATGTGGATCCCCTTGATTTACTGGTGAGTCGTAGACGATTCAGGTGCCTTGCCATATGAGGGATGCACTGTCAAAGCCTTTGCCGCAAAGGAGAGCCGATGAGCGCCCATCACCTGCCAGGAGACCCGCCGGTGCCGCTGATTCTGCGCCGCTCTGCCCGTGCGCGGCGGATCAGTCTCAGGGTCTCATCCTTGGACGGGCGTGTCACCATCACCCTGCCCAGGACCCTGCCGGAACGCGAGGCGCTGGAGTTTGCGGTCGAGAAGGAAGGCTGGATCCGGGGCCATCTGGCGCGGCGTCCCGATAATGTGGATGTGACATTCGGAACCCTGCTGCCCGTTGCGGGGCAGGAATTGCAGGTTGTGCCCGGGCAGGGGCGCGGCGTGCGCATCACCGGGGGCGAGATTGCTGTGCCCGGGGCGCGTCCTGCAAAGCCGTTGGAGCGATACTTGCGGGAACTGGCGCGGGATCGTCTGGCCGGGGCTTCGGACGAATATGCCGCGCGGCTCGGGCGCGGGTTTTCGCGGATCGTGCTGCGCGACACGCGGTCGCGCTGGGGCTCGTGCTCTTCTGCCGGGGCCTTGATGTATTCATGGCGCCTGATCCTCGCCCCGGCGGAGGTGCTGCGCTATGTTGCGGCCCATGAGGTGGCGCATCTGCAGGAAATGAACCACTCTGCCGCCTTCTGGTCGCTGGTGGAGGATCTTTACGGAGACTACGCGGCACCGCGCGCCTGGCTGCGGGAGAATGGCAGTGCGCTGCACCGCTACCGGTTCGGGTCTTGAGACTGGCGCGGGGGGCTGAAAGCCCCTTGCGGTTCCGGGATTGACCTCTGATCCATTTGTGATCACAACAGGCTATGTCTTTACCCTCACGTTCAACCTCTGAAGGGCTGTCTTCGGCCCATGACCGGGTCTACCGGACGTTGCGCACCCGTATCATGCATGGGGAGATCGCACCGGGGGAAGCTTTAACCCTGCGCGGGATCGGTCGCGAATTCGATGTCTCGATGACGCCCGCGCGCGAAGCGGTGCGTCGCCTGGTGGCCGAAGGCGCGCTGTTCCTGTCCTCCTCCGGCCGGGTGTCGACGCCGGAGCTGAGCAACGAGCGGATCGAGGAACTGGCTGCCCTCAGATCGCTGTTGGAGGTGGAACTCTCCAGCCGGGCGTTGCCGCGCGCCCATATGGCGCTGATCGACCGGTTGCAGGCGATCAATGTCACCGTGGCCGAGATGGTCTCCAAACGGGATGCGGTGGGCTATATCCGGGCCAATCTGGAATTCCATCGCACGCTTTACCTGCGCGCGCAGGCCCCGGCCATGCTGGCGATGGCGGAAACCGTCTGGCTGCAACTGGGTCCCACCATGCGCGCGCTCTATGGCCGTCTGCGCCGCACCGAGCCGCCGCACAATCACAAGCTGATCATCGCCGCGCTGAAGGCGGGGGATGAGCCGGGGTTGCGGCTGGCGGTTCGATCCGATGTGACGCAAGGATTGCGTCTGCTGGCAGGCTAGGTCCCGGCTAGATCCCGCCAAATCAGATCACATCCGGCCAAATCCGGGCGCATCCCTGGCACCAGTGGACAAAGGCCGCCGGAAATTCCCATGGGCAGATAGGGCGTCTGCGCCGTATGCTTGACGACATCGCGGCACCACGCGGGGCCGTGCTCGACAGTTTGCCTTTATCTTGGATGGATTTTTCGAATGCTCTTTATGCCAATACTCGGTCTTTTCATCATTGCCGCAGGGTTTGTCATTCGCCGCAGCCTTGATTTCCCCGACAACCCCAATCTGGACGGTGCCGTCAACATGGCCGGTTGGGCGGTCAAGGTGGGCGGTATTCTCCTTTTTGTCCTCTCCACCTTCCAGGGTATGTTCTTCTATGCCGAACCCGGCTTCAAATACCACGTGCGCACCATCCTCGGCGAAGAGAAGATGGTCTCGGACACCGGCTATAACCTCTATCTGTTCGGGCGTTACAATGCCTGGAAGAACGCCATGTCGGTGCAGGCATCGGCCACGGGGCGGGGCGAGGTCACGGCGGAAACCGACAGCAGCCAGATGAGCGCGAACCTGTCTCCGAAGTCGCTTGTCTTCCTCGACCAGGTGGATGCCTTCGTCTCGGCCACCGCGCGTTTTGAGCTGCCAAGCGATCAGGAGGCCTTCCTGCGCCTGGCCCGCCAGTACCGCACCCCGGAAAACCTTCTGCGCACCGAACTGGTTCCCGCATTTGAGGAAACCCTCGGGGCGACGGCCGCCCTGATGTCGGCGGAAGACTACTTCCAGGGCGGCAAGACCGAATTCAACAATGAATTCCAGCGACAGATGGAAAACGGCATCTACCTGGTGCGCCGGATCGAACAGCGGGTTTCGGCCGAGGCCGACCGCCGCGGTAGCGCCAATGCCGCCTTGGGGGAAAACCAGGAGCAATATGGAGATGACTCCAAGACGATCTTTGTGGTGCAAAAGCTGCTGGATGAGACGGGCCAGCCGCGCCGCAAGGAACAGAGCTTTACGAAGTTCGGTATCTCGGTGACCTCGGCACGGGTCACGGATGTGAACCCCAACCAGAAGTTCAAGGACCGGATGGCACTGCGCCAGCAGGCGGCGGCGGATCGGGCCATCGCCCGCGAACAGCGCATTCAGGAAGAAGAACAAAAGCTCCTGGCAGTGGCGCGGGGTGAACGGGAAGTGGCGGAACGTCAGGCCGCCGCCAAGGTGATCCAGATCGAACGCACCACCGACGCTGAGACCGAAAAACAACTGGCCATCACCGCGGCGGAACGCGAACGCGAAGCCGCGCGGATCGCGCGCGAACAGTCCGAAATCCTGCTGGAGAAGGCCCGCATCGATGCCGAGGCCGTAAGAGTCGCCGCCGAGGCGGAAGCCTATGCCAAGCAACAGATCCTGGAGGCGGACAATGCCCTGGCGCAGAAACTCGACGCCGAGGTGGAGATCCAGCGCCTGTGGGCCGAAGCCTTTGCCCGCCGCAATGTGCCGACCTATGTCTTCGGGGGTGGTGGCGCCGCAGAGGGGGGTGCCCCCGTCGGATCGGATGACGAGGCGTCGCGCCTGTTCCAGATCCTGACCCTGCAGGCCGCCGAGCGCCTGGACTACGACCGCAACATCTCGCAGGACCCGCAGAAATAGCGGGCTGTGAAACACCCTAAACGAAAACACTCCCGCCTGAACCTGGGCGGGAGTGTTTCTGGTTTCAGGACTGTTGTGACGTGATCAAGCCGCCAGCCCTTTAGAGCCGATATCAAGGAACTTCTGGCGGCGGTCCTTGATCAGCGCGGCACCGTCCTTGCCTTTCAACTCGTCCAGCATCGCGGTGATCGCGGCGCCGACAGAATCGATGGTGGATTTGGCATCGCGATGGGCGCCACCCATCGGTTCGGCAATGATGCGGTCGATGACGGCCAGTTCCAGAAGGTTCTGCGCGGTCAGGCGCAGCGCCTCGGCGGCTTCGCGCATCTTCTCGGCGTCCTTCCACAGGATCGAGGCGCAGCCTTCGGGGCTGATCACCGAGTAGACCGCATGTTCCAGCATGGCGACGCGGTTCGCCGTGGCAAAGGCAACGGCACCACCCGATCCGCCTTCACCGATGATGACGGATACGACAGGCACGCCGATCTTTAGGCTCATCTCGGTGGAGCGGGCGATCGCCTCGGACTGGCCGCGTTCCTCGGCCCCCTTGCCGGGGTAGGCGCCAGTGGTATCGACCAGGGTAATGACCGGCAGACCAAAACGGCCCGCCATCTCCATCAGGCGCACCGCCTTGCGGTAGCCTTCGGGGCGGGCCATGCCAAAGTTATGGGCGATGCGCGACTTGGTGTCGGCGCCCTTCTCATGGCCGATCACCATCACCGGCTGATCGTTGAAACGTGCAAGACCGCCCATCACGGCGAGGTCATCGGCGAAGTTCCGGTCGCCCGCCAGGGGGGTGTATTCGGTGAACAGCGCCTCGATGTAATCCTTGCAATGAGGGCGCTCGGGGTGACGGGCCACCTGGCATTTCCGCCAGGGCGTCAGGTCCTTGTAGAGGTCCTTCAACAACTGGGCGGCCTTGGCATCCAGGGCCGCGGCCTCGTCGGCCACATCCATCTCTTCGTTGGTGCGGGCCAGAGCGCGCAGCTCTTCTGCCTTGCCCTCGATTTCGGCCAGCGGTTTTTCGAATTCCAGATATTGGGTCATGTCGCCTCGCTCACGCGGTTTCGCCGTATATGGCCTTGTGTGGGCGCAGATGCAACTCGGCAGATGCGGCAGGCCTGCAATTTGGGCTGCGGATTACGGGGCGCACATAGCCTCAGGTCGGCCAGATCACCGGGTAGAGCGAGGCAACCAGCAAGCCGGCCATCACCCAGTTGAACAGGGTCAGGCGGCGCGGATTGGTCAGAATACGGGCCATCTGTTGCCCCAGCACGGTCCAGGAGCTGACCGAGGGCAGGTTGATCGCGCCAAAAAGCGCGGCCACCAGGAGGATCGCCCAGATGGTCTGATCCGGCGCATAGGCACTGATCGAGGTCAGCGCCATCGCCCAGGCCTTTGGATTGACCCATTGAAAGGCGGCGGCCTGCACGAATGTCATCGGGCGCCCTTTGGTGTCGCCGGTTTCTGCCGGACCCGCATTGGCGATCTTCCACGCCAGGTACAGCAGGTAGAGAACCGAGACCACCTTGAGACCGGTATAGCTGACCGGGAAGGCGTCGAAGATCTGGATCAGCCCGGCGCCCACCAGAATCACCATGAAGACAAATCCCAGCGCCACCCCCAGCATATGCGGGATGGTGCGGCGGAACCCGAAATTCGCACCCGAGGCCATCAGCATCAGGTTGTTGGGCCCCGGCGTGATCGAGGAGACGAAGGCAAAAAGCGCAAGCGCGAGGATCAGATCATAGGTCATGACCGTCAATTTGACGCGCGAAACGCAAAATGAAATTGCGTTCTTGTGCGTCTGCCTTCAATTTTTGCAATCAATGGCGAAAACGGACCGAATAAATCAGCAGATATTGCAAGAGCTGTCCCGCGATGGGCGGATCAGCAATCTTGAATTGGCCGAACGTGTGGGCCTGTCGCCTTCGGCCTGTCTGCGCCGGGTGCAGGAGCTGGAGCGAACAGGCGTCATCACCGGCTACAAGGCAGTGCTGGACCGCGAGGCGATGGGGGTGGGGTTTGTCACTTATATCGGCGTCGGCCTCGGCGAGCACACCAAGGAGGCGCAGGAGGCATTCGAGCGCGCCATGCAGGCCGCGCCCGAGGTGGTGGAATGCCACAATATCACCGGCACCATCGAGTATCTCCTGCGCGTCGAATGCGCCGATCTGCCCAGCTACAAGCGGTTTCACACGGATATCCTGGGCACCTCTCCTTATGTGACCGCGATCACCACCTATGTCGTCATGGGCTCGCCCAAGGACCTGCGCGCCTAGACGTCCTTCAGGAGTGCGCGGATCGCGATTTCGGGCGAGGCCAGAATGGGCACGTCAGTGTCGATGAACCGGGCCGCCCCCGCCATCGAGGCCTGCGCCAGCACCACGCAGGAGGTGTCTGCGACCAGCGTGAGGGAGGTGTTCACCCAAGTGGCGATCTGCCGGTGAAACGCATCGTTGTTGCCATCGGTGAAATGGTGCCACAAGCCGGTCAGCGGCAGGGCGCGTATCTCTGCGCTTTTGCCCCGCTCCCGAAAGGCACGCTCCAACAGGGTGGTGGAAGGCGCGCGGGTGCTATCGAGACAATAGGCCAGCATCACCGGCCCGCCGATTTCGGCGGCCTTTTGCATCATTGGCCAGTCAATGCGGGTGGCGCCTGCCTTTTCAGCCACATCACCGATGGTGGTGCAACTGCACAAAACCGGACCCTGAACGGCCTGAATGGCCTGGGTGATGTCTTGGCGCAGCGCTGCATCTATGCCGCCCTGGGCGCGTTCCAGCCAGTCGGGGCGCACCACATGGGTTAGATCCGCATCCGGGGCGAGGCGGTCGAAGGTCTCCACATGCGCCTTGGCGGTGTGAAACAGGGTGAGATCGGCCAAGGGACACCTCCAGACGGCAAAAGGGGCACCTGATCGGCGCCCCTTCCAGTTTAATCGTAATTCGGCCTCGGCCGATAGGGTCAGCTTGCGGCGATCAGCTCGGCCTGGGCGACGATCACCTCGGCCTGTTTGATCGAGGCGATATCCACCAGGCGCCCCTTGTAGACCGTGGCACCTTCGCCATTGGCCTTGGCCTGTTCCATCGCGGCGAGGATCTCGCGCGCCTCGGCGACGGCTTCTTCCGAAGGGGTGAATACCTTGTTGGCCAGAGCGATCTGTTTGGGGTGGATGGCCCATTTGCCGACCATACCCAGCGTGGCCGAGCGTTTTGCCTGCGCGATATAGCCTTCGTCATCGGAGAAGTCGCCGAAGGGGCCGTCCACCGGCAGCACGCCATGGGTGCGGCAGGCGGCGACGATGGCGGCCTGGGCCCAGTGCCAGGGATCGGACCAGTGCTTTTCACCTTCGCGCAGCATGTAGTAGTTTTCCTGCGTGCCGCCGATGCCGGTGGTCTGCATGCCCATGGAGGCGGCAAAGTCGGCAGCTCCCAGGCTCATCGCCTGCAGACGGGGAGAGGAGGCTGCGATCTCTTCCACATGGGCGATGCCGGCCGCCGATTCGATGATCACCTCGAAGGAAATCGGTTTCGTGCGGCCCTTGGCGCGTTCAATCGCGGTGACCAGCGCATCCACGGCGTAGACATCCGCCGCGCAGCCGACCTTGGGGATCATGATCTGGTCCAGCCGGTCGCCTGCCTGCTCCAGCAGGTCCACCACGTCGCGGTACCAATAGGGCGTGTCCAGACCGTTGATGCGGACCGACATGTATTTCTTGCCCCAGTCCACGGTGTTCAGCGCCTCGATCACATTGGCGCGGGCCACGTCCTTGTCGGTGGGCGCAACCGAATCTTCCAGGTCAAGGTTGATCACATCCGCAGCCGAGGCGGCCATCTTGGCAAAGAGTTTGGTGTTGGAGCCGGGGCCGAACAGCTGGCAGCGGTTGGGGCGTGCCGGGGCGGCGGGCTGGATGCGAAAGCTCATGGTGGCTCTCCTTGCTGGGTAAGGAAATTACGAATTTGACTGCCATTGTGGTATGAAATTGCGTCTCTGCTTGCAAGGCGTAGTTTGCAATTGCAGCATTGAGTTGCTGCGATTGCATGGGTTTCTTCTGTTTGGACGTAGATCCCCGCAAGCGACAGGGCTTCTGCGGGGAAATCTTCGATCAGATATCGATATGGTCGAAGAATCTTCGAATAGGGGGGCTGTGCAAATGCAAAATCGGGACCGTTTCGCGGGGTGGCGCACTTAACATTCGCGATGAATCACTGAACCACGGAGGCCCCGAGATGATCGAGACACCCTATCTGCTGTTCCTGGGCGATGCGCCTGACATGCTTGCGGCCAAGGTTGCCATCGGCATCCGCGACTGGCGCCCGGATCATGCGGTCGGCCAGATCTCCCTGCCGGGCTGCGGTGCGGATCTGGGCCTGACCGAGATGACCCTGGAAGAGGCCAAGGCGGTCGGCGCCAAAACCCTGGTGATCGGGGTTGCCAACCGGGGCGGCATCATCTCTCCCGCGTGGAAGGAAGTGCTGATCAAGGCGCTTGAGATGGGCTATGACATTGCCTCTGGCCTGCACAACCTGTTGCGCGACGAAGGCGATCTGGTTGCTGCGGCCCAGACCCATGGCGGCACCCTGCATGACGTCCGGGTGCCCACCGTCGGATACCCGATCGCCAATGGCGTCAAGCGGACCGGCAAGCGTTGCCTGGCCGTTGGTACCGATTGTTCGGTCGGTAAGATGTACACCGCGCTGGCGATGGATGCCGAGATGCAGAAGCGCGGCATGAAATCCACCTTCCGCGCCACCGGCCAGACCGGCATCCTGATCACCGGCCATGGCGTGCCGCTGGATGCGGTGATTGCCGATTTCATGGCGGGCTCCATCGAGTACCTGACCCCGGACAACGACGCGGATCACTGGGACCTGATTGAGGGCCAGGGATCGCTGTTCCACATCTCCTATTCCGGTGTCACCATGGCGCTGGTGCATGGCGGTCAGCCCGATGCGCTGATCCTGTGCCACGAACCCACCCGCGAACACATGCGCGGCCTGCCGGGCTACAGCCTGCCGACCCTGGAAGAGCTGCGTGACACCGCGCTGCCGCTGGCGCGCAAGGCCAACCCGGAGTGCCAGGTTGTTGGCATTTCGGTGAACACCCAGCACCTGGGCGAAGAAGAGGCCGTGGCCTATCTGAAAGAAGTGGAAGACCGCATGGGTCTGCCTGCCGTGGACCCATACCGTCACGGCGCGGGCCGCCTGGTGGACGCGCTCGCCGCAATCTGATTTCTAAGGGGGGCGTCTGGCAACAGGCGCCCTTTTTACGTCCATTCAACCAAAGTCCCAATCCATTCCTCGAAAGGATCACCCATGAAAGTCACCGTGACGCCGGATCAATTCAAACTGGCGCGGGCCTTTACCATCTCCCGCGGATCGCGGACCGAGGCAAAGGTGCTGACCGTTCGGATTGAACAGGACGGGGTGACCGGATGGGGCGAATGCGTGCCCTATGCGCGCTATGATGAAACGAACGAGAGCGTGACCGCCCAGATCACCGGCCTGCCTGCGCATTTCACCCGGCAAGAGCTGCAATCCCTGCTGCCCGCAGGGGCGGCCCGCAATGCGGTGGATTGCGCGCTGTGGGATCTGGAGGCGAAACAGGCGGGCAAACGCGTCTGGGAACTGGCGGGCCTGCCGGAGCCGGGACCGGAGATCACCGCCTATACCCTGTCGCTGGACACGCCCGAGGTGATGCGGGAGCAGGCTGCTGAGAACGCTCATCGCCCGCTGTTGAAGATCAAGCTGGGCACCGCCGATGACATGCCCCGCCTTGAGGCCGTGCGCGCGGGCGCACCGGATGCCAAGATCATCATCGACGCCAACGAGGGCTGGAGCGCCGAGGTTTACGCAGAGCTTGCGCCGCATCTGGTGCGCCTGGGCGTGTCGCTGGTGGAGCAGCCCCTGCCTGCCGGTGAGGACGACGCGCTGATCGGCATGGAGCGCCCGGTGCCGGTCTGTGCCGATGAAAGCTGCCATGACCGTGCCAGCCTGCCGAAACTCAAGGGCAAATACGATGTGGTCAACATCAAGCTGGACAAGACCGGCGGGTTGACCGAGGCGCTGAAATTGCGCGAGGCGGCTTTGGCCGAAGGCTACAAGGTGATGGTCGGCTGCATGATGGGCTCGTCGCTGGCGATGGCGCCTGCGGCGCTCTTGGCGCAGGGGGCGATGGTCACCGATCTGGATGGGCCGCTGCTTCTGTCCGAAGATCGCGAGGTGACAATGGAATATGACGCTGCCGGCGTGCATCCGCCAAGCGCGGCGCTTTGGGGCTGAGGCCTGGTTGGGGCAGCGCTCAGGCGCGGCCTGCGATCTGGGTCAGGAAGACACCCGCGCCCATCACGGCGATGCCAGCGGCGCGGGCCAATGTCAGCGGGTGTTGGGCGGCATCGAACAGGCCGAAATGGTCGATGATGGCAGCCGAGATCAACTGGCCGATCAGCACGAAGAAGACCGCATTGCCAACGCCGAAGGTTGGGGCGACCCAGGTGATGGTCAGCACGTAAAAGGCCACGAGGCAGCCCGCAAGGAACAGATGGGGTGGGGCGCCGACCGCTGCTTTCAGGGAGCCGCCCGCCATCAGGAACACGATGCCCGTCGTGAGGAGGGCCACGAGGAATAAAATCACACCTGCCGCCACGGGCGAGCCCATGCGCTGACCCAGGGCGGCATTCAAGGCAGCCAGCACGGGAATTCCGATCCCCGCAACCAACATGATCATTGCGGATTGCGTTGCGGGCATTGTGGCTTCCCCTTTTTGAAAATTCTCGCTAGGCCAGTTGCGACAGTGATCGCGACGCGGTCTTGATCCGTCAACCCATATCGTCGCGTCCAGAGCAGGAGACACATTATGACCCGCACCGTTTATGTGAATGGCAGCTATCTGCCGGAAACCGAAGCCACCGTTTCTATCTTTGATCGCGGGTTCCTTATGGCGGACGCGGTCTATGAGGTGACCTCGGTCCTGGGCGGCAAGCTCATCGATTTCGAAGGCCATGCCGTGCGTCTGAAACGCTCGCTGGACGAACTCGACATGGCTGAGCCCTGCAGCAAGGAAGAACTCCTGGAAATCCACCGCAAGCTGGTGGAACTGAACGGTATCGACGAAGGGCTTGTGTACCTGCAGGTGACCCGTGGTTCCGATGGCGACCGTGATTTCGTCTTCCCGAGCGCGGATACCAAGCCGACCATCGTGCTGTTCACCCAGAACAAACCCGGTCTGGCCGACAGCCCCGCCGCCAAGAAGGGCGCCAAGATCATCTCGATCGAGGACATTCGCTGGGGCCGCCGCGACATCAAGACGGTACAGCTGCTGTACCCGTCGATGGGCAAGATGATGGCCAAGAAGGCCGGTGCCGATGACGCCTGGATGGTGGAAGACGGCTATGTGACCGAGGGCACCTCGAACAACGCCTATTTCGTCAAGGATGGCGTGATCGTGACCCGCCCGCTGTCCAACGACATCCTGCACGGCATCACCCGCAAGGCGGTTCTGCGCATGGCGGCAGAGGCACAGCTGAAGATCGAAGAGCGTCTGTTCACCATCGACGAGGCGAAAGAGGCGGACGAAGCCTTCACCACTTCGGCCTCTGCTTTTGTGATGCCGGTTGTCGAGATCGACGGTGTTGCCTTGGGCGATGGCACGCCCGGCCCGATCGCAAAACGCCTGCGCGAGATCTACTTGGAAGAATCCGTGAAGGCTGCGATCTGATCGCTACGGAAGATCCCCTTTTCACGTGATAAAGGCCGCCTGTGATGGGCGGCCTTTCTTTGTTGCAATGGCTTCATATTCTGTTGATCTGCCTTGAGTCACTCGTACTGGAAGTTGCATTCCATGCGGGTGTCGCCTTTACTCGAACCTAAGGCCGCGTCGAGCCTTCGGAGCTTGAAGTGACAGCGAACCAGATAACCCTGATCCTTTTTCCGCTAGTTGTCTGCTTTCTGGTCGTCGGCTTCTTTCTGATCTCCAGAAGGCGTAAGAAAGGCCAGCCGCCGAAAGTCCACGGTCCGCACAACCCTGATGTGGGTTGCGATCCCACGGAAATTGCCAGAAGCAAGGGGAGTGGTATGGCTGACGGCGGAGTTGGTTAGCCGAAACGGAAGCTTGACGCTGTGACGCCGCCAAAGATGTCCTTCTGGTGATAGACCCGTGTTGCCGGTTCTTCTTCGGCGGCGCCGAGTGCGGCGAAAAGGGGCACCAGGTGATCTTCCTGCGCGTGGCAGGCGCGGGCGTAAGGTGCGCTCTCCCAGTTGAGCAGCGCTTCTGTGCGCTCTGCGCTTGGCTGGGCCATCACCTCTGTCAGCCAGCTGTCAAAGGCCTCTGACGGGGTTTTCGCGCGTGGCCCGAATTCGCGCAGGTTGTGATAGCTGAGGCCGGAGCCCACGATCAGCACCCCTTCATCCCGCAAAGGTGCAAGGGCGCGGCCAAGGGCGAAATGCTCAGCCGGGCTGTACCCGTGGCGCATCGAGACCTGGAACAGCGGCACATCCGCATCTGGGTACATCACCGCCATCGGAACAAAGGTGCCGTGATCGTATCCTTGTTCAGCGTCCATCGAGACCGGCAATCCCGCCGCTGCGATCAGATCCGCGGTGCGCTGGGCTAGTTCCGGCGCGCCGGGGGCGGGATATTGGATCTCGTAGGTTTCCGGCGGGAAGTTGTAATAGTCATAGACCATCGGCGGGCGGGGCGATGTCATGACGGTAAAGCTCTCCGCCTCCCAATGGCCCGAGATCATCAGGACGGCCTTTGGCCGCTCACCGATCTCATAGGGCATCCGGGCAAGCGCCTCTGCCAGCGGTGCGAGCGCGGCGCTCATATTGGGAATCCAGGGCCAGGGACCGCCGCCGTGTGAGATGAAATAGCTGGGCATCCGTGAACGCATCCGAACCTCCTTGACCACATGTTGTTGGTTCAGATGTTAATAACTGCCCGCCGCCGGAGGTATCCCCAGCAGCGAACAGATCCTGTGCGCCCCTGTGCGCATCGGTCGCCAGCGGTGCAGAGAAGGCTTGGGGATAGCGCTCAGGCCTTGTCGGTGACGTTTTCCTTGAAGGCGACTTCGAACTCGGCCTGCTTTTCCGGGCTGGCCTCGGTCTGGTAGTTGGTTTTCCACTCATCCATGGTCATGCCGTAGAAGATCTCGCGCGCTTCGGTCTTGCCCATCTCGATGCCGCGTTCATTGGCGGCTTCCTGGTACCAGCGGCTGAGACAGTTGCGGCAGAAACCCGCCATGTTCATCAGGTCGATATTCTGCACATCGGTGCGATCTTCCATCAGGTGTTTCTGCAGGCGGCGGAATGCGGCGGCCTGAAGTTCGATCTCTGTCTGCTGGTCCATAGGGGTCTCCCGGTGTCTTGCTGTCGATACTATGTGGGTGCGGCCGCCCGGAGGCAAGCGCAGGCTAGAGCCCGGAGGCAGCCAGGGCTCGAGGTAGCACCTGCGCCAGCCGCTCGGCCCACTGCCGCTGCCCGGCGGCATCGGCAATCAGGTCGTTGCGCAGCTCGATCAGCGTGTTGGGGCGGCCATGGGCAGTGCCATGGGTGTCGATCGCATCGCCGGGCAGGTAGCCGGTGTAGGGTTCGTTGATCCCGACACAAAGGTCACCCTCGGCCTGGAGCGTCTCGATCAGCGCCGGAGAGAACCGTTCTCCTTCAGGATAGAGAATGCCGATCTCCCAGGGGCGCGGCGGACGCCCGCGCAGCTGCCGGGTGAAGGAGTGCATGGATAGGATCACGGTGCCCGGCCGCGCCGCCAGCCCGGCCACCTGCCTGTGATAGGGGCGGTGGCAGGCGTCAAGCCGTGCCTCGCGTTCGGCCGCATCGGCATGGCGGTTGGCCGGGATGATGGTGCCATCGTATAGCTTCATCAACAGGGTCGGGTCATCCTCGCCGCGGTTGGGATCGATCACCAGGCGCGAGAAATTGGAGGCCACCACCGGCGCATTCAGCATCTCGCCCAGGTGACGCGCGACAGCATAGGCGCCCACGTCATAGGCGATGTGACGCTCCATATCCTCATGCGGCAGACCAAGGTCGCCGCCGTTCACGAAGGGGGGGATGTGATTGGTCGCATGATCGCAGGTGATCAGCCAGCGGGCCGGGCGATCGGCCCCATGCACGAAGAAGGGAGTGTATGTCATAAGTCCGTCATCTTTTGTTGACGATACCTTTAGGGCAGTTGCGGCAAAATAGGAATTGGGTCATAAGCACCCTCAACAGTGTTTGCGGTAACACCCGCCTGTCACAGACCAGATGTCGGAAGGACACAGCCCATGAAACGTTCACGCAGCGTGAAGATTGTTGCAACCCTGGGACCCGCCTCCGAAACCTATGACATGATCCGCGCCCTGCATGAGGTCGGCGCCGATGTGTTCCGGCTGAACATGTCCCACGGCACCCATGCAGAGATCGCGGAAAAGCACCAGATCATCCGTCAGGTCGAGAAGGACCTGGACAGCTCCATCGGCATTCTGGCCGACCTGCAGGGACCGAAACTGCGGGTTGGTGTCTTTGCAAATGGCGCCGAGGATCTCGCCGAAGGGGCCGCCTTCCGTCTGGATCTGGACCCCACCGATGGCGATGCGGCGCGGGTCTGCCTGCCGCATCCGGAGATCTTCCAGGCGCTGGAACCCGGCGCGCATCTGTTGGTCAATGACGGCAAGATCCGCCTGCGGGTGGAACGCTGCGGCAGCGATTTTGCCGATTGCGTCGTCGTGACCGGAGGGACCATCTCCAATCGCAAGGGGGTGAACGTGCCAGATGTGGTCCTGCCGCTGGCGGCGCTGTCGGAAAAGGATCGCGAGGATCTGGAATTCGCCTGCACCCTGGGGGTGGACTGGATTGCTCTCTCCTTTGTGCAGCGGGCCAGGGACGTGTTCGAAGCCAAGGGGCTGGTCGATGGCCGTGCTGCGGTTCTGTCGAAGATCGAAAAACCCTCTGCCGTGGAGCAATTCGAGGATATCCTGGATGCCTCGGATGGGATCATGGTGGCGCGGGGTGATCTGGGGGTGGAGCTGCCCGTTTCAGCGGTGCCGCCGATCCAGAAGCGGCTGGTGCGCAAATGCCGTGCAGCCGCCAAGCCGGTGATCGTCGCCACGCAGATGCTGGAAAGCATGATCGAAAGCCCGATGCCGACGCGCGCCGAGGTCTCGGACGTGGCCACCGCGATCTACGAGGGGACAGATGCCATCATGCTGAGCGCGGAATCCGCTGCCGGCCACTATCCGGTAGAGGCGGTGCGCACCATGGATAATGTCGCCACCGAGGTGGAGATGGACCCGACCTACGCGCAGATCATCGCCTCGTCGCGGTCTTCCAAGGGCAGCACCATTGCCGATGCCATCGTTTCGGCCGCGCGTGAGATTGCCGAGAAGACCGATATCAAGGCGATCTGCTGTTTCACCCAAAGCGGCACCACCGCGCTGTTGACCGCGCGCGAACGCCCCGGCGTGCCGATCATCGCGCTCACCCCGTTGGAGGGAACCGCGCGGCGCCTGGCGCTTAGCTGGGGCTGCCACTGCGTGGTGACCGGCGGCCAGGAACGCTTCAAGGGCGCGGTCGTCAATGCGGCCCGTGCGGCCCGTGCGGGCGGTTTTGCAACAGAGACCGATCAGATCGTGGTCACCGCCGGTGTGCCCTTCAACGTGCCCGGCACCACCAATATCTTGCGCGTGGCGCCTTGTGATGAGCGTTTGATTTACAGCACCGACCCGGAATAGGCTGTTCCCCGACCCATGGCGGGAAGGGGGACACATGGACAGTGATCTGGCGATCGTTCTGGGGTTTTTCCTGGGGTGTCTTGCAGTTCTCTCGCTCGTTTCGGCCTATAGCGATGGAAGATGGCCGCGCCTTGGGGCTTTGTTGCTGGTCATCAGCGCCGGTTTCATCCTCTATGCGGCGCGGATGCGGCCGGGCGGATACCGGCTGGAGGAACTGCCCGAGGTGTTTTTCAGCGTTCTAGGGCGCTTTTCCTGAAGAAACCGCTTGCCCTTGTCACCCTGTTTTCGTAAACGGCGACCCTGTTCACGCGGCCGGCCGGAGTGGCATGCCGAGTCGCGTATCTACCGAACCTGCATTGAAGGAGACGGAAATGCCCAAAATGAAGACGAAATCGAGCGCCAAAAAGCGCTTCAAGGTGACCGCCACCGGTAAGGTGATGGCAGGTCAGGCCGGCAAGCGCCACGGCATGATCAAACGTCACAAGAAATTCATCCGTGATGCCCGCGGCACCACGACCCTGTCCGCCCCCGACGCCAAGATCGTCAAGGGCTTCATGCCCTACGACCGCTAAGAGGAGATTTGACACATGTCCCGCGTTAAAGGTGGTACCACAACTCACGCCCGTCACAAGAAGGTCATCAAGGCAGCCAAAGGTTACTACGGCCGCCGCAAGAATACCTTCAAGGTTGCCCGTCAGGCCGTCGACAAGGCCAACCAGTACGCAACCCGCGACCGTAAGGCGCGCAAGCGTAACTTCCGCGCCCTGTGGATCCAGCGCATCAACGCCGCTGTCCGCAGCCACGACGAATCGCTGACATACTCGCGCTTCATCAACGGCCTGAACCTGGCCGGTATCGAAGTCGACCGTAAGGTCCTGGCGGATCTCGCCGTGCACGAGCCCGAAGCCTTCGGTGCGATCGTCAAGCAGGCCCAGTCCGCTCTGGCTGCCTAAGCTGGCCGCCTAAGTCAGGCGTCAAAGACATTCTGTCGAAAGACAGCCGAACCCGTCGGAGTGATCCGGCGGGTTCTTTCGTTTCTGGTGATGTCCGGGGATCAGGCCTGTTCTTCGGGTTCTGCGCCAGGCTCACCTCGCCCGCCCATGACCCGCCCGCCCAACACCAGTGCTGCAACAGGGAAGATCGCCCATGGGAAGGCCGTGGTCATCAGGTTGATGCAGATCAGGAACAAAGCCAGGATCCAGATCCGAACGGGAATGGACATGAAGGGTTTGAACCCCAATGCCCCATTGCCGTTGATCTGCCCGTAAACCAGGGCAAGGGCGAGGACCGGCCAGGCGGGCCAGAAACGGCCTCCGGTGACCAGGTTCAGCAGCACGGCGCCGCCAACGCCAAAGAGGTATAGGCGCTGGGTCGGTGTCTTCAGTCCGCCGAAAGCCTCTTTTGCGGCCTGCAGGACCGAGTGCGCGGCAGAGCGCCCTTCGGATGGGGCTGCCGGAGCAGGCTGGGCCCCTTGGTCTGTCCGGTCGCCATCCCAGACATGCGCGACCTTCTCGGGTCGTGCCGGGCGGTCTGGTTTGTTGGCTTGGGCCGGTCTGACCTGGGGTTTCACCTTCTCAAACCGGTCCGCAGTGGCAGCTGCCGTGGTGATCCGATAGACCGAGACCTCTTCGGGGAGGTTCTTGGCGGATTTTTCGCCTAAGTACTCGAACCCGATGGTCAGCTTGTTGTGAACCTGGTCGTAGACCTGGCGCGAGATCAGGATGCCGCCGGGTTCGGCCATGGTCTGCAGCCGCGACGCCAGGTTGACGCCATCGCCCAGCAGGTCATCCCCGTCGCAGATCACATCGCCTAGGTGGATGCCGATACGGAACCTGAGCAGGCTATGGTCGGCGGCCAGTTCCTGCTGCACCTCGATGGCGCAATGGGTGGCTTCGACAACCGAAGGGAAATCGGCGATCAGACCATCGCCCGCTGTATTGGCAACCCGTCCACCGTGACGGTCGATCAGTTTGAAGAATACTGCCCGCGCCGCCTTGAGCGCGGCATAGGTTGCGACCTCATCGGCCTCCATCGCTGCGCTGTAGCGCTCGGCGTCGGCGGCCAGGATCGTGGTCAGCTTGCGGGTGACGGGATTACTCATACTATCAATCTCTGAAAAAATGATCTGGGATCTTGGCGCCAAGATGGGGCGTCTGGCTCACGCTTGCAAGCCATCGAGGGGCGGCGCGGCAGGTTTTGTCGCAACGGATGCAGCCCTGCTATGGGGCAGGGGGCTCAGCCGCCCTTGCGTTTGGCGGCGCGTGTGGTAGCAGAAGGCAAGCAAAATTCAGGGGACCGTCATGGACGATCTTAAGGCAAAATATCTGGGGCAGATTGCCGATGCCCAGGACGAGGACGCGCTGGAGGCGATCCGCCTCGCCGCCGTCGGCAAGAAGGGCGAGGTGGCCCTGAAGATGCGCGAATTGGGCAAGATGACGCCCGAGGAACGCCAGACCGTGGGTCCGGCGCTCAATGCGCTGAAGGATGAAATTAACTCGGCCCTTGCCGCGAAGAAGGCGGCACTCGCCGATGCCGCGCTGGATGAGCGCCTGCGCACCGAGTGGCTGGATGTGACCCTGCCGACCCGGCCCCAGCGCCAGGGCAGCCTGCATCCGATCAGCCAGGCCAGCGAAGAGCTGACCGCGATCTTTGCCGAACTCGGCTTTTCCGTCGCCGAAGGATCGCGCATCGAGACCGACTGGTACAACTTCGACGCGCTGAACATTCCCGGCCACCACCCGGCCCGCGCCGAGATGGACACCTTCTATATGCACCGCGCGGAAGGCGATAATCGCCCGCCGCATGTGCTTCGCACCCACACCAGCCCCGTGCAGATCCAGTCGATGGAAAAGATGGGCGCGCCGCTGCGGGTGATCTGTCCCGGTGGTGTTTACCGTGCCGACTACGACCAGACCCACACGCCGATGTTCCACCAGGTCGAAGGCCTGGCGCTGGACAAAGACATCTCGATGGCGAACCTCAAGTGGGTGCTGGAGGAATTCGTCAAATCCTTCTTCGAGGTGGACGACGTGGAGCTGCGCTTCCGCGCCTCCCACTTCCCCTTCACCGAACCTTCGGCCGAGGTGGATATCCGCTGTTCCTGGGACAATGGCCAGCTGAAGATCGGCGAGGGCGACGACTGGATGGAGATCCTCGGCTCCGGCATGGTGCACCCCAAGGTGATCGCTGCCGGCGGGATCGACCCCGACGTATACCAGGGCTTTGCCTTCGGCATCGGGATCGACCGTCTGGCGATGCTGAAATACGGCATCCCCGACCTGCGCGCCTTCTTTGACAGCGACCTGCGCTGGCTGCGCCACTATGGCTTCAGCTGCCTTGACGTGCCGGCCCTGCATGGCGGCCTCAGCCGCTAGAAGTTGACGATCCGCCTGGCCGTTAGGCCGGGCAGCGCCCGACCCTCTCCCCGGGAGGGCGCTTCGCAACCACCCAGGCTCGGGCGCTGCCCTTTGCGGAGTGTCCCAGCCTTGAAACAAAGGGCAATCTTTGCCATTGCCTGTTTGAACCGAATTCATCTGCCAAAAGGGCGCTGAGACATGAAATTCACCCTCTCCTGGCTGAAAGACCACCTCGACACCAATGCCTCTGTCGCGGAGATCGCCGAAACCCTCACCGATCTCGGCCTCGAGGTCGAAGAGATCGTGAACCCGGCCGATGCGCTGAAAGGCTTTACCCTGGCCAAGGTCGTGGGCGCCGAGCAGCACCCCGATGCCGACCGCCTGCGTGTCTGCCGCGTGATGACCAACGAGGGCGAAAAGCAGATCGTCTGCGGCGCCCCCAATGCGCGCGAAGGCATCACCGTGGTTCTGTGCAAACCCGGCGACTATGTGCCCGGCCTTGATATCACCCTGTCGGTGGGCAAGATCCGCGGCGTCGAAAGCCACGGCATGATGGCCTCGTGGCGCGAGCTGGAGCTGGGCGAGGATCACGACGGCATCGTGGAACTGCCTTCGGGCGAGGTGGGCGACCGGCTGATCGACTGGCTGGCGGAAAACGACCCCTCCAAGGTCGATCCGATGATCGAGATTGCCATCACCCCGAACCGCCCCGATGCGCTGGGCGTCTACGGCATTGCCCGCGATCTGGCGGCCCGTGGTCTGGGCACGCTGAAAACCCACGAATACGAGGCGATCCCCGGCGATTTCGAAAGCCCGATCAAGGTCACCATCGACGCGGACACGCTGGATGGCTGCCCGCTGTTCACCGGCCGCCTGATCAAGGGCGTCAAGAATGGCCCCAGCCCGCAGTGGCTGCAGGATCGGCTGACCGCCATCGGCTTGCGCCCGATTTCGGCGCTGGTGGATATCACCAACTTCTTCACCTTCGACCAGAACCGCCCGCTGCACGTCTTTGACGCGGCCAAGGTGACGGGCGACCTGCGGGTTCATCGGGCCAAGGGCGGCGAGACCCTGCTGGCGCTGGATGAGAAGGAATACACCCTTGGCGCGGGCCAGATGGTGATTTCCGACGCCAATGGCCCCGAAAGCATCGCCGGCATCATGGGCGGCGAGGAAACCGGCTGCACCGAGGAGACCGTCGATGTCTTCCTCGAAAGCGCCTTCTGGGATCACGTGCAGATCGCGACCACCGGCCGCGCGCTCAAGATCAATTCGGATGCGCGTTATCGGTTCGAACGCGGTGTCGATCCGGAATTCACGCTGGAAGGGCTGCATCGCGCCACCCAGATGATCCTCGACCTCTGCGGCGGTGAGCCGTCCGAAGTGGTGATCGCAGGCGACGTGCCGGATCATTCGCGCGCCTACAAGCTGGACGCAAGCCGGGTGCAGTCGCTGGTCGGCATGGATATCCCCGAAAGCGATCAGCGCCAGACCCTGACCCGCCTTGGCTTCCGGCTTGAGGGCAACATGGCTCATGTGCCCAGCTGGCGCCCCGATGTTCAGGGCGAGGCCGATCTGGTGGAAGAGGTCGCCCGTATCGCCTCGCTGACGAAACTGGAAGGCAAGCCGCTCAAGCGTCTGACGCCGGGCATTCCGAAACCGGTTATGACCCCGCAGCAGCGCCGCCAGCAGATGGCCCGGCGCACCGCGGCCAGCCTCGGCTACAATGAAATCGTCAGCTACACCTTCATCGACAAGGCCTCGGCCACGCTGTTCGGTGGCGGTGACGATGCAACCATGCTGGCCAATCCGATCTCCTCCGAGATGTCCCATATGCGTCCCGCCCTGCTGCCGGGATTGTTGCAGGCCGCCGCCCGCAACCAGGCGCGCGGCTATATGGACCTGGCTCTGTTCGAAGTCGGCCCGGCCTTTCATGGCGGGGAGCCGGGGGAGCAGCACAACCTGATCTCTGGTCTCTTGGTCGGACGCACCGGTGCCAAGGATGTGCATGGCGCCTCGCGTCCCGTGGACACATTCGATGCCAAGGCCGATATCGAGGCCGTTCTGGCCGCCATCGGTGCCCCGGCCAAGGTTCAGATCCTGCGCGGCGCGCAGGGCTGGTGGCATCCGGGCCGCCACGGCAAGATCTGCCTGGGGCCGAAAAAGGTGCTGGGCGTCTTTGGCGAGATGCATCCCAAGGTGCTGAGCGAAATGGGCGTCAAGGGTCCGGCGGTGGGCTTCACCATCTGGCCCGACGAGGTGCCGCTGCCGCGCAATGCGGGGGCCACCCGCGCGGCATTGGCGATCAGCGACCTGCAGGCGGTCGAGCGTGACTTTGCCTTTGTGGTGGATGAAGGCGTCGAGGCGCTGACCCTGGTCAATGCCGCGGCCGGTGCCGACAAGGCCCTGATCGAGGATGTGCGCGTCTTTGACGAATTCATCGGCGGCAGCCTTGGCGAGGGCAAGAAATCCCTGGCCATCACAGTGCGCCTGCAGCCCGTGGACAAGACGCTGAAGGAAAAGGACATCGAGGCGGTGAGCGAGAAGATCATTGCCAAGGTGACCAAGGCCACTGGCGGCAGCCTGCGCGGCTGAGGCCAAAGCTACCCTATGATGCAATTCAACGGCGTCCCCTTCGGGGCGCGGTTTCATTTTGCGGAAAACACCTCTGCCAGGAGATCGAAGACCAGCCGGATCTTGCGGCTGCTGTGCAGCTCTCGGTGGGTGGTGAGCCAGACCGGAAATCGGATCGGTGCCATCTCAGGGAAGAGACGCGTGACCTCGGGCGTCTTCCCCCCGACCCGGTCGGCCATCGGCGCAATCCCGAACCCCTGTTTCACCAACTCCCAGGCCACCAGGCCGCTTTGCGATCCGTAGCGGAAGTTGCGCTCGGTCAGCGTGATCCCCAGCGGGACGAGATGATCGATCATGTCCCGGGCGCTGCCGAAGCTGACAAAATCGTGGTTGCCCAGATCATTGAGGTGCGCCGGTTCACCCGCATGATCGAGATAGCGCGGAGCGGCATAGAAATGCGCGGTGTCTTCCCGCAGCAGTCGGGTGATCAGCTCGGGTTGCTGCGGGCGGACATGGCGAATGGCGATATCCGCCTCACGCCGCATCAGATCGCGGATGTCGTTGGCGGCGATGATCTCCACCGTCAGCTCCGGCGCCATTTCTGAGAGACGGCGCAGCACCTGCGGCATGACATGGGCAGAATAGAGATCGCTGGCGGTGATCCGCACCGTGCCCGTGATGGATTGCGACTGGCCGATGGCCGCCAGGGCAATCCTGTCAGCTGCAAACCCCATGGGGCGGGTATGTTCCAGCAACTCGACCCCGGCTTGGGTCAGCTGCAGGGACTTCCCGATACGTTCAAACAGCATCAGTCCCAGGTCCTGCTCCAATGCGGCAACCTGACGGCTGAGTGTCGGCTGCGTGAGACGCAAACGGCGGGCCGCGGCCGAGAGCGAGCCCTCTTCTGCGGTGGCCAGAAAGGCACGGATATGGTTCCAGTCAAAGCTGTCGGGTGAGCGTGTCATGCATTTATGTATATATTGCCTACGTAATTGGGCAATTCCCGTATGCAAGCGGCGCTCCTATCTTATCGGCAAAGGAGACAGGTATCATGCAGTCATCAGCACAGTTCTGGGACGGGATCGCGGACAGATACGCACGCAGGCCGGTCGGGGACCAGGCGGCCTATGACTACACCCTGGAACGGGTGCGCAGCTATCTGCGACCTGATCAGAGGGTTCTTGAACTGGGCTGCGGTACCGGCACGACGGCGCTGCATCTGCGCGATGCGGTGTCCTGCTACACGGCCACGGATCTGGCGCCTTCGATGATCGCCATCGCGCGGCAGAAGAAAGAGCAGGCGGGCGCCAGCAACCTGCGCGTTAGCGTCTGTGATATCGCCGGGGCGCCCGCGGGACCGTATGACGTTGTCATGGCCTTCAACCTGTTTCATCTGGTCGGCGGTCTGGATGGGGCGCTTGCCCGCATTCATGACAGCATCCGTCCCGGCGGGCTGTTCATCTCCAAGACGCCCTGCCTCAAGGACAGCAAGAGCGGCTTCCAGCGCCTGATGATGCGGGGCATGATCCCGGTGATGCAGCTGATTGGAAAGGCGCCAAAGGTGGTGCGCTTCCTGTCGATTGCGGAGTGGCAGGCGCGGGTCGAGGCTGCGGGTTTTGAGATTATCGAGACGGGCAACTACCCCGCCGATCCTCCGAGCCGGTTTCTGGTGGCCCGTCGCAGGTGATCCGAAGCGGGGGCAAATGGCTGCTCTGGCCCATGGCCGCGATCCGGTCTAAGCAAGGGAAACCAGCGAACGGAGGACGCAATGACACTCAAGGTCTATCTCTCAGGGGAAATCCACACCGATTGGCGCGAACAGATTGTGGCCGGAGCGGCGGATCTGGATGTGGCCTTCAACAGCCCGGTCACCGATCACGCGGCCAGCGACGACTGCGGCGTGGCGATCCTGGGCGCGGAAGAGAACAAATACTGGCACGATCACAAGGGGGCCATGGTCAATGCGATCCGCACCCGCAAGGGGATCGAGGATGCCGATCTGGTGGTCGTGCGCTTTGGCGAGAAATACCGGCAGTGGAATGCAGCCTTTGATGCCGGCTATGCGGCGGCCTTGGGGAAATCCATCGTGGTGCTGAGCCTGCCAGAGCATCAACACGCCCTGAAAGAGGTTCATGCCGCAGCCCTGGCCGTGGCCGAGGAGCCGCGCCAGGTGGTTGAAATCCTGACCTATGTGCTGACGGGCAAGCTGCCCGCGTGAGCGATGTGGTCCTCGAGACCGAGCGGCTGATCCTGCGCCCGCACCGGGTGGAGGATTTCCCCGATGTTGCCGCGCTCTGGGCAGATCCGGTGGTGGTCAGGCACATCAGTGGCGTGCAGTCCACGCCCGAGGCCTCCTAGTCGCGTCTTCTGCGCAACATGGGTCATTGGCAGGCCATGGGCTATGGGTATTGGGCGGTAACAGAGCGTTCGACCGGCGATTTTCTCGGCGAAGTTGGGTTTTCCGATTTCAAACGTGAAATGGACCCGCCGCTTGCGGGGATCCCCGAGGCGGGCTGGGTTCTTGCGACTCATGCCCATGGCCGCGGCATCGCGGGCGAGGCGGTGACCGCAATGCATGACTGGGCCGATGCAGCCAAGGATTGGGATGAAACTGTCTGCCTGTTTGATCCGGCGCATGCCGTGTCGCAGAAGGTGGCCTTGAAATTGGGTTACAGGGTGCGGGAAAAGGCTGCCATCTATCAGGGAAAGCAGACGCTTGTGATGAGCCGGGTCACGGAGTGCTCCTGCCCCTGAACCTGCGCCTTTGGCGACAGGTTGCAGCGTTGGGCCGGGCGCCGCGCTGGCGCGCGGCGCGGATGTGCTATTTCTGAACGGTTGCCATGTCCACAAGGATGCAGTGGAATGCGACAGCGCCCCGCCAATGGCGGGGCGCTGGGCCCAACGGGATGAGGGGTATCAGCCCCGAAGACGGGCGGGAGCGCTACTCGTCCTTCTTGATCTCGACGCTGTGGGGATAGGGGATGGAGATGCCTTCGGCGTCAAAGGCTTCCTTTACCGCTTGAGTCATGGCGAATTTCAGCTCCCAGTAATCTGACGCTTTGCACCAGATCCGTGCTGTCAGGTCCACCGAACTGTCGCCAAGATTGGTGACCCGCACCCAAGGTTCGGGATCTGTCATCACGCGTGCATCGGCTGCCGCCTGTTGCAGGATGATCCCCATGGCCTTGTCCGCACTGTCGCTGTAGTCGATCCCAAACACCAGATCCACGCGGCGGGTGTCATGCGCCGAATAGTTGGTGATGATCGACCCCCAGGCTTTGCCGTTCGGGATGATGATCTGCACGTTGTCCGCCGTCGCCAGTTCGGTCACGAAGAGGTTCAGATCCTTCACCGTGCCCGAGGTGCCGCCGATATCGACAAACTGGCCAAGCTTGTAGGGGCGAAACAGGATCAGCATGAAGCCTGCCGCCAGATCGCTGAGCGTGCCCTGCAGGGCGAGGCCGATGGCGAGGGTCGCCGCACCCAGCATGGCGACAAGGCTGGTCGCCTCGATGCCGAAGATCCCCAGAACGGCGACCAGAACCACCGCGAGCAGCGCCCAACGGACGATGCTGGCCACGAAATTCCCCAAGGTGGGATCGATCTGAGGCGTCTTGTTGATGCGGCTTCGCACAGCGGTGCTGATCATGCCGGTGGCGATCCAGCCAAGCACCAGAACAACCAGCGCCTTTGCCGAGCTGATCACCAATGGCCAATAGGCACCCGCCTGTTCGATCAAGTCTTCCATGTCACATTGTCTTTCTGTGTAGGGCAGGGCCAAGGGAGCCGTGCCTATGCCATGGGCGGCCAGCAGGAGGCTGACGGCCCATGGGCAAAAATGTTGTCCGGCATCGGGAGCCGATCCCGGACCTGCGGTTACTGTTTCTTCAGTGCGTCGCGGATTTCAAGAAGAACATCCAGCTCGCTCGGACCGGCGGGGGCCTCTTCCGCAGGCGCGGCTTCCTCTGCCCGGATTGCAGCCTCTTTCGCCTTGTTCACAAAGCGCACCAGCATGAAGACGACGAAAGCGATGATCAGGAAGTTGATGACGGCCATGATGAAGGCGCCATGGGCAAAGACGGCTGCGCCAGCCTCCCGGGCGGCCTCAAGGCTGGCACCGGCTGGCACCTCGCCCGAAAGGACAAGATAGCTGTTGGTAAAATCGACACCGCCCAGGAACAGGCCGATGATCGGGTTGATCAGATCCCCGACCATGCTCTTGACGATGGCGGTGAAGGCGGCGCCAACGATGATCCCGACGGCCATGTCCATGACATTGCCCTTGGCAATGAAGTCCTTGAATTCTTTCAGCATGTCGAATGCCCCTTGTTTCGCGCGTTGCCCCATGAAGATATTTCATTGAGGTCTGGAGTTGTATTCTACTCCGAGATGTCGCGTCTTGTATTTGATTTTCATAAAAGTCAGGGGGAATTCTGTACTCCCTGACGCAACGCCGAATGGGCATGTGGCGGATTGGGGCCTGGACCCGAAATGAAAAGCGCCGCCCCAAGGGGAGGGAGGCGGCGCAAATCATGGCGGGTTGGCGGGGTCGCGGAGATCAGGACCTCAGCGCCAGAGCGGGAGAGACGACATCGATCCCCAGCGCCTTGCCGACGGCATAGTAGGTCAACTGGCCCGCGTGGACGTTCAACCCATCCAGAAGATGCGGGTCATCCTGGCAGGCCTGTTTCCAGCCCTTGTCGGCAAGCGCCAGCAGGAAGGGGAGCGTGGCATTGCCTAGGGCCTGGGTCGAAGTGCGGGCGACGGCGCCGGGCATATTGGCGACGCAGTAATGCATGACGCCATCGACCTCGTAGATCGGATCGGCATGGGTGGTGGCTTTGGAGGTTTCAAAACATCCCCCCTGGTCGATCGCCACATCAACCAGCGCCGCGCCGGGTTTCATTTCGCTGAGCTGCGCCCGCGAGACCAGCTTGGGCGCCGCAGCACCCGGCACCAGAACCGCGCCAACGACCATGTCGGCCTCGCGCACCAGTTCTGCGGTGGCGGCGGCTGTCGAATACTGGGTGCGGAAGGTGCTGCCGAAAACGTCATCCAGGTATTTCAGGCGATGCAGGGAGCGGTCCAGAACCGTGACGTCGCCGCCCATGCCTGCCGCAATGCGGGCTGCATGGGTGCCAACCACGCCGCCACCGATCACGACGACCTTGGCGGGAGCAACACCGGGAACGCCGCCCATCAGAACGCCGCGCCCGCCGTTGGCCTTTTGCAGGGTCCAGGCGCCGACCTGCGGCGCAAGACGGCCCGCAACCTCGGACATGGGGGCCAGGAGCGGCAGGCCGCCGCGGCTGTCGGTGACGGTTTCATAGGCGATTGCGGTGCAGCCCGAAGCCAGAAGATCGCGGGTCTGCTCCGGGTCGGGAGCAAGGTGCAGGTAGGTGAACAGAAGCTGGCCCTCGCGCAGCATTTTGCGCTCACCCGCCTGGGGTTCCTTGACCTTCACGATCATCTCGGCGGTGGCGAAAATCTCTTCGGCCGTATCGACCAGCTGTGCTCCGGCGGCGGCGTAGTCTTCGTCGCTAAAGCCCGCGCCCGCACCGGCGCCGGTTTGGATCAGCACCTCGTGACCGTGGGCAATGGCTTCATGGGCGGCATCGGGTGTCATGCCGACGCGAAATTCCTGGGGTTTGATTTCAGTCGGGCATCCGATTTTCATGCTGTTTCCTCCCTGATGCAGAAAGAGCCTATGTCGATACCGGGACAATGTGCTTCTTTTTTGGGCAGAATAAAAAGATGCAGTTCGAAGAATATTCGACTAATAGCACAGCAAACGCAAAGGGCTTCGCAAATATGTCACTTGATTCGACGGATCGTCGTATTCTGCAGGTCTTGCAACGGCAGGGCCGGATCTCGAACGCGGACCTCAGCGAGCGGGTGAACCTGTCGGCCTCCGCTTGCCATCGCCGGGTGCAGAGGCTGGAGGCAGAGGGCTACATCAAGGATTATGTTGCCTTGCTGGATGCGCGCAAGCTGAGCGTGCCGACCACGGTCTTTGTGGAGATCACCCTGCAGGGGCAGGCGGATGAACTGCTGGACGCTTTTGAAAAGGCCGTCGCGCGGATCCCGGATGTTCTGGAATGTCACCTGATGGCGGGAACGGCGGATTACATTCTGAAGGTGGTGGCAGAGAACACCGATGACTTCGCGCGCATTCATCGCCAGCATCTGACGCGATTGCCCGGCGTTGCCCAGATGCAATCCAGCTTTGCCCTGCGCACGGTGTTCAAGACCACGGCTCTGCCTGTCTGAATCGCTGTTCGCGCTTGCCCGGTGGTACTCCCGCCCGTCGGCGGCCTTTATTGAAAAGACCACCTCCCGTTGGGCGTGGCAGCGCGCGCTGCGCGCTGCCACGCCCAAGGCCGCCAAGAGGTGGCGACGCAGTCGGCGCATCTGCGGGCGCGGGAGGGCTTGGTGATCTGGTCGGGTGCGGCAGACTTTTATTTGTCTTACAATTCCGAGTCGTATCTGCTTCAAGAGAAGGGATATTGAACGACGGGGGCTGGGCCATGGAATTTGATTACATCATCGTGGGCGCCGGGAGTGCGGGCTGTGTCCTGGCCAAGCGGCTCAGCGAGGGCGGGCAGCGCGTACTGCTGTTGGAGGCCGGGGGACGTGACAATTACCATTGGGTCCATATCCCGATGGGCTATCTCTACTGCATCAACAACCCGCGCACCGACTGGATGTATCGCACCGAGGCCGATCCGGGCTTGAATGGGCGCGCCTTGGTCTATCCGCGGGGCAAGGTCCTGGGGGGCTGTTCCTCGATCAACGGAATGCTGTACCTGCGTGGGCAAGCCGCCGATTATGACGGTTGGCGGCAGCGCGGCCTTGCAGGCTGGGGCTGGGACGATGTTCTGCCCTATTTCAAGAAGTCCGAGGACTATGTCGAAGGCCCCTCTGATCTGCACGGGGCAGGTGGCGAATGGCGCGTCGAGAACCAGCGTCTGCACTGGGACGTGCTGGATGACTGGATGGAGGCGGCCTCGGTCTGGGGGCTGCCCAAGGTTACGGATTTCAACACTGGCAATAACGAGGGCGTCGGCTATTTCCGGGTCAATCAGCGCTCTGGCTGGCGGATGAATACGGCCAAGGCCTTCCTGCGCACGGCGACCGGGCAGGGGCTGAAGGTCGAAACTCAGGCGCATACCCGCCGCATCCTGATCGAGGAGGGGCGCGCCGTCGGGGTCGAGTATCAAAAAGGGGAAGAGATCCGCACTGCCCGTGCCCGCGGTGAGGTCATCCTGTCGGCAGGCGCTGTCAACAGCCCGCAGATCCTGCAACTGTCGGGCCTGGGTCCCGGCGCGCTGTTGCAGGCGCATGGGATCGAGGTGCTGCGGGATATGCCGCAGGTCGGCGCCAATCTGCAGGATCACCTGCAACTGCGCTGTGCCTGGCGCCTGAGCGGGGCCCATACTCTCAATACGCTGGCCAATTCCCTGGTCGGCAAGGCGAAGATCGGCCTTGAATATGCGCTGAAACGGTCTGGCCCGATGTCCATGGCGCCAAGCCAGCTGGGCGCCTTTTCCCGCTCGCGGCCCGATCTGGAGACCCCGGATCTGGAATACCACGTGCAGCCCCTGACGCTGGAGGCCTTTGGTCAGCCCCTGCATGATTTTCCGGGGCTGACGGCCAGCGTCTGCAACCTGCGCCCCGAAAGTCGGGGGCGGGTGGAGATCACCTCTGCCGACCCATTGGCGGCGCCGAGCATTCAGCCGAACTACCTGTCGACCGAAGGAGACCGGCAGGTGGCCGTAGCCGCGATCCGTCAGGCACGGGCGATCATGGCGCAGGCGCCGATGCAGGGATACGCGCCGGAAGAGATGAAGCCGGGCCTTGTGTCCGACGATGAACAGGATCTGGTGCGTGCGGCGGGGGATATCGGCACGACGATCTTCCACCCCACCTGCACGGTGCATATGGGGGCGGAGGAGAGCGCGCCTCTGGATCCCGAGCTGCGTCTACGTGGCATCGCTGGCCTGCGTGTCGTGGATGCCAGCGTCATGCCGGTGATCACCAGCGGCAACACCAATGCGCCGACGATCATGATCGCGGAAAAGGCATCCGACATGATTTTGGCAGCGGCGCGTGGCTGAGACAGGCATATGGCCGCCGAAGGGCTGTTTTGCCCTTGCAGGCGGTCCTGATTTTCGATTCCCTCCTGGTCAGGCGATTTGCCACTTGTAGAGAGGGCCGTGACCGCGTGGGGGCAAAATCCCTGCGGTCCGGCAACAGATGCAGATCTGACATCAAACAATCACATCCCTGCTCTAAAGCGGCCAGAACAGAGATATTTTGAGTGAAGGAGCTCCACCGTGACCAGCGATACCACCCCTGATTCATTCGATTGGCTGGATGCCGAGCTTCAGGACACGCTGGACGAGGATTTCGAGATCGAATTTGCCGAGCCCATGCTGTCGATGGAGCTGCGCAAGATCTACCGGTCGCAACACCCCGAGATGCTGGACCGCAAAGTCTATTTCCGCAACCTGCTGCGCCTGCAGGCAGAGCTGATCAAGCTGCAGGACTGGGTGCAGCACAGCGGCGCCAAGGTCTGCATCCTGTTCGAGGGGCGTGACAGTGCCGGCAAGGGGGGCGTGATCAAGCGGATCACTCAGCGCCTGAACCCGCGGGTGGCCCGCGTCGTGGCGCTGCCGGCTCCGTCGCGGCGTGAACAAAGCCAGTGGTATTTCCAGCGTTACGTGCCGCACCTGCCCGCGGCCGGTGAAATCGTGCTGTTTGACCGCTCCTGGTACAACCGCGCCGGGGTGGAGCGGGTCATGGGCTTTGCCAGCGACGATCAGGTCGAACAATTCTTCCAGGACGTTCCGGAATTCGAGCGTATGCTGGTGCGGTCGGGGATCATCCTGCTGAAATACTGGTTCTCGATCACCGACGAAGAGCAGCAGCTGCGATTCATGATGCGCATCCACGATCCGATGAAACAGTGGAAACTGTCGCCCATGGACCTGGAAAGCCGCATCCGCTGGGAACAGTACACCAAGGCCAAGGAGGATATGCTGGAACGCACCAATATCCCCGAGGCGCCCTGGTATATCGTCGAGGGCAACGACAAGAAGCGCGAGCGGCTCAACTGTATCGAGCACCTCTTGACCAAGGTCCCCTATGAGGATGTGCCCCAGGAGAAGGTGACCCTGCCGGATCGGGAGTATAATCCCGACTATGAGCGCCGGTTCCTGCCGGACGAGCTATACGTGCCAAAGATCTACTGAACGGCTGGGACGCGGCAGGGGGCGGCTCCCGCCCGATCTGGCACAGCCCATGGGCTGTGTCGCCTCCGTTGGGCCCGGCGCCGCGCGGGCGCGCGGCGGGCGCGTTTCGCCGATGTCAGCTATTTTCATCCGGGGGAGGGGTGTCTTCGTCCGCCATGTTCTCAAGGAACCGCTGCAGGTAGCCGGTGAAGGCTTTGAGATCCTCGGTGGAAAACCCTTTCAGCAGGTCGCGTTGCCGTTCCAGCGCGCGCGGCAATATGCGGGCATGGAGCGCATGACCAGCCTCTGTCAGAAACCAGGACTTGCGGCGTTCATCGCCGCCCAGAACCTCGGCTCGTGCCAGCCCAGCCTGTGACATGCGGTGAAGCGCCCGGCTGACGGCGGCCTTGTCGATGCCCGTCACGCGCGCGGCATGGCCGACCGAGCAGCCGGGATCGCGGGTCAGCATCACCAGCATGCGCCAATCCATCACCCCGATGCCGAATTCCTGCTGGTAGGCGCGGGTGGCATTGCGGGTCAGCCGGTTGCCCGCGAATGTCACGGTAACGACCGGGCTGCGATCATAGTCCAGCGTCGGGGCTGCGGGGCTATCCTTGCTGCCGTCGGGCAGCGACAGGAACATCTCGTCGGTCAGATCACTCATGCCCGCAGGCTATGTCAGATGAGTTGACAAGACAACAGGTGCCGCGCAGTCTTCTTTCGCAGAGGTCAGCGGGGGAGGGCAGCAATGGCACGACCGGTCTATGAAATCGATCTACAGGCGTTTTGGGAGGACCCATATCCCGACCTGGCCCGTCTGCGGGTAGAGGCGCCCGTGGCCTATGTGCCGCAGCTTGACGCGGTGTTGATCTCCCGGCGTGATGACATCTTCCGGGAGGAAAAGCGCACTGATGTCTTCTCTTCGGATCAGCCGGAGGGGCTGATGACCCGGTTGATGGGGCAGAACATGATGCGCAAAGACGGCGCGGACCATATGGCCGAGCGCAAGGCGATCTTTCCGGCGGTGTCGCCCAAGACGGTGAAACAGCACTGGCTGGCGCAGTTTCGCGCGGCAACCACGCAGGTGCTGCAGGATCTGGCGCCACGGGGGCGCTGCGATCTGGTGCGCGACTTTGCCATGCCGGTTTCGGCCGAGGCGCTGAAGGCAGTGACCGGGCTGACCCGGATGCGCGCCGACGAGATGGACGCGGTCAGCCAGGGCATGATCGATGGCTGTGCAAATTACGCGGGCGATGCGGCGGTGGAGGCGCGCTGCCACGACAGCACCCGCCTGATCGACGACCATATCAGCACCATGTGGGAGGCGGGATCCGGTGCCGGTGCGTTTTCCCTTCTGCGGGTGCAGCAGAAGGCGGGGCTGCCGGAAAGCCTGATCAGGGCCAATATCAAGCTGGCGATCTCTGGCGGGCAGAACGAGCCGCGCGATGCGATCGCCGGAACGGTCTGGGCCTTGCTGCAACATCCCGAGCAGCTGCAGGATGTGAGGTCCGGACGAGCCACATGGATGCAGGCCTTCGAGGAATACGCGCGCTGGATGTCACCTATCGGCATGTCGCCGCGCCGGGTGGCACAGCCCTATGGGCTCAATGGTGTGGCGCTGCAGCCAGAGGACCGCGTCTTCCTGATGTTCGGCTCCGGCAATCGGGATGAGCGGGTATTTGCCCGGCCGGATCGCTATGACCTGCATCAGGACATCAGCGCGGCTATTTCATTTGGCGCAGGCCCGCATTTCTGCGCGGGGGCCTGGATCTCTCGGGCCTTGATCGCCGAAGCGGCGCTGCCGATGTTGTTTGAGCGAATGCCAGACCTGTCGTTGGAGGGTCCGGCCCGTTTTGGCGGCTGGGCGTTCCGCGGGCCGCTGGAGGTGCCGGTGAAATGGGGGCTGGTGAACTAGGGGCCGGGTGATCGCAGACTATGACATTTGATGACGGTTTGGGTCTCATCTGTGCGGTGCAAGCGGGGCAGAGATGCAGAGGAGAATCTGCAGGGGCAATACCTGAAGACCGATAGGCTCCGATACCATTCGGCGCCAAGGCCATCTGTGTTGATTTCCCCGGAGGGGTCACGGGCCTTGGGTGCAGGAAGCAAGGCCGACGCCAGTTTGGGGGAGGGCGGTACCACCTCCGGGGATATGCCGATTGTTCCAGCTTCGGCAAAAGGACCATGAGCCAAGACGATCCGAGGTTTCAGTGGCCCTTGAGCCGACTATAGCAACTTGCCGCGCACTATACACGCATAAGTTTAGTGATTGCCTAGTGAATATCGTTATGGAGTCGTAAATTGTAGGCTCTAGAAACGACAAACCCCCGGGCAGGGCCGCGGGGGTCGTCAAAAGCATCCAGAAAAAACCGGAGGAAGATCTTAGAGGAGACCTTCGCGCTGTGCTTTCTTACGCGCCAGTTTACGGGCACGACGAATCGCTTCAGCCTTCTCGCGCGCTTTCTTCTCGGAGGGTTTCTCGAAATGTTGCTTGAGCTTCATCTCGCGGAACACACCTTCGCGCTGCAGCTTTTTCTTCAGGGCACGAAGCGCCTGATCGACATTGTTGTCACGAACACTAACCTGCATGTGGTTTTCACCACCTTTCTAAGTTGAGTTGCAAGGATTTGCAGGAGGTGGCCGTATAGCAAAACCGATCTAACATGTCTAGTACTGGGCTGGATGGCTCATTCTGGCCCGGCAGAGGTGCGCAGCCCCTGCATTCAATCGTTACGGAGAAGCAGCATGACAGAGCAGGCAACCGGCATGACATCCGACAGGACGGAAGGCACAGAGGCGCTGAACATGGATGCGCTATTGGATGCGGCACTCATGCATGTGGCCTTTGATGGCTGGACCGAGGCGACATTTGCCGCAGCCGTGGCAGACACCGGTATTGATCCGACCCTGGCGCGGGCCTTGTGCCCACGCGGGGCCGTGGATCTGGCGCTGGCCTATCACCGGCGCGGGGATCAGGTAATGTTGGAGCGGCTGGCGACAGAGGATCTGACGGGCCTTCGGTTTCGCGACAAGATTGCCGCCGCCGTCCGATTCCGCCTGGAGGCGGTCGAGGACAAGGAAGCGGTACGCCGGGGGGTGACTCTTTTTGCGCTGCCCAGCCATGCCGCCGATGGGGCCAAGGCGATCTGGGGCACGGTGGATGCGATCTGGACGGCCCTTGGCGATACCTCCGAGGATATCAACTGGTACAGCAAGCGCGCGACCCTCTCTGGCGTCTATTCGTCCACCGTGCTGTTCTGGCTGGGCGACGAGACGCCCGGTCACCAGGCGACCTGGGAGTTTCTGGACCGGCGCATCGACAATGTGATGCAATTCGAGAAACTGAAGGCGGATGTGCAGAAGAACCCGCTTTTGAAGCCGCTGCTGGCGGGGCCCGCCTGGCTGGCGGGACAGATCCGCAAGCCGAGAGAGGCCGAGGACATGCCCGGGCGTCAGGGCCGCCGATAACGGCCTGTGCCCGCGCCGGGACGCAACGAAGATTGGAACAGGGCGTCAGCAGGGTTTGTGTGTGCCCGTGCCGGTGCTATCACGGGCATCAAGGATACTACGGCAGGGAAAGGACCTTTGCATGACCGATGGTTTGCCCGAAACAATGCGCGCGATCGAGATCTCACAGCCGGGAGGGCCAGAGGTTCTGGCCCTCACCCAACGGCCGGTTCCCACGCCGGGTCACGGGCAAGTGCTGCTCAAGGTGGCCTATGCCGGGGTCAACCGCCCCGATGCGCTGCAACGCGCCGGGGCCTATGATCCGCCTGCCGGCGCCAGCGATCTGCCGGGGCTTGAGGCGTCGGGCGAAGTGGTGGCCATCGGCGCGGGCGTCACGGAATACGCCGTGGGCGACAAGGTTTGCGGCCTTCTGCCCGGTGGCGGCTATGCCGAATATGTGGTGACCCCGGCGGCCCATTGCCTGCCGATCCCCAAGGGGCTGTCGATGAAACGCGCGGCCTGCCTGCCGGAAACCTGTTTCACCGTCTGGTCCAATGTTTTCACCCGCGGGGGGCTCAAGGCGGGAGAGCGGTTCCTGGTGCATGGTGGCTCCTCCGGTATCGGCACGACCGCGATCCAGCTGGCCTCGGCGCTGGGCGCGCGGGTCTTCACCACCGCCGGATCCGATGAGAAATGCCAGGCCTGTCTCGATCTTGGCGCAGAGCGCGCGATCAACTACCGCGACGAGGATTTCGTGAAGGTGCTGCGGGCCGAGGGCGGTGCCGACCTGATCCTGGATATGGTCGGGGGCGACTATATCCCCCGTAACATCCGGGCGCTGGCCGATGATGGCCGCCTGGTGCATATCGCGTTTCTGTCCGGTCCCAAGGCCGAGCTGAACTTTGCCCAGATCATGGCCCGCCGCCTGACGGTGACCGGATCGACCCTGCGCCCGCAAAGCGATCTTGCCAAGGCGCGCATCGCGCAGGATCTGGCCGAGGCGGTCTGGCCGCTGGTGGAGGCAGGCCGGATGAAGCCTGTGATGGACAGCACCTATCCGCTGGAAGAGGCCGCAGAGGCCCATGCCCGGATGGAAAGCTCAGGCCATATCGGCAAGATCGTCCTTAAGGTTGCCGAGGGCTAACGCTCATTTACACTTGGCCTGTGCGGTTCGGTCTGCGCAGGTCGTGCAGAAGGCGGTACGTCCTGGGTGTTTTGCACCTTTTTTCTTATCACTGGCTCAGCATGAACCGCACTACCGAGGGGATTTGGTGTGCGATAGTGGAAAATGCCAGCCCGCCGAATAGGATGGCAAACAGGTTGAGCGCAGATACGCTCCAAAATGCCCAACGAAATGCTCGCCATTTGCGAGCTGCGATTTGGTTGAATGTGAACAGGAGTATTACGGCGAGCCAGTACAAGACCTGGCGCTGGCTGCCGTGTTGGAACGCTGTCGCAATCATCGCTGACCCTAGCCACGGCAGACCTACGTTCAAAATGAGCAGCCAAGCCAATGGGGCGGACAGTAGTCTATCGAACCGGCGCAAAGAGCGCATCCTTCAAGGTGCAGTCGCGGATCACATCGCGGCCGCAGGGCACCGGATCAAGGCTGCGCGACAGGCAGATGCGGGCCTCCTGGATGTGGCCATCGCGGCAGGTGATGGTGAGACTGTCGCGGCTCAGCTGCGGATTTTCCTTCAGGAAGGCCTCTTCCACCAGCGAGGCGGGCAGTTTCACGGTCTTGTCCAGTTTGCGAAAGATCGCCGGGCGGGTGACCTGCGCGTAAGCCTCTCGCGAGAGGGCGAAATACTGTGCCGGCGACAGGCCCGAGCAACTGCCGTGTTTCTTCCATTGATGCCAAGCCAGCCCCGGGCTGCCCATGATATCGGCCATCTCGGCGGTCTGGCGGCGGCTGGGGGGTGCCTCAACCGTGCGGCAGAAATCCGGCCAGCCCCGGTGGTACTGCGGCCACAGCCCATGCAGGGTCCAGCCGTGATCGTGGCGGTCGTCGCATTGATCCGATCCCTTGGCATCGCCTTCGATCGCACACCAGTTGGGCGACCAGCTGAGGCTCAGGACATAGTAGTCGAACTCTCCCGAAATCTCCCTGTCCCGGTCGCTTTCGGCGTGTCCGGGGATCGAAACCAACCCTGAAACCACGGTTGCAATTGCCAGCAAGAACCTGCGCATCGCCTCTTTCCTTATGAAAACAAGGCGACTATATAGGACTGAAGTTCCCCGACAACGGAAACCCGCCCCAGACCTCGGGGCAGCCTATTTCAGGCGACGGGAAAGATGTACGTGGGTGTTCGTGGGGCAAACGTGTTTTAAGGAGATACGCGCATGGCAAAACCGTTGATGACCAAGGCGACCGCCGTGTGGCTGGTGGACAATACCACGATCAGCTTCAAGCAGATCGCCGATTTCGTCGGCATGCACGAGCTGGAGATCCAGGGCATTGCCGATGGCGATGTGGCTGCCGGTGTGAAGGGCTTTGACCCGGTCGCGAACAACCAGCTGACCCAGGACGAGATCGACAAGGCCGAAGCCAATCCGCTGCACAAGCTGAAGCTCAAGTTCAACCCGGCAGCCGCCGGCGAGGAAAAGCGCCGTGGCCCGCGTTACACCCCGCTGTCCAAGCGCCAGGACCGTCCGAACTCGATCCTGTGGCTGGTGAAGTTCCACCCGGAACTGTCCGATGGCCAGATCGCCAAGCTGGTAGGCACCACCAAGCCGACCATCCAGTCAATCCGCGAGCGCACCCACTGGAACATCGCCAACATGCAGCCGATCGATCCGGTGGCGCTGGGCCTGTGCAAGCAGTCCGAACTGGACGCAGCCGTGCAGAAGGCCGCCGCCAAGAAGGCTGCCGAGGGCGGCGTGATGAGCGACGACGAGCGCCGCAAACTGGTCTCGACCGAGCAATCGCTGGAGATGGATGCTGAACCCAAGATCCCGAGCGCAATCGAAGGGCTTGAGACCTTTACCCTGGGCGGTAGCTCCGACGACGAACGCAAGGATGACGAGCCGATCCGTGATGCGGACAGCTTCTTCAACCTGCCCGCGGGCGGTGATGACGACGATGAGGATGAAGGCAACGGGATCGACCCCCGTTTCTGATCCCACACCTGTGCGCTCGTGAATTGTTGGAGCCACGCCAATGCGGCGTGGCTCTTTCTTTTTGCGCGTCGCTACCAGGCATCCGCATAGCGGGGGCCGGGCGATGCAGGCCCGGCGCTGGCCAGCGCCCGGTGCAGGACCTCTCGTGTCTCCGCCGGATCAATCACCGCGTCGAACTCCAACAGGCTGGCGGCATTCAGCGCCTTGCCCCGCTCGTAGAGCGCGTCGACCAGCCGCTGGTATTCTGCCTCGCGTTCCTGCGGGTCGCTGATGGCTGCCAGGTGATCGCGGTGACCAAGTTTCACCGCCCCTTCCAGCCCCATGGCACCGACCTCGCCGGTGGGCCAGGCACAGCAGAAATGCGGGCGATCCAGACCGCCTCCGGCCATGGCCATGGCGCCAAGCCCATAGGCCTTGCGCAGGATCAGTGTCACCAGTGGCTGGCTGAAGTGCGCCCCCGCCAGGAACAGCCGAGAAACATGAGCGACCTGGCCTGTTTTCTCGACCTCGGGTCCGACCATGAAACCGGGGGTGTCACAGAAGGTCACCATCGGCAGGCCCCAGGCATCGCATAGCTGCAGGAACCTTGCGCCCTTGTCCCCGGCCGCCGCATCGATGGCACCGCCCAGGTGCAGCGGGTTGTTGGCAACAATGCCGATAGCGCGGCCAGACAGGCGGGCGAACCCGGTGATCATGCCGATGCCAAAGCCGCGGCGCAGTTCCTGGAAACTGTCCTCGTCCACGATACCGTTGATCGCGTCGCGCATGTCATAGGCGCGCGTCCGGTCCACCGGGATCAGCTTGCGCAGTTCCGGGCGGTCGCCTTCTTTCGGCTGGGGCTTGTCCTGTGAAAGTCCCAATAGTTGTTTGGCCGCTTCAACCGCTTCGGCCTCGTCCTCGGCCAGGATGTCGATCAGCCCGGTCTCCACCTGCGTGGCGCTGGGGCCGATGTCCTTGGGGGCGACCGTGCCCAGGCCGCCGCCTTCGATCATCGCCGGGCCGCCCATGCCGATCCAGCTGTTCCGGGTCGCGATGCGCAGATCGCAGACCCCGAACAGGGCGGCATTCCCGGCAAAGCAATAGCCCGCAACGATGCCGATCTTTGGGCCCTTGTAGGCGGCGAAGTGGCGAAAGGAAGTGACGTTGAGCCAGCCGGCCATGATCAGGGCTGCATCGCCATCATTGGGCCGCCCGCCGCCGCCTTCGGCAAAGAGCACGATCGGCAGCTGATCGCGGCCCGCGACCTCGATCAACCGGTCCATCTTGCGGTGGTGATTGAAACCCTGGGTGCCCGCCAGAACCATATAGTCGACCGCCATCGCCGCCACCCGGCGCCCGGCAACCGTGCCGATGCCACAGATGATCCCATCGCCTTGCGTGCGGGCCTGTAGATCCTCCAGATCGCGACTGCCGCGCTGGGCCGCCACCGCCAGAGCACCGTATTCGGTGAAGCTGCCCGCATCGAACAGGTCGTCGATGTTTTCACGCGCGGTGCGCGCGCCCTGCGCATGGCGCTTTGCAACGGCATCGCGGCGCGCCTCATCCTGCAACAGCGCCATCCGCGCCTTGTAGTCCGCCATATCCGGGCGGTCTTCCGCCTTGGTGGCGGCGGTTTGGCCCGCGACCTCGGCGGGTTCCAGCGTGACCAGAGCTGCGCCGCCTTGCAGCTCGTCCCCGACCTTGATGTGCACAGTGCGGACAATGCCGCCATGAGGCGCGCGGATCTCGTGCCGCATCTTCATCAGTTCGGTGGCCAGCAGGACCGTATCGGCGGGCACCTCCTGGCCGGTCGTGACATGCACCTCAGCCACAATCGCGGCGCTCTCTGCCCTGATGATCGTCACCGGTGATCCTCCCTATTCGATGCCTGTCCGCAGTCAATCGCCGGGCCGGGGCTGCTGTCAATTTCGCCGTTGGGTCACAACATCTGCGTGCGGGGACAGAGAACCGGGGGAGGGACCATGGATCTCACGACGAGGCGCGCCGGAGACCCTTTCTCCGATACAGGAGGAGCTAGAGGTCCTTGCGCGCCTTGAGGGCGGCGCTGATGGTGCCATCGTCGAGATAATCCAACTCGCCGCCGATGGGCACGCCCTGCGCCAGCGATGTGAGCCTGACCTGGCCGGTCAGCTGATCGGCGATGTAATGGGCGGTGGTCTGCCCGTCGATGGTGGCGTTGAGCGCCAGTATCACTTCGCTGATCGCCTCGCTGCCGACCCGGTCCACGAGGCGGGGAATGCGCAGATCCTCGGGGCCGATGGCGTCCAGCGCCGAAAGCGTGCCGCCCAGCACGTGATACCGCCCCTTGAAGGCGCCCGCGCGTTCCATTGCCCAAAGGTCAGAGACGCTTTCCACCACGCAAAGCTCTCCGTTGGCACGGTTCTCGTCGGCACAGATGTCGCAGATATCCTTGGTGCCCACATTGCCGCAGTTCAGGCATTCACGGGCGGTACTGGCCACACGGCTCATCATGTCTGACAGCGGCGTGAGCAGAAGCCCCCGCTTGCGCACCAGGTGCAGCACCGCGCGGCGGGCCGAGCGCGGCCCCATGCCGGGCAGTTTCGCCATCAGGTCGATCAGGTTTTCGATATCGCTGGTGGAGCGGTCTTGCATTCGGGAGCGGCCTTCGCGGTTTCAGCCCATATAGGCGCATCGCAGGCGGAAAAGGCAAGGGGAGCAGGGGCTGATGTTCGGCTTTTGTTTGCGCTGTGGCAGCGGCCAGAAAAAAAGGCGACCGAAGCCGCCTTGTCTGGGTGTCTCAGGTTGCGCCCTGCTCAGAACGGCAGCTTGATGTCCTTGGGCAGGCCCATGCTTTCGGTGAGCTTGGTCATCTCGTCCTGCGCCTTTTCAGTCGCCTTGGATTGGGCGTCCTTGATGGCGGCCAGGATCAGGTCCTCGACCATTTCCTTGTCATCGCCGTTGAAGATCGACGGGTCGATATCCAGCGCCTTGAGGTCGCCCTTGGCCGAGGCGGTGGCCTTCACCAGGCCCGCGCCCGCTTCGCCGGTGACCATGACGTTGTGCAGGTCTTCCTGCATCTGGGTCATCTTGGTTTGCAGTTCCTGAGCCGATTTCATCATCTTGGCCATATCGCCAAGACCGCCGAGGCCTTTGAGCATGGTATCTCTCCTGAAGTCTGGTTTGGTGCCTAGATATGGGGTGCGGGGCCCTGGCACAAGGGATTTGCGTGGCGTCTGGACGCACAGGGCGGTTCCCGCCCGCCGCGCGGCACATCATGGATGTGCAGGCTCCCGTTGGCATCCCTCAATAGCTCCGGGTGCCACTATTGTGGCGCGGGACAGGCTCTGCCGTTTAGCTGTCCTCGAAGGGATCCCATTCGTCCTCCACCTCGGGCAGGGCCTCCGCCTGCACCTCGGCCTGCAGTTCCTCGGCGGTGCGGATACGGGTGATCTTTGCCTTGGGGAAGCTTTCAAGGACTGCCTGAACCAGGGGGTGCTCCGTGGCCTTTTCGCGCAGGGCGTTCTCGGCGGCATCGCGGATCTCGGCAATGGTCGGGGCCTCGCCATCGGGAGCGATGGTGACGACCCAGCGGCTGCCGGTCCAGTTCTGCAGGGCGGTGCCAAGGCGGGCGGCCAGATCGCGGGGGGCGTCCGCATGGGGGGTGAACTCGATCCGGCCGGGCTGGTAGGAGACGAGGCGCACACCGGTTTCCACCTCCACCAGAAGTTTCACGTCCCGGTTGGTGCGGATCAGTTCCACCACGTGCTCGAAGCTCGGATAGCGGGCGAGGGCGCTTTGCGCGGCGGGAGCCAGCGCGGTGACCTGCCCCTGACCATGCGACATGGTCATGCCGCCGGAGGGGCCACCGCCCGGTGCGCCTTGCAGCGGGGACGAGGCGATAGCCGAGGCCCCGCCTCCCCCGCTCGCCGCAGGCGCGCCCATGCCGTGCATGGGCATCCCTCCACCGCCACCGGGCGGAGGGGGCGGCATGTCCTGCAGCTTGCGGATCAATTCTTCGGGGCTGGGCAGGTCGGCCACATGGGTGAGGCGGATCACCGCCATTTCGGCGGCCATCATCGCATTGGGCGCGGCGGCAACCTCTTCCAGCGCCTTCAGCAACATCTGCCACATGCGGGTCAGCACCCGCATCGGCAGGGCCGCGGCCATCTGTTGGCCACGGGCGCGCTCATCGGGGCTGATGGTGGGGTCTTCGGCGGCATCGGGGGTGATCTTCACGACCGAGACCCAATGGGTGATCTCGGCCAGATCACGCAGCACTGCCAGCGGGTCGGCGCCCTCGGCATATTGGGAGCTGAGTTCGGTCAGGGCCGCTGCCGCATCGCCGCGCAGGATCATGTCCATCAGGTCCAACACCCGGCCCCGGTCGGCCAGACCCAGCATGGCACGCACCTGATCGGCGGTGGTTTCGCCAGCACCATGGGAAATCGCCTGGTCCAGCAGCGAGGTCGCATCGCGGGCCGAGCCTTCGGCGGCGCGGGTGATCAGCGCCAGCGCGTCCTCGGCGATCTCGGCCCCTTCGGAGGTGGCGATCCGGCGCAGCATGTCGATCATCACCTCCGGCTCGATCCGGCGCAGGTCAAAACGCTGGCAGCGCGACAGCACCGTCACCGGCACCTTGCGGATCTCGGTGGTGGCGAAGATGAACTTCACATGGGCGGGGGGTTCCTCCAGCGTCTTCAACAGCGCGTTGAAAGCGCTGGTCGACAGCATGTGAACCTCGTCGATGATGTAGATCTTGTAGCGGGCCGAGGCGGCGCGGTACTGCACCGAATCGATGATCTCGCGGATGTCGCCGACGCCGGTGCGGCTGGCGGCGTCCATCTCCATCACATCCACATGGCGCCCCTCCATGATCGCCACGCAATGTTCACAGACCCCACAGGGTTCGGTCGTCGGGCTGCCGGTGCCATCGGGCCCGATGCAGTTCATGCCCTTGGCGATGATTCGTGCGGTGGTGGTTTTGCCGGTGCCGCGAATGCCGGTCATGATGAAGGCCTGGGCAATGCGGTTTGCCGCAAAGGCGTTCTTCAGCGTGCGCACCATGGCGTCCTGGCCGACGAGATCGGCAAAGGTTTCCGGGCGATACTTGCGCGCGAGGACCTGATACTGGACCGGGGCCTCCTGCGCGGAATCGGTGGCTGGGGTGTCCTGGTCGGGGGTCGGAGTGTCGATCATGCTGTCTCGTGCCGGATTCGGGTGGTCGTTGGGGCCGCGCTACAGGGTAGGCAAGCCAGAGGGGTTCGTCCACCGCTGTTGACCGCCTGGCGTTGCCGGTGGCACAGTTTTCCCATGCCGCGCCGGGGCGTGGCTGACGCAGATGAGGTGGTGGAAGATGCTCCATGGGTGAAACGCATTCGGATCAATCTCCTGATCAGGCCGTCGTGCCCTTTACGATCTATGCCCTATCGGCTGCCAACGGGATCCTGGCGCTCTGCCCCCTGCCGGGCGCCATGGGCGACTACAAGGGGGACATGGAGCTCATTCACGACTGGCAGCCCGGCCTGGTCATCTCCCTGACCACCGAGGCGGAACATGTGGCGGTCGGAGCGGCAACCCTGGGGGTCGATTTCCAAAGCATGGGAAGCCGCTGGTCCCATCTGCCCGTTACCGATTTCGGGGTGCCGGATCGCGAGGTGAGCAGATCCTGGCGCGCGGTCAGCGCTTCGGCCCGGCAGGCGTTGGAGGGCGGCGGCCGCGTCTTGGTGCACTGTCGTGGCGGCTGCGGGCGGTCCGGCATGGCGGTGCTGCGTCTGCTGATCGAATGCGGAGAGGCGCCCGAGCAGGCTCTTGCCCGGCTGCGCATGACACGCCCCTGCGCCATCGAGACGGAAGCGCAAATGGCCTGGGCGACAGGTGGCTGATCTTGCCTGTCTTGCTGCAACGGGACCGGGCTGACCTGACAGTTCGATCCGTGCAACGAGGCTCTCCCGCCCGGCCACCGCCCCCAAGGGGGGCATGGGCCCGTTGGGCCCGGCAGCGCGCCTTGCGCGCTGCGGCGCCGTTTCCTTGGCTTAGGTCTGAATGTTTCCCAGCTGAAGAGGAAAGGATCCCACAACCTACGATCCCATAGTCCACGACCCGATAGTCCACGATCCCACAGTCACGGCCGGTGTGCATCGACGCTGTAGCTGGCCGTATCCGTATCCAGGGCTCTCGCTTGGGGGAGAGCTTGACCCATCGCGCATGGCGGGGAGGGCAGACACCCGGCGGGCAAGGCGCTGCCTTCAGAGGTCAGGAGCATGTCGGCAAACCGCTCGAGACCGGACTGCTGGGCCGATGCCTCGGCACCGCCGAACACGCGAATGCGGTCGTGAGAGGCAAAGAACCTGGCGGCACATTGTCTGTCGCAGCCATCCAACTGGCTTTCGCCGCTGATCTCAAAATCCGCGTCGGTCAGGCCCTTCGCGCTGTTCAGAGCCTGGCAGAGCGCCTTCAGCATGCGTTTTAGCGCGGGGCAGGTGGCGCCTGTGTGCCTGCAAGCGCTCACCGCGATCTGATGTGTTTTTGGTCTGGGTATCATCGCGCCCTCCGCGCAAAGGGGGCAGGGCAACGGGGGGAGGCATGGAACAGACCGTGCGTGACCCAAAGGTCAGGGCGCCGCTGTCCACGCACCCGCTTCGGACGCCCCGCCCGGTTTCGAGTGTCACGATGGCAGGTCTCCTGACTTGCGGGTCATTGCTCTTTCGGTCCTTCCCGGCCTTGGGCATCTGCCCGGTGGTCAGTGGATCTTCCGACGTCGCTTTCCGCCTACAGTTGCGGGGGCAGTTGTGGATTTGATCGGCCCTGAAACAGGTCCAAGCGCACCACATTCCCTTTTCAGTCAAGGCCCGCAAAGCGCGCCTCAAGCACCATCTGCTCAAGGGCTAGCGGGGGAAGGGGCGACACGTCAATCCTGATTTAGGCTGTCGGGACATATTGCGCGAAAGGGGGGCTGGATATATCGATGGATGGGGCCTAAGCCTTAGGCCGATTGACTGATCCTGTCTTCCGCCATCCTGGCGAAATCGGCGGCACGGGCTTTGAACTTCTTGTCGATGGACCCGCGCGCCAACTTCAGAGATTGCAGCAGCAGCCGACCGGAGAGGGTCTTGGCAGACAGATCCAGGGTGATCGACATGCGCGTGCGACTGGGCGACAGCGCCATGAGTTCGATCTTAGACGCTCCCTGAATGGCACCGCTTTCTCCGGAAAAGACCATGCCCGTCACCGGTTCGTAGGATTTCAGAACGATCCTCAGATCGCGCTTTTTGCCGCGGAAGGTAAAGGTGGCATCCCACGAAAGCCCGCTTTGCGGCGTGGCAGTATCGCCCAGGCGCTGAACCTCGACACCGCGACGAAAGGCAGAGCGTTCAAAGCTGTCAAAATCCGACAGGACCTCAAAGACCTCGGCGATGGGTGCGTCAATGTCCTGCTTACTCGTAAAATCCATGACTTACCGCCTGTTTGTCCTGGTGATCAATCTGCTGTGTATGGGGCGGATCATCCCCTTAATCCAACGTGTCCGCAAGCCAGTTTTGTAACAGAAAATGCGCAATTGCACCTTTCCTGGCGGGCTTGAGGATCGGGTGTTCGCCTGCGAAGGCTGTCATCATCTCCTGGCGGCTGACCCAGATCGCATCCTCGATTTCCTGCGGGTCGATGGTCAATTCGCGATCCAGCGCAACTCCACTGCAGCCGAACATCAGCGACATGGGGAACGGCCAGGGCTGGCTCGACAGGTAGTTCACCTGACCGACCGTGACGCCGACTTCCTCAAGAACCTCGCGCCGCACGGCGGCCTCCAGCGTCTCTCCGGGTTCGACAAAGCCCGCCAGCAGGGAAAACATCCCTTCGGGCCAGCCGGGCGAACGGCCCATGAGCACAGCATCGCCATGGGTGATCAGCATGATCACAACCGGGTCGGTGCGCGGGAAATGCGAGGCCTTGCAGGCAGGGCAGTTTCGCTGCCATCCCGCCTGGGCGATGTCGCTGGGTTGGCCACAGCGGGCACAGAAGCGATGGGTTTCATGCCAGGAGAACAGCGCCCTGGCGGTGGCTGCCACTTCGGCCTCGAGCGGGGTAAGCCGCGTCATCACGCGCCGGAGTTCGGCAAAGGCATAGCCATCGGGCAGATCCGGATGCTGCTGTTCGCTGACATCCGCAAAGCTGGCCAGGGCCATTTCATCAATCGCGTCCGGCTGCCAACTGCTGATGTCGCAGGCAAAGACGGCTGGCCCTTCGGCAAGATGGCCCAGGAAAATCCTGGTGTCCCGATAGGTCTCGGCCACGGGATGGCTGCCCGTCAACCAGGCCAGGCTGTCCGGTCCCCGCGCCGGATCGGAGCGCAGGCACAGCGGTTTGCCGCGCCACAGCAACAGCACCTTGCTGTCCGTTGCGCTCCAGGCCGCATCCAGTGCCGCCGCGTCGCCGCGCAGATGGGCAGAGCGATCCAAACCGCCGCCGCCGCCAAATGTCACCTCTTCGGCCCGTTTCATCCTGTCGTCCTTCTCTTGGCTGCGGACCTGTTGACAGATGCCGCCCTTCCCGATTGATGGCTGCAAAGACGCGGGATGACCAGCCCGCCAATCCAGATCCTCACGTCGGTTTTTGCGACGATACACGGTGGTTTGTCGGTGCCCAACCGGTCTGGCGCTGGAAATTGGCGTCATATCGGCTAAATCATCGGCATCCGTGCCACAATCGTTAACATCCTCAAAAATGGTGACTTTGCAAATCGGTGAAAGGCTGATTCAAAAGGGTTAACGCGCTCGGTTCAGGGCGGGGCCAAATATGAAGATCGGAGCAGACCGTGCACGTTGCGGCGAAAGACACATGACAGGACCGGTGCATCCCCACTCGGACAACAAAGGGGTGTTACGCCTGCTGGCGACAACCGACCTGCACAGCAATCTGCTTAGTCACGACTACTATGCTGACCGCCCCGATCCCAGCGTCGGCCTGAGCAGGGTCGCCACCTTGGCGCGGCGGGCGCGGCAGGAGGTCGAGGCCTCGGGCGGTGCCTGTCTGATGCTGGACAATGGCGACTCGTTGCAGGGGGCGCCGATTGGCGAAACCTCCTCCGAGGAGCCGATGGATCCGCACCCTTTGATGCAGGCGTTTGCGGCGCTCGGCTATGATGTGATCGGGCTTGGCAATCACGATTTCAACTTCGGTCTCGAGACCCTGACGCGGGTTCTGCAACAGGCAAGCTGTCCCGTGGTCTGCTCCAATATGACGGCGGTGGATCCCGGGCGGGACCTGCCTTTTGTCCGGGAGGTGATCGTCGAGCGTATCGTGCCCGCCTGTGGCACGGCGCCGCCGGTGCGGATCGGGGTGCTGTCGGTGCTGCCGCCGCAGACGACAACCTGGGATGCGCATCTTTTGCAGGGCAAGGTGGTCGTTGCCGATATGGTGCAGACGGCGCGGGAGACGGCCCGCCGGTTGCGCCAGGACGGCTGTGATATCGTCATCGCCCTGGCCCATACCGGGATGGGCGCGCGTGACGCGGTGTTTGGCATGGAAAATGCCCTGCTGCCGATCTCGGATTGCCCCGAAATAGACGCGGTGATCGGGGGGCATACCCATAAGACGCTGCCGCATCCGGATCATGTCTTTGACAAGCCGGTGGTGATGGCGGGCGCGCATGGCTCGCATCTGGGGCAGATCGATCTGGCGCTGGAGCACGGCGCAGGTGGCTGGGAGCTGACGGGCTGGGAGGCCGCGCTGCATCCGATTTGTCACCGTCACGACGATGGTACGCTTCACTCCCTTGCCGAAGAGGATGAGGAACTGGTGCAGGTCTTGAGCCCGGCCCATGAGGCCACCCGAGACCGCATGCGCCAGCCCGTGGGCTTCAGCGATGTGCCGCTGCATTCCTTTTTCACCCTGTTCGGAAAAGATCTGGGGTTGGAACTGGCGGCGGCCGCACAGGCGGCGGCGGCGCGGCCGTTCCTGCGGGGAACGGCAGCCGGGGATCTGCCGCTTTTGTCTGCGGCGGCGCCTGGCAAATTCGGCGGGCGCTCCGGCCCCGGACATTACACCGATATCGGGCGCGGTCCCCTGTGCATGCGCAATGTGGCCGATCTGCACGTCTTCCCGAACGAGTTGCGGCTGGTGGTCGCGACCGGGGCGCAGGTGCAGGACTGGCTGGAAATGTCCGCCGGGGTGTTCAATCGGATCGCGCCCGGTTCAAGCGGGGTGGACCTGGTGGATCCCGAGCGGGCGGGCCACAACTTCGATGTGCTGTTCGGCCTGCAGTATGAGATCGATCTTTCGGCCCCCTCCCGTTTTGCCGTCTCGGGGCAGCGGATCAATCCCGAAGCCTCGCGGATTCGGGACCTGACCTGGAACGGGCGCCCGGTGGCGCCGGATCAGCAGTTCGCCGTGGTCGCCAATAGCTACCGGGTCAGCGGTGGCGGCAATTTCCAGATGGTGCAGGAGGCGGCGAACGTGCCGCTGCCGCCGGTTCGGATCAGGGATGTGATCCGCGATTACGTGGCGGGCCGCCTGCCGGAGGATCCCTTGCTGACAGAGGATTATCCCTGGCATTTCTCCTCCCTGCCGGACACCGAAGCGGCCGTCTATACCTGCCCGGCGGCCAGGGAGTACCTGGATGAGCTGCCTACGGGGCGTGTGCGCAACGGTGGGATCACCCCCAGCGGTTTCCTGAAGCTGATGCTTGCGATCTGATCATCGCGGTTGCCTGCGCTCTGCGGGCCTTGTCTTTGCCGCTGCTGCCGCCTATATCGGGATTCGAGAGGTTGGCGCGGGCAGGCGCCTCGCCAACTTGGTCAGGTCCGGAAGGAAGCAGCCACAACGAGCCCCGCTTGGGTCGATGTCCAACCTCTCACCTAAATCCCCGCAATGATGATCAGGACGCATTTGATGCTGACGGCATTATTCCCATGTGCTGGGATCAGTACCGTCCGTTGTCGGCAGGGTAGACACCCAGAATTTCCACGTTGGTGGTGAAATAGGCCAGTTCGTCCATCGCCAGTTTGACATTGTCGTCTTCGGGGTGGCCTTCGATATCGGCATAGAACTGCGTTGCGGTGAAGGAACCATCCACCATGTAGCTTTCCAGCTTGGTCATGTTGATACCGTTCGTGGCGAAACCGCCCATCGCCTTGTAGAGGGCGGCGGGAATGTTGCGCACCTGGAAGACGAAGCTGGTGATCATCCCATGGGCGCCGCGGCGGCTGTCGTCCGGTTCGCGCGACATGATCAGGAAGCGGGTGGTATTGTCGCCATGGTCCTCGATATGGCGGGCCAGGACGTCCAGCCCGTAGATTTCTCCGGCCAACTCGCTGGCCAGGGCTGCCACATGTTTGTCTCCTGCCTCGGCCACGTCGCGGGCAGCGCGGGCGTTGTCGGGGCTGACACGTCCTTCGATATTGTGCTGGCGCAGGAACTGGCCGCATTGCGGCAGCAGGACCAGGTGCGACTTTGCCTCCCGGATATCCTCCAGCCGGGCGCCCGGCACACCAAGCAGGTTGATGTGAACCCGCACGAAGGCCTCGTCGATGATATGCAGCCCGCTATGTGGCAGCAGCCGGTGAATATCGGCTACACGCCCGTAGGTGGAGTTTTCAACCGGCAGCATCGCCTGGTCCGCCTGACCGCTTTTTACGGCCTCGATGACATCCTCGAAATTGCGGCAGGGTAGCACTTCCATATCGTGACGGGCGTTGCGACAGGCCTCGTGGCTGTAGGAGCCGAGTTCCCCCTGAATGGCGATTCTTCCGGACATGAGTGCGACTTTCCTGCAAAACTTGGATAATCAGGCATTTCGTCGCGCTGTCTACACCTTGCCACTTGAGAGGGGAAGCCTTAGACACGCCTTCAGACAGCTGAAATGGACTCGCGATCATGTTTGACACGATGACCCTTACCAAAGCGACTGCAGGCGTCTGCAGCGCGTTCCTCGTGCTTCTTCTCGGCAAATGGGCCGCAGAGGAGCTGTACCACGTTGAGAGCCACGGAGAGGCCTCTTACGTGATTGAAGTGGAAGAGGCAGGTGGCGCAACCGAAGAAGCGGAAGAGGTGAGCTTCGAAGAGCTGCTGGCTTCTGCAGACGTTGGCAAAGGCGCCAAGGTCTTCAAGAAATGCGCTGCGTGCCACAAACTCGAAGACGGCGTAAATGCGACCGGTCCTTCCCTTTACGGTGTTGTGGGCCGCCCCAAGGCAGCCGCCGCCGGTTTCGGTTACTCCGGCGCCTTGGCGGGCATGTCCGGCGACTGGAGCGCGGAAAACCTCAACGCCTTCCTGGAAAAGCCCTCGGGCTACGCACCGGGCACCTCCATGTCCTTCTCGGGCCTGAAGAAGGTCTCGGATCGGGTGAACCTCATTGCCTATCTGGACAGCCTCGACGACTGAGCTGCAAGATAGCATGACATTGCAAGGGGCCGCTGTTGAACAGCGGCCTTTTTGCTGTGCCGGGATCTGTCCCTGCCGCGAAAATCGGCGTGAAATCGCCCCGGCCAAAATCGATTGTGACCGCATCACAACTTGAATGTTGCGCCCGCCTGCCATTAGCTTGAAATACGGGAAAAATCCGGATCGCTTGAACACCGGACAGCGGAGGTTAAGGCAGATGAAATCACGAACCCCCAAAGCCAAAGCAGTATCGATGGCGCAAACTGGCCTGCGCTCTCCTGCGGCATGGATCATGCAAGGGGCCGTGCTGCTTGCGGCCATGTTTCTGATGCTGGCCGCTCCGGCGCGGGCATCAGAAACCATTATCAATAGCCACGGCTTTGCGGAATTCGGGGCGTTGAAATACGCCGAAGGCTTTGCCCATTTCGACTATGTGAACCCCGCCGCGCCCAAGGGCGGCGAGATGTCCTTTTCGGCGGTCGGAACCTTCGACAGCATGAACCCCTTTACCCGCAAGGGGCGGGCAGGGGCCCTGGCCTCCTACCACCTGGAAAGTCTCATGGTCGAATCCTATGACGAACCAGGCTCCTATTACGGGCTGATCGCCGAAAGCCTGGAGTACCCCGAAAGCCAGGATTGGGTGATCTTCAATCTGCGCCCCGAAGCGCGGTTTTCCGATGGCTCGCCCGTCACGGCCGAGGATGTGGTCTTTTCCCACAACATCCTGCTGGATCAGGGGCTGAAATCCTACGCCGAAGCGGTGCGCAAGCGCATCCCCAAGGCCGAAGCCCTGGATGCCCATAGGGTGAAGTTCCATTTCTCCCACGATTTTCCGCGCCGGGCGATGATCACCCAGGTGGGCGGAACGCCGGTGTTTTCCAAGGCCTGGTTCGAGGCGGACCCGGAAAACCGTCGCCTGGATGAACCGCGTCTGGATCCGGGTGTGGGCTCTGGCCCCTATGTGCTGGACACATTCGATGTGAACCAGCGTATCACCTATCGCCGCAATCCCGATTACTGGGGCTGGCATCTGAACGTGAACCAGGGGCGCCACAACTACGACCGCATCCGGGTGGAGTATTTTGGCGATGCCATTGCCGCCATGGAGGGCTTCAAGGCAGGCGTCTATACCCTGCGCACCGAAAACAACTCCAAGAACTGGGCCACGGCCTATGACTTTGACGCGGTCAGCCGTGGCGATGTGATCAAGGATGCCATCCCGGATGGTAATGTGCCTGCGGCCAATGGGTTCGTGATGAACCTGCTGCGCCCGGTGTTTCAGGACATCCGCGTGCGCGAGGCAGTGCAACTGGCCTATAATTTCGAATGGACCAATGAAAGCCTGCAATACGGGCTGTTCCGCCATCGCTCCTCCTTCTGGCAGGATACGGCACTTGAGGCCAAAGACCTGCCCGAGGGGTTGGAGAAACAGGTGCTCGAAGCCCTGGGCGACCAGATTGATCCCGCGGTGCTGAACGAACCCGCGGTGATGGCGCATACATCCAAGGCAAATCGCCCGTCGGACCGCCGCAACCTGCGCCGTGCAATGATGCTATTGGATGAGGCGGGTTGGATCGTGGGCGATGACGGGATGCGGCGCAATGCGGCCGGTGAGGTGCTGAAGATGGAGTTCCTCCTCGATAGCCCGGTGCTGGAGCGGATCGTGCAGCCCTTTGTCTCGAACCTGCAGGCCATGGGGATCGACGCCATCCTGAACCGGGTGGATTTTGCGCAATATACCAGCCGCCGCCGCGAAAAGGACTTTGACATGGTCTCTTTCGCCTATCCGAAGTCGCTGGAGCCTTCGACCGGGCTCTATCAGCAGTTCGGATCCGAGGCGCATCAGTATTCCGTCTTCAATCCGGCTGGTCTTGCCGATCCGGCAGTGGATGCGCTGATCGGCAATATCGTCAAGGCGACCACGCAAGAGGATCTTTATGCCAACACCCGCGCCCTGGACCGGGTGTTGCGGGCCAAAAGGTTCATGGTTCCGACCTGGTATCTGGATGTGAACTGGATCGCCTATTGGCGCATGTATGAATACCCCAAGGCGCTGCCGCCGTTTTCGCCCGGCACCATGGATCTGTGGTGGATCAACTCCGAAACCGAGGCCGACCTGAAGGCCTCGGGCGCATTGCGGTAGGCGCGCGCCATGGCAGCCTATATCCTCAGGCGGTTCTTGTTGGTGATCCCGACCCTGTTCGGGATCATGGTCATCAACTTTGCCCTGGTGCAATTCGTGCCCGGCGGCCCGGTAGAGCAGATCATTGCCCAGATGCAGGGCAGCGGCGATGTCTTTGAAGGTTTTGCAGGCGGCGGTGGCGATGCGGGTGCGACGGAAACCTTGGGCGCCAACGACAGCTATGCAGGCCGTCAGGGTCTGCCGCCCGAGCTGATCGAGGAGCTGAAAGCGCAATTCGGTCTCGACAAGCCGCCGCTGGAGCGCTTCGTGCAGATGATCGGCAACTACCTGCGTTTTGATTTCGGCGAAAGCTACTTCCGCAAGATCGACGTGACCGATCTGGTGCTGGAAAAGATGCCGGTGTCGATCTCGCTGGGGCTCTGGTCGACATTGATCGCCTATATGATCTCGATCCCGCTGGGCATCCGCAAGGCGCTGAGCGACGGATCCCGTTTTGACACCTGGACCAGCGGCTTGATCATCGCGGCCTATGCGATCCCCTCCTTCCTGTTCGCGATTCTTCTCCTGGTGCTGTTCGCCGGGGGCTCTTACTGGCAGGTCTTCCCGCTGCGCGGCCTCACTTCGGACAACTGGGCCGAGCTGAGCCTGCTGGGCAAGGCACTGGACTATTTCTGGCACATCGCACTGCCGGTCATCGCCTCCACCATCGGGGCCTTTGCGACGCTGACGCTGCTGACCAAGAATTCCTTCCTGGACGAGATCAAGAAGCAATATGTGATGACCGCCCGCGCCAAGGGGCTGAGCGAGCGCCGGGTTCTTTATGGCCACGTCTTTCGCAACGCCATGCTGATCGTGATCGCGGGCTTTCCGGCGGTCTTCATCGGGGTGTTCTTTTCCGGTAGCCTGATCATCGAGACGATCTTCTCGCTCGACGGGCTGGGGCGGCTTGGCTTCGAGGCCGCCGTCGCCCGCGATTATCCGGTGATCTTCGGCACGCTTTTCATCTTTGGCCTGATGAGCCTGGTGGTGGGGATCGTGTCGGACATCATGTATGTGCTGGTCGATCCGCGGATCGATTTTGACAAGAGGGAGGGCTGAGCCATGGCATTGTCCCCGCTCAACCAGCGTCGCTGGAACAACTTCCGCCGCAATTCCCGCGCCTATTGGTCGTTCTGGATCTTCTCGGTGCTCTTCGTGCTGTCGCTCTTTGCCGAGTTCATCGCCAACGACAAGCCGATCCTGGTCAGCTATCGCGGTGAACTCTACATGCCGATCTTCAAGTTCTACCCCGAAACGGCCTTTGGCGGCGATTTCAGGACCGAGGCGGTCTACAAGGATCCGGAGGTGGAATGCCTGATCCAGTCGGGGGGCAACCTGGACTGTTTCGATGATCCCGAAGGCATCCTGGAAGAGATCGACGCAGGGTCCTTCTCGGGCGAGGAGTTCCACAAGGGCTGGACCCTCTGGCCGCCCATTCCCTATTCCTACAACACCACCGTGGACCGGCCCGGCGCGGCGCCGCTGCCGCCCAACGGGCAGAACCTTCTGGGCACCGATGACACCAAACGCGACGTGCTGGCCCGGGTCATTCACGGCTTCCGCCTCTCCATCGTCTTCACCCTGATCGTGACCGGCGCCGCCACCGTTGTGGGGATCGCGGCGGGCGCGGTGCAGGGTTATTTTGGTGGCTGGCTCGATCTTCTTTTCCAGCGCTTCATCGAGATCTGGTCCTCCACCCCGACGCTGTACGTCATCATCATCATGTTCGCCATTCTGGGCCGCAGTTTCTGGCTGCTGGTGTTCTTGATGATCCTATTCGGCTGGACCGCCCTTGTGGGGGTTGTCAGGGCGGAGTTCCTGCGCGCGCGCAACCTGGAATATGTGCGCGCGGCCAAGGCGCTGGGCGTTGGCAACGCAACGATCATGTTCCGCCACATGCTGCCCAATGCCATGGTGGCGACCCTGACCATGATGCCCTTCATCGTGACCGGCACCATCGCCTCGCTGGCGGGGCTAGATTTCCTCGGCTTCGGTCTGCCCTCTTCGGCGCCTTCACTGGGGGAACTGACCCTGCAGGCAAAACAGAACCTAGAGGCGCCCTGGCTGGCCTTCACCGCCTTCTTCACCTTCGCCATCATGCTGTCGCTTCTGGTCTTCATCTTCGAAGGCATCCGCGATGCGTTCGACCCAAGGAAGACCTTCTCATGACTGCGATACTGGAGGTCAAAGACCTGCGCGTCGCCTTCCGGCAGGACGGCAAGACAACCGAGGCCGTGAAGGGCGTCTCCTTTGCCGTGGACCGCGGAGAGACCGTGGCCCTGGTGGGCGAATCCGGTTCCGGAAAATCCGTCTCGGCCCTGTCCACGGTTTCCTTGCTGGGGGATAGTGCCACGGTCAGCGGTTCGGTGCTTTATAATGGCGAGGAAATGGTCGGCGCCGATGAAAAGCACCTGATGCGTCTGCGCGGCAATGACATCAGCTTTATCTTCCAAGAGCCGATGACCTCGCTCAACCCGCTGCACACGATCGAAAAACAGCTGTCGGAATCGCTGGCGCTGCATCAGGGGTTGGCGGGCCAGGCGGCGCGGGCGCGGATCCTTGAACTGCTGGAAAAGGTCGGCATTCGCGATCCAGAAACGCGGCTTGGTGCCTATCCGCATGAGCTGTCCGGCGGGCAGCGGCAGCGGGTGATGATCGCCATGGCGCTGGCCAACAAGCCCGAGATCCTGATCGCGGATGAGCCGACCACGGCGCTGGATGTGACGATCCAGGCGCAGATCCTTGATCTGCTGGCCGAGCTGAAGCAAAGCGAAGGCATGGGCCTGTTGTTCATCACCCATGATTTGGCCATCGTGCGCCGCATTGCCGACCGTGTCTGCGTGATGAAGGGCGGCGAGATCGTCGAAAGCGGCCCGGCAGAGGAGATCTTTGCCAACCCGCAGCATCCCTACACACAGAAACTGCTGGCGGCCGAACCCTCGGGACAACCCGCGCCGGTTCCCGAAGGGGCGGAGGAACTGGTGCGGACCTCGAACCTCAAGGTCTGGTTCCCGATCCAGAAGGGATTGCTGAAGCGCACGGTAGGCCATGTGAAGGCGGTGAACCCGACCTCGATTTCGGTGCGTGCCGGAGAGACCCTGGGGATCGTTGGCGAAAGCGGATCCGGCAAGACGACATTGGCCCTGGCGATCATGCGGTTGATCGCCTCCGAAGGGGAGGTGCGGTTTTGCGGCGACGATCTGCGGCAATGGTCCACCCGCGATTTGCGGCGCTTGCGCAAGGATATGCAGATCGTGTTCCAGGACCCCTTCGGATCTCTCAGTCCGCGGATGACCTGCGCCCAGATCATCTCCGAAGGGCTGGCGATCCACAAGGTGGATCAGCATCGCGACAGCCGCGATCTGGTGGCCGAGGTCATGGCCGAGGTCGGGCTGGACCCCGCTGCCATGGATCGCTACCCGCATGAGTTTTCCGGGGGGCAACGCCAGCGGATCGCCATCGCCCGTGCCATGGTACTGCGCCCGCGTCTGGTGGTTCTGGATGAGCCGACCTCGGCGCTGGACATGACCGTGCAGGTGCAGATCGTCGATCTCCTGCGCGATCTGCAGGCGCGCTATGGCCTTGCCTATCTGTTCATTTCCCACGACCTGCACGTGGTGCGGGCGATGTCGCACAAGATGATCGTCATGAAACAGGGCAATGTGGTGGAGGCCGGAGAGGCCAGGTCTCTGTTTGAGGCACCGCGCCAGGAGTATACCCGTCAGTTGCTCGCCGCGACCCGCTGAGAGTGTCGCAAGGAAGGGGGTGCTCCCGCGCCCGCAGGTGCCCCGGCCGTTGGCCGGAACCCCTTGGCGGTCTTGGGCCAGGCTCGGCGCCAAAGGCGCCGAGCCTGGCCCAACGGGAGCGGTGCATGTCATGCACCAGCGACGGGCGGGAGCGCGACCGGTCGGGACGCATGACAGGTCAAATCACGGAACAGATCAGATGGCGGAGCTGTGGCCTGCTTTGCTCAAGGTATAGGCATCCAGACTTCGCGCGATCATCCGGGTCAGCGGTCTGGCGCGCTCGGGGATGTACAGGCCCTCGGGTGACAGGTCGACCATGCCGGGAAAGGCGCGCAGAGTTTCTTTCAGCATCTCCTGAAGCTGTTCCATGGAAATGGAAAACCGGCGCAGGATCTCTTCTGCGTCAATTCGAAAATCGCACATCAGCGCTTCGATCAGCCGCCCGCGCAGCCTGTCCTCGCCCTGAAACGCATGTCCGCGGCGGGTGGAAAACCGCTCGGTGCCGATCGCCTTGGCGTGATCCGCCGTGCCAATGGCGTTTTGGGCATAGCCTTGCGGAAAGCGAGAGATGGCGGAAGCTCCGATCCCGATCAGGACCTCGGCGGTATCGTCTGTGTAGCCCTGGAAGTTCCGGCGCAAACGGCCTTGGTTTTGGGCTGTCACCAAGCGGTCCTCGGGTCTTGCGAAATGATCGATGCCGATGCCACGATAGCCGTCCCACAGGAGCAGGCGGCGGGCGGTGTCAAACAGCTCCAGGCGTGCTTCGGGCGTGGGCAGCGTCTTTGACGGAATCATGGTCTGGCGCCGCGCCATCCACGGTACATGGGCATATCCGTAGAGCGAAATCCGAGCCGGGGAGAGCGACAGCAGTTTCTGCACGGATTCGGTTATCTGCTCCGGTGTCTGATGCGGCAGGCCAAACAGGATATCGGCATTGATGCTGTCGATACCCCGGGCAGAGAGCATCTCAAAACAGCTATGGGTCGCTTCAAAACTCTGGTGACGACCGATGGCCGCTTGCACTTCGGCATCAAAGTCCTGCACCCCGACCGAGGCCCGGGTCATGCCGACGTCAGCCAATGCGTTCAATCGTTCTTCGTCGCATTCGTTGGGGTCGATCTCGACCGAGAACTGGCCCCCGGGGATCAGCGGCGCGAGGTCGAATTGCGCCTCGGCAAGGGCGCGGATCATATCCGCCGACAAGAGCGTCGGCGTGCCGCCGCCCCAATGGACCTGCGACAGGCGCACCCCCTGCGGCAGTCTGGATTTCACCAGGGCGAGTTCGGTTTTGAGCGTTTCCACATAGGCCTGGACCGGCGCATCCGATTGGCTGCCCTGGGTGCGGCAGGCGCAGAACCAGCACAGTCTGCGGCAGAATGGCACATGGATGTAGAGGGAGATCTCACTGTTCGGGGCAATCCCGCCGATCCAGTCAGAAAACACAGGGGCATCGATCCCCCCGTTGAAATGGGGCGCAGTTGGGTAGCTTGTATAGCGTGGCACCTTGGCATCGAATAATCCCAAGCTTGCCAATTGTGATTTCTGTCCCATCGCTTTAACCTAGCTGTCAGTAGCGAACAGAAACTTTGACTCAGATCAATCGAGATCCGCCATGAATGCTCCGACGATTTCAGCAGTTACTTGCGGTGATTGCCCTATCCGCCATCGCGCCGTTTGTGCGCGTTGCGATACGGATGAGCTGAACGAATTGGACGCGATCAAGTATTACCGGACCTATGAGGCGGGCCAGCCGATCATCTGGTCGGGCGATGTGATGAACTTTGTCGGCTCTGTCGTGTCAGGCATTGCGACGCTGACCCAGACGATGGAAGATGGCCGTACGCAGATGGTCGGCCTGCTGCTGCCCAGCGATTTCGTGGGGCGCCCGGGGCGCGATGGTGCGGCCTATAATGTGGTGGCCACCACCGAGGTGGTCATGTGCTGTTTCCGCAAGAAACCTTTCGAGGATCTGATGGTGCGCACGCCGCATATTGCCCATCGTCTTCTTGAAATGACCCTGGATGAACTGGACGCCGCACGGGAATGGATGCTGGTCCTGGGGCGCAAGACCGCCCGCGAAAAGATCGCCAGCCTGTTGTCGATCATCGCCCGTCGCGATGCATCGCTGACCCCCAAGGGTGCGACCAACAACATGTCCTTCGATCTGCCGCTGACGCGGGAGGCGATGGCGGATTACCTGGGTCTGACCCTGGAAACCGTGAGCCGCCAGATGTCGGCCTTGAAAAAGGACGGCGTGATCGAACTGGAAGGCAAGCGGCGGGTGACGATTCCCGACATGGGCCGCCTGATGGAAGAGGCAGGTGATGACAGCGACGGTGGCCTGATCGGCTAAGCGCCTCGATTCGCGGCGTTGGGTCTTTCTACGATGGTGCCTCATCGCGTGCGCTGTGCCTCAGCCAGTTCGCAACCTCTTTGACCGCCGCTGACGTGCGTCCCGGCAGGTGCCACAGGCGCAATGGCACCGGAAGTGTGACCTGCGCTTCAAAGGGGGCAACAAGACGGCCGGAGCGCAGCAATGGTGCCAATAGCGCCTCATGCCCGATCAAGACACCCGCGCCATTTAGCGCCTCTTCCACTGCCAGCGCGTAAAGGGAGTAGACTGGCCCACTTGGTGTGACCCGCCCGGTCAGACCGGCCGCAGCAAGCCAATGCGACCAGTCCCTGTCCCAGGTGCTGTCGCTGAGGCAGGAAATGGCATTCAGGTCTTCGGGGCATGTCAGTCGTTCCGCCAGTTCCGGGGCGCAGACCGGGAATATCACGTCCTGCTGCACGGGCTGCCCGTGTGTGGCATCAAAGAAGAGGCATAGATCGTAGGGTGCCCGCTTCAGGTTCGGCGGTGTTTCCAGCGCGGTGATCGATATGGCCGTATTGGGCATCGCCTTGCGCAGCTGCGGCAGGCGCGGCGAGAGCCAGAATTGCGCGATGGCGGGCAGGGTGGCGATATGCACCACGCGCGGGGCGGCCTCGTCCCGCAGTGTCTGGACCGCAGCCCCAAGCTGGTCAAAGGCCCTGGTGAACTCGGGCAGGGCACGGGCGCCGGGGGCGGTCAGCTCCACCGCCTTGGGACGGCGATGAAAGAGCGCTGCGCCGATGGCCTGTTCCAGGGTTTTCACATGCGCCGAGACGGCACCGGGACTGACGCCTAGCTCTTCAGCAGCGGCGGAAAAACTGCCCAGACGGGCGGCGGCTTCAAAAGCGCGCAGGCTCGTGAGCGGAAGAGACTTGGGGCGAGGTGGTGCAACGGGCATGTCAAAGGCTCGGTTTTTCTAACCCTAGTTTTTCGAAAATCTGGTTTGCGCGCAAGCAGAGCCTTGGGCTTTGGTTGCAGGGACAGACATTTGCACAAGGATCCCTGCCATGACTGACAGAGCCCCCGCCGCCCTTGCACCGCGCCCCTGGGTGCCAGCCGCCTGTGAAACCCTTGTACAGCAGATCGCCGGTCAGACGGTCGGCACCGCCACGGATACCCTGGCAAGCCGGATCGATATGCTGGTCCGGCGCAACACCGAGATCCACGATGCGGAGTGCTTCAACCTAAACCCGGCGACCAATGTGATGAACCCGGCGGCAGAGGCGCTCCTGTCCTCGGGGCTCGGCAGTCGCCCATCGCTGGGATACCCCGGCGACAAGTATGAGATGGGCCTGGAGGCGATTGAAGAGATCGAGGTGATCGCCGCCGAACTGGCAGCAGAGGTGTTTCAGGCGTCCTATGCCGAGGTCCGGGTCGGATCCGGGGCGCTGGCCAACCTCTATGGATTCATGGCGCTGACGCAGCCGGGGGATGCGATCATTGCGCCGCCCGCGTCTGTCGGGGGGCATGTGACTCATCACCAGGGAGGCTGTGCCGGGCTCTATGGGCTTGTGACACATCCGGCACCGGTGCACGGCGATGGCTATACCGTTGACCTTGATGCCCTGCGTGCCCTTGCGCGACAGCTGCGGCCCAAGCTGATCACCATCGGCGGCAGTCTGAACCTGTTCCCGCACCCGGTCGCCGACATCCGTGCCATCGCGGATGAGGTGGGCGCCAAGGTGCTGTTCGACGCGGCCCATCAATGCGGAATCATCGCGGGGGGCGTCTGGGCGAACCCGCTGCAGGAAGGCGCGCATCTGATGACCATGAGCACCTACAAAAGCCTCGGTGGCCCCGCAGGTGGGTTGATCGTCAGCAATGATGCCGAGATCGCCGAGCGGCTGGATGCCATCGCCTTTCCGGGGATGACAGCCAATTTCGACGCGGCCAAGACGGCGGCCCTGGCGATGAGCCTGCTCGATTGGGTGGACTATGGCCGGGATTATGCCACGGCGATGATTGACCTGTCGCAGAGCCTTTCGGTTGAGCTGGAGCGGTTGGGGTTGCCGGTTTTCAAGGGCGCGGCAGGGGCCACGCAATCGCATCAGTTCGCGCTGGAAGCGGCGCGTTTCGGTGGCGGTCAGGCGGCCTCCAAGACCCTGCGCAAGGCGGGATTCCTGGCCTGCGGCATCGGCCTTCCGATTGCAGAGGTTCCAGGCGATCTCAATGGGTTGCGCATCGGGACGCCGGAACTGGTGCGCCGTGGTGTGACCCCCGCCGATGCACCGGAGCTGGCGGCGTTGATCGCACAAGGATTGACCGGCAACGACCCCGAGGCGGTGGCCACTCGAACCCGTGCCATGCGCGCCCGGTTCCAGGGGATGCACTATGTGCGCGCCTGAGAACCGGTAGGGTGACGGCACGCGCTTTGCCCGCTAGGCTGCACTGAGCAAGAGAGGGAATGCGATGCAGTTCGAAAGCGTGATGGGAATGCTGATCATCGGCGCCCTGGCGGGGTGGTTGTCGGGAAAGATCATGCAGGGGCGCGGATTCGGTCTGATCGGCAATGTCATCATCGGGATCGTCGGCGCTTTTCTGGCCGGGCTGATCTTCCCGGCGCTTGGCTTCTCTGTCGGTGGCGGCGCCTTGGCGTCCATCCTGCATGCCACCATCGGAGCCGTGATCCTGCTGTTCCTGATCGGCTTGATCCGCAAGGCGGGCTAAGCCGTTTCCATCAAATGAAAAAGGCGCCCACATATGGGGCGCCTTTTGTCATGGAAATGGGCAATGCACTCAGTGCGCCATGAAGACGGGTACGGTTGCCTTTTCCAGCATATTGCGGGTGGCGCCGCCCAGGATCGCCTCGCGGAAGCGCGAATGGCCATAGGCGCCCATCACGATCATGTCAGCAGCGGTGTCCGTGGCATGACGATTGAGGATGTCCGACACGCGCGGCATGGTCTTGCTCAGAACGTCAATTTCGCATTTGACGCCATGGCGGGCCAGCATCTGCGCCAGCATGCCGCCGGGATCCGAGCGTTCGGGGCCGTGCTGTGGTGGGTCGATGACAATGATCCGCGCGGTGTCGGCCTTGGTCAGGAAAGGCAGGGCCTTGCGGATTGCGGTCATCGCCTCGATGCTTTCGTTCCAGGCCAGAAGAACGGTCTTGGGCTGGGTGATCGGCTCGGCCTTTTCCGGGACGACGAGAACCGGCGTGCGGCCTTCGAACAGGGCGGCCTCGACCACCGGCTCGGCTTCGGCCCCGATGCCTTCGCCATAGGGTTTGCCCAGCACCACCAGATCCGAGAACCGCGCGTGGCGGGCCACATGGCGGCCCAGATCGGCGATCGGGGCAATCGCGACATCGGTGGAAAACGGCGCGCCCAGTTGCTGCAGGACGCCGGTGGCATGGGACTGAAGCTCGGCGGCTTCTTCCTGTGCCCGCACCATGGCCTCCTGGATGATCATGGCATTGGCGCCGGCATAGTAATAGCCGGTCTGGGTCCGGTCGACGCCAAGACAGAGGGCTTCGGTATGGCCGGAGAAATGATCGGCCAGCGCCGCGGCCTGGGCCAGCGGCGCGGCGGCGGTGTTCTTGTCGGTCAGAACGGTCAATAGCGTTTTATAGGTCATGCTTCGCCCCTTTTCGCCGCTTGGTGGAAATAGCGCAAAAACTCCAAGCGGACGCGCGTTTCATTGGTTGTGCTAAAAATGATGTGTCACAGTTGTTTCGCGATTGTCTTGATGCAGATCAATGCGTGGATCAGGCACGTTTTGCATCACAAACCCGGTCTAAAAAGGTCCCGCGTGGCGGAAGAATCGCGCGGTACATGTTAAAGGGACGCAAGATGTCTAATTATATCAAGCTGATAGCGCTTGGTCTCGTCACGCTCTTTGCGATGATGGGGATCAATTTCGCGCGGGATCTAGCTTACCAGGTGCATGCCATCATTGTCATGCTCGTGGCGGGCGGTCTTTTCCTCTACACCCTTCGCCGCACCGACGAGCCAGCACTGGCCGCGGGCGGTCTGGAACACGAGTATTTTGACAGCGTCGTGCGCGCCGGTGTCATTGCCACCGCCTTCTGGGGTGTCGTGGGCTTTCTGGCGGGCACGTTCATTGCCTTCCAGCTGGCCTTCCCGGTGCTGAACTTCGACTGGGCGCAGGGCTTTGCCAACTTCGGTCGCCTGCGTCCGCTGCACACCTCGGCGGTGATCTTCGCCTTTGGCGGCAACGCGCTGCTGGCGACATCCTTCTACGTGGTGCAGCGTACCTCGGCGGCGCGGCTGTGGGGTGGAAACCTCGCCTGGTTCGTGTTCTGGGGCTATCAGCTGTTCATCGTTCTGGCCGCGACCGGCTACCTGCTGGGCGGGACCCAGTCCAAGGAATACGCCGAGCCGGAATGGTACGTCGACCTGTGGCTGACCATCGTTTGGGTCGCTTATCTTGCCGTCTTCCTCGGCACGCTGATCAAGCGCAAGGAGCCGCATATCTACGTGGCGAACTGGTTCTACCTGGCCTTCATCGTCACCGTTGCCATGCTGCATGTGGTCAACAACCTGACCATCCCGGTTTCCATCTGGGGTTCCAAGTCGGTCATCGTCTGGCCGGGTGTGCAGGATGCGATGGTGCAATGGTGGTATGGCCACAATGCCGTGGGCTTCTTCCTGACCGCGGGCTTCCTCGGCATGATGTACTACTTCATCCCGAAGCAGGCCGAACGCCCGGTGTTCTCCTACAAGCTGTCGATCATCCACTTCTGGGCGCTGATCTTCATCTACATCTGGGCCGGTCCGCACCACCTGCACTACACCGCGCTGCCTGACTGGGCCTCGACCCTTGGCATGGTGTTCTCGATCGTGCTGTGGATGCCCTCCTGGGGTGGTATGATCAACGGTCTGATGACGCTTTCGGGCGCCTGGGACAAGCTGCGCACGGACCCTGTGATCCGCATGATGGTGATCTCGGTCGGTTTCTACGGCATGTCCACCTTCGAAGGTCCGATGATGTCGATCCGCGCCGTGAACTCCCTGTCGCACTACACCGACTGGACCATTGGTCACGTGCACTCCGGTGCGCTGGGCTGGAACGGTATGATCACCTTCGGTGCGCTCTACTTCCTGGTTCCGGTACTGTGGAAGCGCGAGCGTCTCTACTCGCTGCAGATGGTCAGCTGGCACTTCTGGCTCGCCACCATCGGTATCGTGCTCTACGCCGCGTCCATGTGGGTGACCGGTATCATGGAAGGCCTGATGTGGCGTGAAGTGGATGCGAACGGGTTCCTGGTGAACTCCTTTGCCGACACTGTTGCCGCCAAGCTTCCGATGTATGTGGTGCGTGGTCTGGGTGGTGTGCTCTACGTCACCGGTGCCGTCATCATGTGCTACAACCTGTGGATGACCGTCCGTCGGGCCCCGGCTAAAGAAGCCAGCCTGTCGGTCTCGGTCCCGGCTGAATAAGGAGGGCCGGACAAATGGCAATTCTCGACAAACATAAGATCCTCGAGACCAACGCGACCCTCCTTCTGGTGTGCAGTTTCCTGGTTGTGACCATCGGTGGTCTGGTGCAGATCGCACCGCTGTTCTGGCTGGAAAACACCATCGAAGAGGTGGAGGGCATGCGTCCTTACACCCCGCTGGAGATGGCCGGACGCGAGATTTACATCCGTGAAGGCTGCTATGTGTGCCACAGCCAGATGATCCGCCCCATGCGGGACGAGGTCGAACGCTATGGTCACTACTCGCTGGCGGCAGAGTCCATGTATGACCACCCGTTCCAGTGGGGGTCCAAGCGCACCGGGCCGGATCTGGCCCGTGTGGGTGGCCGCTACTCGGACGAGTGGCACGTGGATCACCTGCGTGACCCGCAGTCGGTGGTGCCGGAATCGGTGATGCCCAAGTATGGCTTCCTCGAGCGGACCATGCTGGATGGCAAATACATCGGCGATATCATGGCCACCAACGCCATTCTGGGTGTGCCCTACACCGACGAGATGGTCGAAGCGGCCCAGGCAGACTTTGCCGCGCAAGCGGACCCTGACAGCGACTACGACGGTCTGCTGGAGCGCTACGGCGAGGACATCAACGTGCGCAACTTTGATGGCCAGCCGGGTGTTTCCGAAGCGGATGCCCTGATCGCCTACCTGCAGATGCTGGGGACCTTGGTCGACTTCTCGACCTTCACCCCGGATGCAAGCCGCTAAGGTCGGAGGAGGATATGGAAGAATATACTTTCCTGCGGCAGTTCGCAGACAGCTGGATGCTGCTGATGCTGTTCGCCTTCTTCATTGGGGTTGTTGTCTGGGTGTTTCGCCCGGGCAGCAGCCGGGTCTACCGCGACACGGCCGATATCCCTTTCCGTCACGATGACAAACCCGCCCCTGCACAGGGTCAAGCCAAGGAGGCGCGGACATGAGTAAGAAATCGCAGAAGTTCGACAGCGATCCGAAGACCACCGGCCACGAGTGGGACGGGATCGAGGAATTCGACAACCCGATGCCGCGCTGGTGGCTCTGGACCTTCTACCTGACCATCATCTGGGGCATCGGCTATACCATCGCCTATCCGGCCTGGCCGATGATCAACTCGGCCACCGCCGGGGTTCTGGGCTGGTCGACCCGCGCCGATGTCGCGGCGGAAATCGCAGCCGTTGACGAGGCAAACGCCCCGGTCAACGCCAAGCTGGTCGAGACCGAGCTGACCGAGATTTCGGCAGATGCGGACCTGAACTCCTATGCCGTGTCGGCGGGCTCCGCCGTGTTCAAGACCTGGTGCGCCCAGTGTCACGGTTCGGGTGCGGCGGGTGCCAAGGGATATCCCAACCTCTTGGACGATGACTGGCTTTGGGGTGGTTCGGTGGAGGACATCCACGCAACCGTCGCCCATGGTATCCGCAACGAGGACAGCGACGAAGCGCGCTACTCCGAGATGCCTGCCTTTGGCCGGGACGAGCTGCTGGAAGCCGAAGAGATCGACCAGGTCGTGAACTTCGTCATGTCGCTCTCGGGTGAGGCGCAGGATGCCTCCAAGGTCGAAGCCGGTGCCGTGTTGTTCGAGGACAACTGCTCCTCCTGCCACATGGAAGACGGCACGGGTGATCGCGCCCAGGGCGCTCCGAACCTGGCCGATGCGATCTGGCTCTATGGTGGTGACTACGCAGCACTGACCGAGACGGTCACCAATTCGCGCTATGGCGTGATGCCTGCCTGGAACACCCGGTTGAGCGAAGCGGAAATCCGCGCCGTCTCCGCCTATGTGCACCAGCTGGGTGGCGGTGAGTAAACCACCTCTGGCTGCCTTATGATTGCCAATGAGGGCTGCCCGCTGGGCGGCCCTCTTTCTATTTGGGGCAGCTAACGGGGGCTACGGCACCTTTGTTGTTCAGAAGGATGGCGGTGAGGATCAGCGCACAAGCGACGCCTTGCGGCAGGGTGATCCGTTCCTCGAAGGCAAGGACACCGACCGCGAACATGGTGGGCAGCTCAATGCTGCCGATCACCGCAGTGCGGGCAGCGCCAACGAGTGGAGCGCAGGTTGCATAGATCAGTTGCGGCACCAGCGCGGTTCCAATGGCAATGCCCAGCAACAGCATCCAGCCAGCCCCGTCCTGCGGGAACAATCGGCTGCCCTCGGTGCCGAGGACCAAGGGCAGCAGCCCGAGAACGGATCCAAGGGACACCGCCGCGATTCGTGCCAGCGGAGGCAGGGCGGTCAGGCGATAGACCAGAACCGTGATGCCCAAGCCAAACCCCAAAGGTGCGGCAAGGGACAGGATCAGGAGCGGTATCACCGCAACGGGAACTGCGCCGGGGCGGCTGGCCAAGACCGCCGCCGCAACGATCAGGGCAGCAGCACCCACCGCCCGCAAGGAGGGGCGATCGCGAAACAGCAGCCAGGCAATGAGCAGAGTGAACACCGGGTAGGTCATATATAGCACCCCGACCACCGATACTGGCGCGCTGCGCAGGGCGGTGACATATCCGATCCAGCCCAGACCCATCGCGGCGCCAGCCCCCATCCCCCACAGGATTGCCCGCATCTTCGCCCGTTGCGCGATCAGCAGCGGGGACAGGATCAGGGCCGCAAGCGTGAATCGGTGAAAGGCGATGACATGGGAGGGCATGCCCTGATCGCTGAGGCTGCGCGCGAAATAGGGCAGCAGGCCAAAGCAAAAGGAGGCAAAGAACACGCCGAGTCCGGCAAGAAAAACCGGAGGTGTCCCGGCACGATGATCGGAAAACGGGGAGCCCATGTCTTGGCGATATCACCGCATGGCTCAGCGGACAAGAAATCGGGGGCACAGCCCCGGTGGCAGGGGCGGCGGATCGCATGAAAATCACGCAAACCCATGGTCGAAGGCGCGCATTTTTCGTGCCGATTTGATCCGTGTCAAATCCATCTGCGGCAGCCTGTGCTTATATGATCTCAACACAGAGATAGATCCGGCAGGCCTCTGAAACACCTCGTTCCTGCTCTTCTGCCGGGTCTTTTTCATCCCGTTCGCGCCGACGTGCTGGCAAGACGGGTTCAAGCGTCGGCTTTTCGATCTGTTCGCGCGTTTCCTGAAAAGCCGACGCTTCTTTTTTCAAATGTTTTGCGGATCGATGCAGCGGATCTGCCCGGCAGGGCGGCGGCTCAGGCGTTTGAGCCGGGCTTTCAGCCTGCCCAGGCCTGTCTTTGGCACCGGCAGCGGGCGTGCCGCCGCAGGCATCTCCCGCAGGCAGATGGTGTTTTGGCGGGTCGCAGTGATCATGGCGCGGGCGTAGATATCGGTCAGCATGGCGATGTCTCCTGGGTTTGGTACTGGCGTCCATGTTGCGCCAAACCGGGATTCATGCGAGTCAGGAAAAAAGCCATTATGTAAGGTGAGATTACAAATGGAGTGGATCTCTCTGCCACCATTGGCCGCGCTCAGGGCCTTTTCAGCCTTTGCCGAAACCGGAAATGTGGTGAAGGCGGGGGCGGCGCTCAATGTTAGCCATGCTGCCATTAGCCAGCAGTTGCGCGCGCTCGAACGCCACATGGGCGTGGCGCTTCTGGAACGCAATGGGCGTGGCCTCAGCTTGACGCAGGACGGGGCCCATCTGGCTCGCGGGCTGCAGCTGGGCTTCAGCACGATCCAGACCGCGGTTCAGGATCTCACCACCTCTGGCGCGGCGCGGCCGCTTCATATCACCTGCACGCCGATGTTTGCGGCGCAATGGCTGATGCCGCGCCTGGCCGAGTTCCGCGCCCTGCATCCGGATGTGGATCTGGTTCTGGATCCGGTGGGTGAGCTGGTCGAACTGACACCGGGCGGGATCGATATCGCGGTGCGATACGGGGCAGGGCAGTGGGCCGGGCTTGAGACCGAGCCCCTGCTGCAGTCGCCCATGACCGTGGTTGCGGCTCCGCATCTGCTGGAAGGGCAGCGGGTTTCATCGCCTCAGGATCTGCTGGATTTTCCCTGGCTGGAGGAGCTTGGCACCACGGAAGCCACCAAATGGCTGACCTCGCGCGGCGTGGACGACGCTCTGCGCGGATCCCGGATCCGCCTGCCTGGAAACCTGTTGATGGAGGCGGTGCGCGACGGGCAGGGCATTGCGGTCAGCGTGCAGGCCTTCGTCGCGGAAGACCTGCGCGCCGGGCGGCTGGAAGCTCTGTTCACCGAAGAGGATTCGCGCGGCTATCATATTGCGACCGTGCCAGGCGTCCTGCGTCCGCAGGCGCGCAAGTTCATTTCCTGGCTCAGACGGCATCGTCAGCTGCCCGAGGGCGGCGGGCTTTGAGTTTTCACAGATGTGTGAACGGGGGACTTCCGTTGGGTTAGGTCTGCAAAACAAGGGAAATTGCGCATTCAAAAGATATTTGCTCGATACGCTTTTTGATCCACGTCAAGGCTGTGGCATGCTGCTTCTGTGAGAACCCCAAGGATAAGATCCAAGTTAGTGGAGTGAGTCCGTGAGCGATTCCGATCCCGCCCCAAGCCTTTACGCCGCCAGGGAGCCGATTTTTCCAAGGCGCGTCTCCGGTTTTTTCCGAAATCTCAAATGGTATCTGATGGCCGTGATGCTCGGCATCTATTACCTGACGCCCTGGATCCGCTGGGACCGGGGGCCATCGCTGCCGGATCAGGCGGTCCTGCTGGATCTGGCCAACCGTCGGTTCTACTTCTTCTGGATCGAGATCTGGCCTCATGAATTCTATTTTGTGGCTGGCCTTCTGATCATGGCCGGCCTTGGGCTGTTTCTGTTTACCTCGGCTCTGGGCCGGGTCTGGTGCGGCTATGCCTGTCCGCAGACGGTCTGGACCGACCTGTTCATCCTGGTCGAGCGCTGGATCGAAGGCGACCGCAACGCGCGCCTGCGCCTGCATCGCCAGAAGAAGATGGATTTCCGCAAGGCCCGGCTGCGGGTCACCAAATGGGTCTCCTGGTTCCTGATCGGTCTGGCCACGGGCGGTGCCTGGATTTTCTACTTTGCCGATGCGCCGACTCTGCTGGTTGACCTGGTGACGCTGAACGCCCATCCGATCGCCTATACCACCATGCTGGTGCTGACGCTGACCACCTTCTTCTTCGGCGGGTTCGCGCGCGAGCAGATCTGCATCTATGCCTGCCCCTGGCCGCGTATTCAGGCCGCGATGATGGATGAGGACACGCTGACCGTCGGTTACCGCGAATGGCGCGGAGAGCCGCGCGGCAAGCACCGCAAATCCGCCGAGGCCGAGCAGTTGGGCGATTGCATCGATTGCATGGCCTGCGTCAACGTCTGCCCCGTGGGGATCGACATCCGCGACGGGCAGCAGCTGGAATGCATCACCTGCGCCCTGTGTATCGATGCCTGCGATGACATGATGGCCAAGATCGGCAAGCCGCGCGGGCTGATCGATTACATGGCCCTGTCGGACGAGGCGGGCGAACGTGCGGGGCAACCGCCGCGCAGCGTCTGGAAACACATCCTGCGGCCGCGCACCATCATGTATACCGCGCTGTGGTCGGTGGTCGGCATTGCGCTGGTCTTTGCGCTGTTCATCCGCCCCGACATCGACCTGACGGTGGCGCCGGTGCGCAACCCGACCTTTGTCACCCTGTCGGACGGGTCGGTCCGCAATACCTATGATGTGCGTCTGCGCAACAAACACGGTGAGCCGCGCCAATTCCAGCTGTCGATCAAGGGCGAGCCGGAAATGCGCATCCAGCTGGAAGGCACACCCTATGCCTCGGTCGAGGTGCCTGCGGATACCGCCTTCCTGCAGCGGGTCTATATCGTTACGCCGAAAGGCGCGCCGTCCTCCCTGGCCGAATCCACCCCGGTCCGGATCTGGGTCGAAGACCTGGGTAATGGCGAGCGCGCCTATAAGGACACCACCTTCAACGGGAAAGGAAACTGAACCATGGCTCCGGATAAACCCCAGCGTGAGTTCACAGGCCGCCATGCGTTGATGGTCTTCGTCGGCGCCTTTGCGGTGATCATCAGCGTCAATATCGCGCTGGCGGTGAATGCGGTAAAAACCTTTCCGGGACTGGAGGTGAAGAACTCCTATGTTGCCAGCCAGGAGTTCGACATTCGCCGCGCCGCGCAAGAGGCCCTGGGCTGGTCGGTCTATGCCTCTGCCCAAGAGGGGCTGGTGAAGCTCGAGATCACCGACCGGGACGGCAAGCCCGTGGAGGTCGCCAAGCTGACCGCGACCCTGGGGCGCGCAACCCATGTGAAGGACGATCAGAAACCCGATTTCCACTTTGATGGTCAGGCCTATGTGGCACCTGCCGATCTGGGGGCGGGCAACTGGAATATCCGCATGGTGGCGCGGGCCAAGAACGGCACCGAGTTCACCCAGCGGGTCCTGCTGCATGTAACCAAGGGGTAAGAGGCGATGACCGCTCAGATGCGCCCTCAGATGGCGGTATGCCCGGGCTGTGTCGCCGCCCCATCCGAGGCGGTGGAACAGGCCCCGACAGAGGCGCGTCTGGCGCTGTCCCTGCCCACGATCCACTGTCAGGCCTGCATTTCGGCGGTGGAACGGGCGCTCAATGCCTATCCCGGAATCCACTCGGCGCGGGTGAACCTGACGCTGAAACGGGCGTTGATCGAGGCCGAGCCGGATCTGCGCGCCGCCGATCTGATCCCGGTACTTGAAGGCCTTGGCTATGAGGCCCATGAGCTGGACCTGACAGCCTTGGCGGCCACCCAGAACGACAAGGCGGGGCGGGACCTGTTGATGCGGCTGGCGGTTGCCGGATTTGCCTCGATGAATGTGATGCTCTTGTCGATCTCGGTCTGGTCCGGGGCGTCGGATGCGACGCGGGACATGTTCCACTGGATCTCGGCGGCGATCACCTTCCCGGCGATCATCTTTTCCGCGCAACCGTTCTTCAAGAACGCCTGGAGCGCCTTGAAGGTCGGGCGGCTCAACATGGACGTGCCGATCGTGCTGGCGCTGGTTCTGGCGCTGGTGACCTCCCTGTGGGAGACGTCATTGTCGGGCGAGCACGCCTATTTCGATGCGGCGCTGACGCTGACCTTCTTTCTTCTGGCCGGGCGCTACCTTGATTACCGCACCCGCGCGGTGGCGCGCTCTGCGGCGCAGGAACTGGCCGCGTTGGAAGTCCCCCGCGCCACGCGCCTGCTGGATGGGCAGGAATATGAGGTGCCGGTGGCAGATCTGGCAATTGGCGATCTGATCCTGGTGCGCCCCGGCGGGCGCATGCCGATGGATGGCGAGGTCACCGAGGGGCATTCCGAGCTCGACCGTTCCCTTTTGACCGGTGAGACCCTGCCGGTATTCGCAGCCCCCGGTACGGCGGTGTCTGCAGGTGAGGTGAACCTGACCGGCCCTCTGACCATCCGCGCCACAGCGGTAGGAGAGGAAACCTCGCTGCACCGTATGGCCGATCTGGTGGCCATCGCGGAATCGGGCCGCTCACGTTATACCTCGCTGGCTGACAGCGCCGCGAAGCTTTATGCGCCGGGGGTGCATATCCTGTCGGCACTCGCCTTTGTGGGCTGGTATCTCTACACCTTCGATGTGCGCACCGCGCTCAATATCGCGGCGGCGGTGCTGATCATCACCTGCCCCTGCGCGCTGGGTCTAGCGGTGCCGGCGGTGACCACGGCGGCCTCGGGACGGTTGTTCAAGAAGGGCATGTTGATCAAGCATTCCACGGCGCTGGAGCGCCTGGCCGGTGTCGATACCGTGGTCTTTGACAAGACCGGGACTCTGACTGCCGGCACGCCGCAGCTGGTCAACCTTGATGAGATGGCCAGCAGCGATCTGGAGATCGCCCTGGCCCTGGCGACGCCGTCGTCGCATCCCTTGTCGGTCGCGCTGGTGCGTGCCGCCCGTGAGGCGGGGATTTCGCCCGCTGATGTCACAGACCTGCGCGAGGTTCCGGGCTATGGCACCGAAGGCCTGTATCACGGTCGCCGGGTGCGCCTGGGGCGTGCCGCCTGGGTCGGGGCTGCGCAGGGCAGCCAGACCACGGCCTGGCTCGACACCGGAGAGGGCAGCAAACCGCGTGGCTTCCGCTTTACCGATGCGCTGCGTCCCGGTGCCGCCGAGGCCGTGCGGGCGCTGCAGGCGGCGGGCAAGGATGTGCTGCTGATTTCGGGCGACACCACCGGCGCGGTGGAGGCCCTGGCGAACCGCCTTGGCATTGAAAAATGGGTGGCCGAAGCCCTGCCCGAGGATAAGGCCGCGCGCATTCAGATGTTGGCTGACCAGGGCAAGAAGGTGCTGATGGTCGGTGACGGTCTGAACGACACCGCAGCCCTGGCGGCGGCGCATGTGTCGATCTCTCCGGCCTCGGCCTTGGATGCGGCTCGCGTCGCGTCGGACATCGTTCTGTTGGGGCAGGATCTGGAGCCCATTGCCGAGGCCTGCGGTGTTGCCGGTCAGGCGATCCGCCGCATTCGCGAGAACTTCCGCCTGGCGACGCTTTACAACGTGATCGCGGTGCCCCTGGCGGTGGCGGGGCTGGCAACCCCCTTGATCGCGGCGCTGGCGATGTCTAGCTCTTCCATTACCGTATCGCTGAACGCGCTGCGGCTGAAATCCTGATCCGAAAGGCCCGCCGCATGAGTGTTCTCTCTTACCTGATCCCGATCTCGCTGATCCTGGGCGGGGCGGCGCTTGTGGCCTTCATCTACACGGTACGCTCAAATCAGTATGACGATCCCGAAGGCGATGCCCGCCGGATCCTGAGCGATGAATGGGATGACCACCCGAAACCTTGAAACGGGTCGCAGGTCAGGGACAGGGTCGCCTGTAATTTTGAAGCCTGTTCAAAATAATTCCTGTGACCGGGAATAAAGTCATCTCAGATCCGTAGGTGTTGTGTCTGCAGCTTGGCAGGCTTCAACACCTCGGAGAGATCATGTCACTGAAATCAATCGCCCTGGCCAGCATCGCGCTGGTCGTCACTGCCGTCTCCGCTCATGCTGACGGTCATGTTTCCCAACCCGCCGTGACCGGAAAGTTCAACGGTGAGACCTATCTGATGGATGCGCAGAGCATGACGCTCTACACGTTCGACAAGGACCAAAAGAACGTCTCCAACTGTTACGACGACTGTGCAACCAAATGGCCGCCCCTGTTTGGTGAGGCGGGAATGGAGCTGCCGAAAGGCTATAGCGTGATCGCGCGCAAGGATGGCTCCACGCAGGTGGCCTACAAGGGGCAGCCGCTCTATCTGTGGTTCAAGGACCAGAACCCCGGCGATATGACCGGCGATGGAGTCAAAGGCGTCTGGCATATCGCGCGCCCTTGAGCAAAGGTACCGGGGATGGGCAACGCGCATCCCCGGCTTTTCATGATGACCTCGTCTTTTGACATACAGCTTGAAAACTGCCTGCCCGATCTTTGGCGCTACGCCTGGTCGCTGACGCGGGATCGCGACGCGGCTGATGATCTGGTCCAGGACTGCATTGAGCGGGCGCTGCGCAAGCGCCTGCTGTGGTTTCCGGGGCGGCCTTTGAAGCCATGGCTGACCAAAATCCTTCTCAATATCTACCGGGATCAATGGCGCCGCGAGACACGGTACAGATCGGTCGATCTCGATCAGGTCGGTGATCTGGCCGCAGTCACCGGCAGCCCCGAGGAACGACTGGAAATCAAGGCGATCTGGAAATCCCTTGAGACGGTTCCGCAGGCCCAGAAAGAGGCTTTGCTGGCCGTTGTCGTGGGTGGATTGAGCTATGAAGAAGCCGCCGCCGCACTGGGCATTCCCAGGGGGACGTTGATGTCGCGGATTTCTCGTGCCCGCGCTAAAATCAAAATCGAAATGGATACGTCGCCGAAGACCAAGATCAGGAGCGTGAAATGACTCTGGAAACCTCGATAGAAGAGTTGATCCAGCGTAGCATTGACGGCGAGCTTTCGCAGGACGAGCGGGATCATCTGATGCGGCATTTGATGTCGCACCCTGACGACGCGGCCTTGCACGACAGGTTGCAGCGGCAGACGGCACTGATCGACCAATCGGTTCCTGTGCCCTCGGCTGCTCACCTTTTGGCCTTGCGCAAGCGAAAGGGCGCCGGGCCAGGCCCCATCTTTAGAATTGCCGCTTCCATTGTGATCTTTGCTGTCGGGCTTGGGGCTGGAGCCGTGCTGCCGCTGAAACCCGGCGGTGAGGAAAAAGATCTGACCGCCTTTGCCCTGCAGGCAAAGGCGGCGCATGCGCTATATGTCAGTGAAGTGCTGCATCCGGTTGAAGTGGCAGCCTCTGAAAAGGACCACTTGCAGACCTGGCTTTCAAACCGGCTTGGTGCTGCCATTATCGCGCCTGAGCTTGGCGAGAGCGGCTATTCTCTGATTGGCGGCCGGCTTTTGCCTGCGGGGGATCGTGCATCTGCCCTGTTCATGTATGAGAATGAAAAAGGGGATCGGCTCAGTCTCCTCGCCACCCATGGGGAGACGGTGCAAAGCCAATCCTTCCGCTTTCAGCAAGAGGACGGGTTTCTCATAGTCTACTGGCAGGACGGGCCGTGGCAGTATTCGCTGATCGGTGATGCGCCGCGCGAACCGATGGGCGCGATTGCCCATTCAATTCATGGGCAACTCATTTAGGGTTGGGTTTGTCCTGATCGCGGCACGTCTACAGCGCTCTGTCTTTGACCGGAAACAACAAGCGATACGAATGCCCTGCCACAGGCATGGCAGGGTATTCGTGTCTCAAGTTATTGGCGTAGCGCTTTAGGATGCAGGCCCCAGGGTCTCGCAGCTCACGTTGCGGGCATTGAGCCGCCGACAGGCCAGTTCGGCTCCTTCCTTGGTCATGCCGAGGAAATTGGCTTCGAAGCCCTGTTTGGATTTGGCGACCTTGCGCAGGGTGCCGTTCAGGGTCTCCATTTCCGACAGGGCGGTGCGCAGCAGCACCTTCTCGGCCTTGTAGCGGCTGGTGTAGCGGCCGACGTTGATGCCCCAGTAGCGCCCGCCCGAGGTTGAAAGTCGCGTTACCACAACCGGTTCCGGCTGGGCGGCGCTGCCTGCATCGGTCAGGTGGCTGGGACGGGGCACCGGGCGCAGCCCCTTGAAGACGGTATTGACGGTGGTGACATCGGTTGGCGCCGGGGCGGAAGCGGGCACCACTTTGGCCTCGGCCATGGCCGCCTGAACGCTGGCCTGCAGCACCTCGGGGTCCAGCCGTTGCGGTGCCGTTGCGGCGATGGTGTCTGTGATATCTGTCGCTGCGGTGTCTTCGCTGGTAGTCTGCGCCTCTGCCACAAGAACCGGTGCCTCGAGCACCTGGGGGCGCAGGCGGGGACGCAGGCTGGTCTTCACGCTGCCACTGACGCGGATGGTCTTGCCTGCCGCGCCATCGGGCGCGTTGTCTGCCACAGTGATGTTCTGATTGCCTACATAGGTCGGCACCGCGGGTTTGCGCAGTTTCGCCTGCGATGGCGCCCGGCGAAAGCCGAGGTCCAGGAGTTCAGCCACCTTGGCATTGCGCGAGGTGGAGGACTTGCCGCCAAAGACGGTTGCGATGATCCGCTCGTTGCCGCGCTTGGCCGAGGCGACAAGGTTGAAGCCGGCAGCCCGTGTGTAGCCCGTCTTAATGCCGTCGGCGCCCTTGTAGGCGGCGAGCAGGCGGCGGTTGGTGTTGGGGACCGTGCGCACGCCCGCATCGGCGGACTTGCGGGAGAAGAGATTGTAGTACTCGGGATAGTCGTAAAGGATATGCCGCCCCAGGGTGGTCATGTCACGGGCCGTGGACATATGGCCGCTTTCGGTCAGCCCATGGGCGTTCTTGAAGGTGGTGCGGGACATGCCAAGCGCCTTGGCGGTGCGGGTCATGCGGCGGGCAAAGGCGGCCTCGGAACCGGACAGCGCCTCGCCGATGGCGGTTGCGGCGTCATTCGCGGATTTCACCGCCGCCGCGCGAATGAGATAGCGCAGGGCAATGCGCTGGCCTGATTTCAGCCCCAGCTTTGACGGTTGCTCGGCGGCGGCATTGCTGCTGATGCGGACCTTGGTGTCCAGGGTGATCTCACCGTTTCGCACCGCCTCGAAGGCGATATAGAGCGTCATCATCTTGGTCAGAGAGGCCGGGTGCAGGCGGGTATCGGCATTGCGCGAATGCAGCACTTCACCGGTGCGCGCATCCATCACCATCGCCGCATAGGGCGCGGCCAAGGCTTTGGGTGGGGCAAGGCCCGCAAGCACAACTGTGAGAACAACACCCAGAACCCAAGCCACCTGGCGGGGCATCACCCCCAGGGCAAAGGTCACAGGATGAAACCTGACCTGTTCGATATCTGCCATTTCTGCCTCATGCCGCCGGTTTTCCGGCTGACGATTTTGCTGCTTTAAGCAAATCGTAGCATGTGTTGCCTTCGGAATAAATAACTTGCTTGGGCCGCATCTCTTGGGCTCAGCGCGCTTTCGCCCATATCTTGTGGGAAGGAGGGGTCGGTGCCGCAAGATAAGTCGTTGGTTAAGAAAGTGTTGACAAAAAAACTCGTAAATTCGGGCGTTTTGGCGGGATTGCGCCGCGGTGGCGGGCGCAAGTGATGCGGCCCTGCCACATGTCGCAGGCTGCTGTTTGGTGATTTGTCCGATGCGGATCAGGGATGTGAGAGCACCACGTCGATCAGACCCTGAAGCTGGCCCAGATCTGGGATCTCGTGATACCGTGCGTGACCCTCCGGGGCTTCGGCATGTTCGACCTCCCAGACCAACCCATGCGGCACATAGGTGCCCCAGCCGCCCGCCTCGATCATCGGCACCACATCCGAGCGCATGGAATTGCCCACCATCATCGCACGTTCCGCGCCATCGCCGTGGCGCTCAAAGATCTCGGTGTAGATGGCGGGGGTCTTTTCCGAGACGATCTCGACCCCGTCGAACATCTCGCCCAGGCCGGATTGCGCCAGCTTGCGCTCCTGGTCCAGAAGATCGCCCTTGGTCACCAGGATGATCCGGTAGCGATCCGCCAGCTGTTCGACCGCCGTGCGGGCATGGGGTAGCAGTTCGATCGGGTAGGAGAGCATCATCTGCCCGGCCACGATCAGTTCCTTGATGACATGGGCGGGGACCTGCGAGTCGGTGACATCGATCGCGGTTTCGATCATCGACAGGGTGAAGCCCTTGACCCCGTAGCCATAGCGGCCAAGGTTGCGTTTCTCCGCGTCCAGCAGCCGCGCGGCCAGGGCATCCGCGCCCATATCCAGCGGTGTGTGGTCCTGCAGCAATTCGGCAAATCGCTCCTGGGTGACTCGAAAGAACCGCTCGTTGTGCCAGAGCGTATCGTCCGCATCAAAGCCGATTGTTGTCAATTTGCCGCCCATTGCTGCAACACACTCCCTTTTCCTGCGCGCTCAAACCGCTATATATGCGAGAATACCAATCCAAGCACGACCGGAAAACAGACGCCATGCCGCTTCAGCCAGTGATGATGACGGACAACTCGGATGACGATACCGATCTTGGTGTCCTGACCAAGACCCGGCCGAAAACCCAGCGCCCGCCACGTTACAAGGTGCTGCTGCTGAACGACGACTACACGCCGATGGAATTCGTGGTGATGGTGCTGGAGCGGTTCTTTGGCATGACCCATGCGCAGGCCTTCGAGATCATGCTGACCGTGCACAAGAAAGGCCTGGCAGTGGTCGGGGTCTTCAGCCATGAGATCGCCGAGACCAAGGTGGCCCAGGTGATGGATTTCGCCCGTCGGCATCAGCATCCGCTGCAATGCACCATGGAAAAAGAAGACTGAAGAGGTCCCAAGATGTCCCTACGCCTGTCGCTCGCGCTTGAGACGGGCGGCTTTGCGCTGCCCGAAGAGGGGCGCATCGCCGTATTCCATCCGCGCAGGGATCATGACCTGGCAGCGTTGCCCAAGGACAGGCTGCTGCTGATCCAGCCGATGCGGGCCGAATATGATGCCTTTGCCGCCCAAGGGTACGACTGCCGCCCGGATCTGCCTGCGGATATGCGCTTTGCCGCGGCGATGGTGTTCCTGCCGCGGGCCAAGGTGCAGGCGCGGATGAATGTGGCGCAGGCCGCGGCCGCGACGGATGGTCCGGTGCTGGTGGATGGCGCCAAGACGGATGGGATCGATTCGATCTACAAGGCGTTGCGCAAGGCGACCTCTCCTTCTGCAGCCGTTTCCAAGGCGCATGGCAAGGTGTTCTGGTTCGATGGGGACAAAGACCTCCTGTCGGACTGGCTGCCCGAGGCAGAGACTACGGTCGAGGGCTTCGTGACCCTGCCGGGGGTGTTTTCTGCCGATGGCATCGATCCGGCCTCCCGGCTGCTGGCCGAGGCTCTGCCTGCCAAACTGGGGCGGGCGGTGGCCGATCTGGGTGCGGGCTGGGGGTATCTGTCTCGTCAGATCCTGACCCATGCCGAGGTCGAGGAGCTGCATCTGGTGGAGGCCAATCACGATGCGCTGGCGTGCGCGCGCCGCAACGTCGATGATCCGCGCGCGGCGTTTCACTGGGCCGATGTGCAAGCCTGGAAGGCCCCCGGCGCGATGAATGCCGTGGTGATGAACCCGCCCTTTCACAGCGGCCGCAGCGCCGAGCCCGAGCTGGGGCAGGCCTTCATTGTCGCGGCCGCTTCGATGCTGACCGCCTCGGGGAGCCTGTGGATGGTCGCCAACCGGCATCTGCCCTATGAGACAACCCTGTCGCAGCGCTTTGCCCATGTGGAAGATGTGGCCGGGGACAATCGTTTCAAGGTCCTGCACGCCAGCCGCCCGAAAAAGCTGCGGCGTTAGGGCTTCTATTGCCGGTTTTCAAACGGTGCGCTCCGGTCTAACCTCCGCCCCAGTTTGCGCAACCTTTCCCCAATCTTCGGAGTGTCCGCATGTCCTTCTCGATTTCCGGCAAGACCGCCATCGTGACCGGTGCCTCAAGCGGGATCGGGCTCGCGATTGGCAAGAGGTTTGCCGATGAGGGCGCAAACGTGATGTTTGCCGATACCAGTGAGGCCACCCTGATCGCCGAGCTCGGAGAGCAGGTCGAGGATGGCAATATCCGCTATTTCGCGGGTGATCTGCGTGAACGGCTGACCATCGCCAACCTTCTGTCGGCCACCATCGACGCCTTCGAGGAGGTGGATATCCTGGTCAATGGCGCCCGCCAGGTGGTGCCGAGCGATCCGCTGGATCCCAAGGACGATTCGCTCGAGTTGCTGCTGACGGAAAACCTGCTGCCCGGTCTGCGCCTGTCGCAGCAGGTGGCGCGGCGCATGATCAAGCAGGGCGAAGGGCGCGAGCCGGGCACGCCGCGCGGTGCGATCATCAACCTCTCCTCCATCGCTGCTCGGCGCACGCATCCTGATCTGATGGCCTACTCGGTCGCCTCGGCGGCGCTGGACCAGCTGACCCGCTCCCTGTCGGTCTCCTATGCCCCCCATGGGGTGCGGGTGAATTCGATCGCCTTTGGCTCGGTGATGAGCGCTTCGCTGCGCGATACCCTGAAAGACAACCGCGCTTATCGCCAGGATATTGAAAAACACACGCCGCTGGGCCGGATTGCGGCGCCGACGGAACTGACCGAGACGGCGCAGTATCTGGCGTCTGATGCCTCCGGTTTTATGACCGGGCAGATCCTGACGGTGGACGGCGGGCGCACTCTGCTTGATTCCGTTGCCGCCCCGGTTCACTGACCCCGCGTGCCCCAGAAACAAGACCCAAAGAGACCCGCTTATGACCGCTGAGATGACAGATCAGAAATCCCGTGCCGCCGCCTGGTTCCGCGCCCTGCGTGATGACATCGTCGCCGCCTTCGAAGCGCTGGAAGACAGCCATGACACCGGCCCCTTTGCCGATCAGGCGCCCGGACGGTTCGAGGTGAGCGAGACCTCCCGCACCTCCGAGGACGGATCGGATGCCGGTGGCGGTCTGATGAGCGTGATGCGCGGCGGCCGTGTCTTTGAAAAGGTCGGCGTCAATATCTCCGAGGTCTATGGCACCCTTGGGGAACGGGCGCAAAATGCCATGGCGGCCCGCAAGGGCATTCCCGGCATGAAAGAGGATCCGCGCTTCTGGGCCTCGGGCATTTCGCTGGTGGCGCATATGCAGAACCCCCATGTGCCTGCGGTCCATATGAACACCCGCATGTTCTGGACGCCGCATGCCTGGTGGTTCGGGGGCGGCTCGGACCTGAACCCTTGCATCGAATATGACGAGGACACGGCGCATTTCCATGCCCAGCAGAAACAGCATCTCGATCCGCATGGCGCCGATCTTTATCCGCGCCTGAAGGAATGGGCGGACGAGTATTTCTATATCCCGCACCGCAAGCGCGCGCGGGGGGTGGGGGGCATCTTCATGGATGACCGCTGCACCGGCGACTGGGAGGCGGATTTTGCCCTGACCCAGGACATTGGCCGTGCCTTCCTGCCCGCCTATCTGCCCCTGGTGGAAAAACGTCGGGTTCAGCCCTTTGATGCGGCAGACAAGGATGCGCAGCTGGTGCATCGCGGTCTCTATGCCGAATACAACCTGGTCTATGACCGGGGGACCAAGTTTGGCCTGGAAACCGGTCACGATGCCAATGCGGTGCTGATGAGCCTGCCGCCAATGGCAAAATGGGTGTGACCGGGCCGCGCTCATCTCAGGGCTTCCTCTGCGCACCGCGGTGAGGCTATGCTTGCGGTGTTGAGTGTTTTTGTTTGAGGGGGGCTTATGCTCCGTTTTTGGCTTGCCTTGGTTCTTGTCCTGGGGGTGTCCGGCTGCGGGCAACCGCCCGAACCAGAGCAATCAGCGCCGACTCAACGCCCCGATGCTGAACAGCTTTCTGAGCTTGTGACCTTCCCGAGGTTCGGCGATAGCGATCCCCATTCCTGGGAGGGGCGAACGCCCTATTCCTATGCCATCCACGGCATTGATGTCTCTCGCTGGCAGGGGGAGATCGACTGGGCCAAGGCCAAACGGGCAGGGGTGTCCTTTGCCTATCTCAAGGCGACCGAGGGCGGCGATCTGGTTGATCCGATGTTTCGGGAAAACTGGCGTGCGGCGGGCCGGGCCGGGCTTCCACGCGGCGCCTATCACTACTTCTATTTCTGTCGTCCCGCTGAACAGCAAGCGCGTTGGTTCATTCGAAACGTTCCAAAGGATGCCCGCGCGCTTCCGCATGTGCTGGATATGGAATGGAACCCCCATTCAAAGACCTGCCGGTTGCGCCCGGATGGGGCCAGGGTGCGGACCGAAGCGCGCAAGTTCCTGAACATCCTCGAAGCCCACTACGGGCGCCGTCCGGTGATCTACACCACAGTGGATTTCTTTGCCGAAACCGGGATCGGACGCTTGAAAGGGGGGGAGTTCTGGCTGCGTTCGGTCGCAGGACATCCACGCAAGACCTATCCTGGCGCCTATTGGCGGTTCTGGCAGTATTCGGGGACGGGGCGGGTGTCGGGTATCGAGGGAGACGTGGATCTCAACGTCTTTCACGACAGTCCCGAAACCTGGCTGCGCTGGTCCGGTCAGCTAAAGCCATGATTGGCGCTCAGGCGCGGCGCCAGCCTGCTTCGGCCAGGGCCTGCCCATAGCCGTTCGCAAGGCGCATCTGATCTCCTAATCCCTTGTTGAGCAGGAGGGTATGCATGGATTTCAACTGCCAGCAGGGCACATGCATCACCATGTGATGCTCCAGGTGGTAGTTCACCCAATAGGGCGCCACAAGCAGCCGGGCGATCGGTCCGGCCCGTGTGGTACGCACGTTCTGCAGCGGGTTCTCGGACTGTTCGGTGGCGCCATGCTCGGCAATGTTGCGCACCCGCAGCACGAACTGGAACCAGGTCAGATAGGGCAGCAGCCAGAAGGCCAGTCCCCACCACCAGTCTCCGATCAGGCTGAACAGAAGGGTGATGCCAAGAAAGACCGGCAACGCTCCCCACAGACGCGGCGCCTTGAAGCTTTGGGCGAAATCCGAATTGGCCGCCTTGATCGCATCCTCATCCCCGGCCAGTTGCAGCGACATCAGGATCTGCCCGACCAGCTGCTTGATCCCGGTCTGCCCGGTCAGATCGCGGGTGAACTTGCGCCGCAGGGAGGCGCGGGAGGTGGGGAACTTGGCCGAGAGCACCAGATCAGGGTCCTTCTCGGTCTGGGTAAAGCGGTGGTGGGTCAGGTGATAGTGCCGATAGGCGGCAAGGTCGGCCAGGATCGGCCGCCCGCAGAGCCAGTCTCCGGCGACCTCGTTCAGGCGGCGGGTCTTGAACAGGGCGTTATGCGCGGCCTCATGCATCAGGATCGCCAGTCCCAACTGGCGCGAGCCGATCACCATGATTGCCAGCACGAATGTCAGTGCATTGGGCCAGAAGCCAAACAGCGTCAGCGCCAGTGCGATGGTGCCCCAGCAATGCATGAGCAGCCACAGCCCCATCAAGTCTGATCGTTCGGCCAGGGGGCGGATTTCATCCGAAGTGAGATAGGTCTTTCCCGGTGTCATGATCGCAGTCCTCCCGCCCCGAAGTGTTCAGGGCAGGGGCGCTCCGGTCAAGAAGGGCGTGGCGTCAGGACGCGTTACCCGCGCCAGTCAAAGAAGCCTGTTCCGGCCTGCGCCAGCAGTTTCGCAGCCATTTCGCGACCCAGGGCTGGGCCGTCCTCGATGGCGCAGCTCTGGGCATCCTGCAGGGCTTCTGAGCCATCGGGACGCAGCACTTCGCCGCGCAGGCGCAGGGTGCTGCCGTCCAGTTCCGCCAGTCCCGCAATCGGCGTTTCGCAGGAGCCATCCAGCGCCGCCAGGAAGGCGCGTTCCGCCCCCAGGCGCTGGGCGGTTTCCAGGTCGTGGATGGCCGCCAGCATATCGGCCGCGCGGCTGTCCCCTTCGCGCCGTTCAATGCCGATGGCCCCCTGCGCCACGGCGGGCAGCATGTCATCCGTATCGATGCCGGTTGCGGGGACATCGCTCATGCCTAGGCGGTTGAGGCCCGCCATGGCAAGGAAGGTGCAATCGGCCACGCCATCGGCCAGCTTCTTCAGCCGGGTCTGCACGTTGCCGCGGAACTCGACCACCTGCAGGTCGGGACGCCGGTTCAGCAGCTGCGCACGCCGCCGCAGGGAGGAGGTGCCCACCACCGCCCCCGGTGCCAGATCGGCGATGGAAGACAGGCTGGGAGAGACAAAGGCATCGCGCACGTCCTCGCGCGGCAGGTAGCAATCCAGTACCAGCCCTTCGGGCTGCGCCACCGGCATGTCCTTCATCGAGTGAACGGCAATGTCGATGCCGCCACTCAGCATGGCCTCTTCGATTTCCTTGGTGAACAGACCCTTGTTGCCGATCTCCTTCAGCGGGCGATCCGCCGCGATCAGCGCCTGATTGTCGCCGGTCGTCTTGATCACCACGATCTCGAACGCGTCCTGCGGCAGGTCGAATGCGGCGGCCAGACGATCGCGCGTCTCATGCGCCTGGGCCAGCGCCAGGGGCGATCCACGGGTGCCGATCTTCAGGGGCGAGGCGGGGGAGGGCAGGTTCTGTGTCATGTCAGAACCTTTATTCGCGACATTATGCCGTGACAAGCATGAGGCTCACTGCCCTTGACAATTTGCCGCTTTGGCTAGACCTCAGTAAGCCAGAGACAAGCGAGGGATCCCATGGCCGAACAGAAGAAACTGCTGCGCGCATTGGCAGGTGAAAAACAGCATGTGCCGCCGATCTGGATGATGCGCCAGGCCGGTCGCTATCTGCCGGAATATCGCGCAACACGGGCCGAGGCCGGGGATTTCCTGTCGCTGTGCTACAATTCCGAACTGGCGGCCGAGGTCACCCTGCAGCCGATCCGCCGCTACGGGTTCGATGCGGCGATCCTCTTTGCCGATATCCTTCTGGTGCCGCAGGCGCTGGGCGCCGATCTGTGGTTCGTGACCGGCGAAGGCCCGCGCCTGTCCACCATCACCACCGATGCGGATTTTGCCAAGCTGGGACCGGCCAGCGACATCCACGAGACGCTGAACCCGATCTACGAGACCCTGAAGATCCTGAAGCGGGAACTCCCGAGCGAGACGGCGCTGATCGGTTTTGCCGGGGCGCCCTGGACCGTGGCGACCTATATGATCGCGGGACGCGGCACCCCGGATCAGGGTCCGGCCCATGCGCTGAAGGCGGAAAACCGTGCCCTGTTCGAAGCGCTGCTGACCCGCATTACCGAGGCGACCATCGATTACCTGTCAAAGCAGATCGAGGCAGGCGCCGAGGTCGTGAAGATCTTTGACAGCTGGGCCGGATCGCTGAAAGGCGAGGACTTCCAGAACTACGCGCTGGAACCCTGCCGCCAGATCACCGCAGCGCTGAAAGAACGCCACCCGGGCATTCCGGTCATCGGTTTCCCGCGCGAGGCGGGCGAGGGCTATATCGGCTTTGCCAAGGCGACCGGTGTCGATTGCGTTGCAGTGGACAACTCGGTGACACCTGAGTGGGTTGCGGAACATGTGCAGGTGGATGGCTGCGTGCAGGGCAACCTTGCCTCGCGCCACATGGTGACCGGCGGTCAGGAACTGGTTGATGAGACCCGCCATATCGTCAACGCCTTGCGCGGTGGGCCGCATATCTTCAACCTGGGCCACGGCATCACACCCGATGCAAACCCGGACAACGTGCAGTTGATGATCGACACGGTCCGCGAGGGCTGATCGCGCGTCGCAGCATTTCAGACAAGATGTGAGTGGACAATGGATTACGGCAAACAGGGCGGCCCGAAACTGGGCCGCAACGCGCCCCGGCATAGCGAGCACAACGCCAAGGGCACCGATAAGAACCCCTACAGCAAGCGTGAGAGCAAGGCCGAACTGCTGGCTCGGATGAAGAAGGCCGCCGCCCAGAAGGACGGCTGACCCGCTGCCCCTGGCGCTATTGCGTCAGGGTGCGGGCGATCAGTTCCTTCATGATCTCGTTCGAGCCGCCGTAGATCTTCTGCACGCGGGCATCGGCGTACATATTGGCGATCGGGTATTCCAGCATGTAGCCGTAGCCGCCGTGCAGCTGCAGGCATTCGTCGACCACGTCGCATTGCATCTGCGTCACCCACCATTTCGCCATCGAGGCCGTGGCGGCGTCCAGCTCTCCGCGCAGGTGCTTGGCGACGCAGTCATCCAGGAACACCCGGGCGATATGGGCGATGGTCTTGGCCTCGGCCAGTTTGAAGCGGGTGTTCTGCATCTCGATCAGGGCTTGCCCAAAGGCGCGCCGCTCCGAGGTATAGGCGACGGTGTCCTCCAGCGCCCTCTCGATCACGGCGGCAGCCCCCAGGGCGATCACCAGCCGTTCCTGCGGCAGCGCCTTCATCAGCTGGTAGAACCCTTGCCCCTCGACCCCGCCTAGCAGGTTCTCGGGCGGCACGCGCACATTGTCAAAGAACAGCTCTGACGTGTCCTGGCTCTTGAGGCCCAGTTTTTCCAGATTGCGACCCCGTGCAAAGCCTTCGGCGCCCTCGGTTTCCACCACCAGAAGCGAGATCCCCTTGGCGCCCTGTGCGGGATCGGTCTTGCAGACCACGATGATCAGATCGGCCTGCTGACCATTGGTGATGAAGGTCTTGGAGCCGCTGAGCACATAGTCGTTGCCATCGCGCAGGGCGTTTGTCTTGATGTTCTGCAGGTCCGATCCGGTGCCGGGTTCGGTCATGGCGATGGCGCAGACCATTTCGCCGCTGGCCATCTTGGGCAGCCAGCGCTGCTTCTGATCCTCGGTGCCGTAGTCGAGGATATAGCCTGCGCAGATCTGGCTGTGGACCGAGTTTCCAAAGCCGGAAAACCCGGCGGCGCGGAACTGTTCGGTGGTGATCACCGCCTCGTGGCGGAAATCGCCGCCCATGCCGCCGTATTCCTCGGGGACGCTGGCGCAGAGCAGGCCGAACTCGCCGGCCTTGTTCCAGAACTCCCGGTCGATATGGCCCTGTTTCTGCCAGCGTTCCTCGTGCGGGGTCATCTCGGCGGTGAAAAAGCTGCGGCAGCTGTCCTGCAGCATCGTGAGCTCGTCATTCATCCAGGGAGAGACATGCGCTGTCGTTTGGGCTGTCATGGCTTCAGTCCTTCTTGCGGCCCAGTTCGGCCAGGATTTCATCTGCGTGCTGCCCCCGTGCGGGGCTTTCGGGCGCGGTCCAGTCGCCAGCGCCAGAGAACCGCGGCGCCGGGGCGGCCTGCAGCGCGCCATGGGCTTCGACCCAGGTGCCGCGGGCGTTCATCGGGTGGGTCAGCGCCTCGCCGGGGCTTAGCACAGGCGCGACACAGGCGTCGGTGCCTTCGAAGATCCCCGCCCAGTGATCGCGGGGCTGGCTGGCGAAGATCCCGGCCAGGCGCCCGGTCAGGGCAGGCCAGAGCGCCTTGTCGAACTGGCGCTGGAATTCGGGATCCTCCGCAAGGCCGATCAGATCCAGGAACTGCGCGTAGAATTTCGGCTCAAGACATTGCACCGACATGAAACCGCCATCGGCGCAGGCGTAGGTGCGGCTCCAATGCGGGCCGTCCAGCAGGTTCTGCCCGCGCGCATCGCCAAAGTTCCCGGCTTGCCGGATGCTCATCAACAGGTTCATCATATGGGCCGATCCGTCATAGATCGCCGCATCAACCACGCAGCCTTCGCCGCTGGTGCGGGCGCGCAGGATCCCGGCCAACATGCCGGCTACCAGATACATGGCGCCGCCGCCGATATCGCCGACCAGCGTGGCAGGCGTCAGCGGCGTATCGCCGGGGTTCGATCCGTACCAGAGCGCGCCGGACAGGGAGATATAGTTCAGATCATGCCCGGCGGCATGAGAGAGGGCGCTGTCCTGGCCCCAGCCGGTCATGCGGCCAAAGACAAGGCTCGGGTTCACGGCATGGCAGGCCTCAGGCCCGATGCCGAGTTTCTCCATCACGCCGGGGCGAAAACCCTCGATCAGACCGTCGGCCGTTTCCACCAGGGCCATGAAGGTCTCGATATCGTCGGGATCCTTCAGGTCCAGCGCGATCGAGCGTTTGCCGCGATCCAGTACTGAACGTTCCGGCATGCCGGGGGTGACACCGCCGCCCTTGCGGTGGATGCAGATCACATCGGCGCCCATATCGGCCAGTGTCATCGCAGCGAATGGGCCGGGGCCAAGACCCTCGACCTCGATAATGCGGGTGCCTTGCAGCATGATGTCGCCTCCCCCCTCTTGATGGCCCGCCCCCTCGGGGGAGCAGGCCCTGTTTCACATCAGGTGCCCGACAGGCCGCCGCCCACGATCAGGGTCTGGCCCGAAACATAGTTGCTTTCGGGAATGCAGAAGAGATAGACGCCGCCCGCGGCCTCTTCCGGCGTGCCGGCGCGGCCCAGGGGGATCATCATCTCCATGCCCTGCACCAGTTTCTTGGGGATGCCGATGCCGATCTTGTTGCCTTCGACCTCGATGGATTTCTTCTCGTCGGTGGCTTCGGTCAGGCGGGTGGAGATCATGCCGAAGGCCACCGCATTGACGTTCACCTTGAAGCGGCCCCATTCCTTGGCCATGGTCTTGGTCAGGCCGACGACGCCGGATTTCGCGGCCGAGTAGTTGGCCTGGCCCGCGTTGCCGCCGGTGCCCGAGATCGACGAGATATTGACCACCTTGCGGAAGACCTCGCGTCCTTCGGCGGCCTCCTGAGCGGCGGCTTGCGAAATGAACGGTGCGGCAGCGCGCAGGATCCGGAAGGGCGCCTTCAGGTGCACATCGATCATGGCATCGAACTGCTCATCACTCATCTTGCCGATGAAGCTGTCCCAAGTGTAGCCCGCGTTGTTGACGATGATGTCGACGCCGCCGAACTTGTCGATCCCGCCTTGGATGAAATCCTCGGCAAAGCCGGCGGCGGTGACCGAGCCCGCAACGGCCAGGGCCTTGCCGCCCATGGCTTCGATTTCGGCGACTACCTCGTTCGCCGGTTCGGCATCCAGATCGTTCAGCACCACATTGGCACCGTCTTCCGCCAGTTTCAGCGCGATGGAGCGGCCGATGCCACGGCCTGCGCCGGTGACATAGGCGGTCTTGCCTGCAAGTTTGCTCATTGAGTCTCGTCCTTTGTCTTTATGGCAGCTCGATCAGCGCGGTTCCGGCCAGTTTGACCTCGCCGTTCTGATCGGCAGCCTCGATTTCCAGCGCCACCAGATTGCCGTCGCGTTTTTCCACCACCTTGCCGGTGCAGGTGATCACCGCATGCACCTGGGTGATCGCCACGAAACGGGTGGTGAATTCCCGCAAGGCCGATTGCGGCACCCATCCCGTCAGCAGGCGGCCCAGATAGGCCATGTTCAGCATGCCATGGGCAAAGACGTCGGGCATCCCAGCGGCTTTGGCGAAATCGATGTCGATATGGATCGGGTTGTGATCGCCCGAAGCCCCGGCAAACAGCGCCAGTGTGGTGCGGGTGATTTCCTTGGTGGTCAGCGGCGGCAGCGGGTCGCCCACCTTGATCTCGGCATATGTTGGCATTGTCATTGCGGATGCCTCACGATCACGGTGCGGGTCATGCTGCCGGCATCCTCGCCCAGCTGGTTGGTGGCCGAGGTCTTCAGATGCACGAACTCCATGGCGCCGCCCTTCTTGGCGTAGATATCGGTGACTTCGCTGACGAGTGTCACGGTGTCCCCGGCACAGATCGGCGCGCCATAGGTAAAGGCCTGCTCGCCATGCAGGACCCGCGCAAGGTCGATCTTCAGAAGGGTGATGAAGTAGAAGGGATCTTCCCGGTCCAGATCGAGCGAGAACAGATAGGTGGGCGGCGCCAGCAGGCCGCGATAGCCTGCCGCCTGCGCGGCTGCCTCATCCAGATAGACGCGGTCGCTCTGGCCGGTGGCGCGGGCAAAATCCCGCAACCGGCCTTTTTCGACCGTGACCGAATAGGGATCGGTCACGTGGCCGACATATGAGGTATCGATCATCGCCGCCTCACTGCGCCTGATACATGGTGACGACGCAGGCACCGCCCAGACCAAGGTTGTGCTGCAGCGCGGTGCGGGCACCTTCTACCTGCGTGCTGCCTGCGGTGCCGCGCAGCTGACGAGTCAGCTCGTAGCATTGCGCAAGACCAGTGGCGCCCAGCGGGTGCCCCTTGGACAAGAGACCGCCCGAGGGGTTGGTCACATATTTGCCGCCATAGGTGTTGTCGCCATCGGCGATGAACTTCGACGCGCCGCCCTCGGGGCAGAGGCCAAGACCTTCGTAGGTGATCATCTCGTTATGGGCGAAACAGTCGTGCAGCTCGACCACATCCACATCGTCGATGCCGATGCCGGTCTGCTCCTGCACCTGTTTGGAGGCAGCGGCGGTCATGTCATAGCCGACGACCTTCATCATGTCGTGGTCTTCAAAGGTGCTGGCATAATCGGTGGTCATCGCCTGGCCGATGATGCGCACATTGCTGCTCAGCCCGTGTTTCTTGACGTAAGCCTCGCTGACCACGACCGCGGCGGCTGCGCCGCAGGTGGGCGGGCAGGCCATCAGGCGGGTCATCACGCCCTCCCAGATCGTGGGGCTTTCCAACACGTCCTCGGGGGTCAGCTCATTGCGGAACAGGGCCAGCGGATTGTTCACCGCGTGGCGGCTGGCCTTGGCGCGGATGCGGGCCAGATCCAGCATGGTGGAGCCGTATTTCTCCATATGCGATTTGCCCGCGCCGCCGAAATAGCGCAGCGCCAGCGGGATCTGGGGATTGCCAACCAGATCGTCGGTTTCCGCATCAAAGGCATCAAAGGGGCTGGGTCGGTCGGTCCAATGCGAGGTGAGCGCGCCGGGTTGCATATGTTCGAACCCCAGCGCCAGCGCCACGTCGACGGCACCCGATTCCACCGCCTGACGCGCCATGAACAGGGCGGTCGACCCGGTTGAGCAATTGTTGTTGACGTTCATCACCGGAATGCCGGTCATGCCCACCTTGTAGAGAGCGGCCTGACCGCAGGTGCTGTCGCCATAGACATAGCCCGCATAGGCCTGTTGCACCGCATCATAGGGCAGACCCGCATCCGCCAGCGCATCGCGCACGGCGGCGGCGCCCATTTCCGTATAGGGGTCATTCTGGCCGGGCTTGGCGAATTTGGTCATGCCCACCCCGGCGACCATCACATGTGCAGTCATTGGTTCTCTCCCCTGCGCGTGTCAAAACTGTGTGCGAGTCGAAATTACACTTGCGGGTTACTTTCAATGCGGGCTGGGCAAACTGTCAAGAACCGTGTAACTGGTGAGTGTAATTACCGGGCGTCAATCGATGGGGCTTTGGGTGTGCGCAGGGGTATGACGGGCATTCGCGATGGGAAACAAGACCTGGGCCAAGACGGCGACAAAGGCGGCAGACAGCCGCAGCGCGCAGCGCGAGATCAAGCGCCGCGCGGTGCTGATGGCCGGGGCACGCCTGTTCAACGATCAGGGCTATGAGCAGACCTCGCTGGAGGATATCGCGGCGGCGCTCAATATCACCAAGCGCACGATCTACTATTATGTGCAAAGCAAGGAGGACATCCTGTTTGGGTGCCATCAGCTGAGCCTGGAGTTCCTGGGCGAGGTGATGGAGCTGAGCCGTGATGACAGCCTGCCGGTGGAGGAGCGGATCTCGCGTCTGATCCGGGGGTACTGCGAATGGGTCTCGACGGATCTGGGCGCCAGCCTTGCCATGGTGCGCCCGCACAGCCTGTCGCCCGAGCGCCGCGAGGCCCTGCACGAGGGCAAGGCCCGCGTGGATTTTCAGCTGCGTGCGCTGATCGAACAGGGCATCCGCGAAGGGGTGATCCGCCACTGCGATCCACGGCTTGTGGCCGCAGGGGTCTTTGGGGCGCTCAATTGGATCCCCTTCTGGAACCGCACCGCGCGCCCGGTTCCCCATGAAGAGATCGCCGAACAGTATCTCGCGATGCTTCTCAATGGGCTATTGCCGGTGCCGCGTGAGCCTTCGCAGATGTGAGATCAGGGGCTGTCGCCCAACCGGGTGCGGAATCTGCGAGGGGGCATGCCGGTGCCCTTTGCGAAGACCCGGCTGAAATGGGCCGGATCGCTGAAGCCCAGCTCATAGGCGATCTGGGCCGCGCTGAGAGAGGTATAAAGCAGCATCCGGCGTGCCTCGCGCAGCATGCGTTCGTTCACCAGATGCGAGGCCGACTGACCGGTGGCCTGATGCACGATGCGATTGAGATGGGTGGGAGACACGGCCAAATCGTCAGCGTAATCCGCCAAAGGGCGGCGGCTGCGAAAGTGCTGCTCAACCAGGGTTTCAAAGCGGGTAAACACCGGGCTGCCTTCGGTGTGACGCCCTTTGCCTTCGGCTTCGTGAATGTGGCGGGCCGCCAGGGCGGTCAGGGCGCCTGCCAGCGCACGCAGCATCTGGGCCCGCGCAAAGCTCTGACCGTGATATTCGCGAAACAGGGTTTCAGCCATGCTGTGCAGCTCTTGCGGCAGGGGCTGCACGCAGGGGTGATCCAGCGGACCATGCACCCCTTCGCCCGCGCGAATGGAGTGATCCAGCAGATCCGATGGCAGGGTCGCGACCCAGCCCATGGTGTCGGGGTCAAACTGATACCCATGCACCACGCCGCGCGGGATATTGACGAAACAGGGGGCTGGCAGGTCATTGGGCTTGCCGTCCAGGTCCACCTTGCCGCCGCCGCTGGTCATGAACAGAATCTGATGCAGACGGGCATGCCGATGTGGGGAAAGCTCCCAGTCGTGTTGTTCCGAGCGGGAGCGAATGGTCTCCACATGGAGCACATCCGCCAGTTCGTCGGTTTCCCCGAACAGGTTGTAGCTGCGGATCTGAAGTGCATCGGTCATGTACGAAATGTACAAGAAGTTGCGCAGATGGTCCATTCGCAAAAGCTGCGGTCACCGCCATAGTACCGCTCACTTTCAATCGGAGGCGCGTTAATGACTGTAGAGAAAACCCAAGTCGCGATCATCGGTGGTGGCCCCTCGGGCCTGCTATTGTCGCAGCTTTTGCACCGCAAGGGCATCGATAGCATCGTGCTGGAACGGCAATCTCGCGACTATGTTCTGGGCCGGATCCGGGCCGGGGTGCTGGAGCATGGTTTCGTCAACTTGATGCGCGAAGCGGGCTGTGCCGAACGTATGGATGCCGAAGGTGAAGTGCACGAGGGGTTCTACATCGCCCATCAGGGGCGCACCGATCGTGTCGATCTTGAGAAATACGCGAACGGCGCAACGGTGATGGTCTATGGTCAGACCGAGGTGACCCGTGATCTTTACGCAGCACGCGATGCCATGGGCGGGGTGGTGATTCACGGTGCCGCCAATGTGCAGCCTCATGATCTGAAATCGGATGCCCCCTACCTCACCTACGAAAAGGACGGGGCAGAGCATCGCGTGGACGCCGATTTCATCGTGGGTGCCGACGGGTTCCATGGTGTCAGCCGCAAGTCGATTCCGTCGGATGTGCTGAAGGAATACGAGAAGGTCTACCCCTTCGGCTGGCTGGGGGTGCTGTCGGAAACCAAGCCGGTGTCGCCGGAGCTGATCTATGCCCGGCACGAGCGCGGCTTTGCGCTCTGCTCCCTGCGCAGCCAGGTCCTGAGCCGCTATTACATCCAGGTCCCGCTGACGGACAAGCCCGAAGGCTGGTCGGATGAGGCCTTCTGGGAAGAGCTGAAACGCCGCCTGCCCGAAGACGTCGCCGCCGGGTTGGAAACCGGTCCTTCGATCGAGAAATCGATCGCTCCCCTACGCAGTTTCGTGGCCGAGCCGATGCGCTATGGCAACCTGTTCCTGGCTGGCGATGCCGCGCATATCGTACCGCCGACCGGAGCCAAGGGGCTGAATTCGGCGGCCTCGGATATCTACTATCTCTATCATGGGTTCATGGATCACTACCTGAAGGGCGACAGTGCCGGGCTGGACGCCTATTCCGAAAAGGCGCTGGCGCGCGTCTGGAAGGCAGAGCGGTTCAGCTGGTGGATGACCAACCTTTTGCACCTGTTCCCCGGGGCCGAGGCGGTGGATCAGCGCCTGCAATGCACCGATCTAGATTACCTGTTCTCGTCTGACGCGGCGCAGGCTTCTCTGGCGGAAAACTACGTGGGTCTTCCCTACTGATCCAACGGAACTGATCCAACTGACGTCACGTCCGCCCGGCTTTGTCTGCAAGGCCGGGCGTGCTTTTCTGACCTCAAGAGAGGGAGGAAAAGATGACCACGGTTGCCTATGAAAAAGACGGTCGGATCGCGCGGATTACGCTGAACCGGCCGGATGTGATGAACGCCATCGACGATCGCATGCCGCAGGATCTGGCGGCGGCGGTGGCGCGGGCGGATGCGGATCCCGGCGTGCATGTGATGGTCCTGTCCGGCGCGGGCGAGGCCTTCTGTGCGGGCTATGACCTGGCCTATTACGCCGAAGGCAATGGATCGGGTGAGGCGACGCAAGCCATGCCCTGGGATCCGATCAAGGATTATCGCTTCATGTGGGAAAACACCCAGCATTTCATGTCGCTCTGGCGGGCGGTGAAGCCGGTGGTCTGCAAGGTACATGGTTTTGCGGTGGCGGGCGGTTCGGACATCGCGCTATGCGCCGACATGACGATCATGGCCGAGGAGGCCCAGATCGGCTACATGCCCGCCCGTGTCTGGGGCTGTCCGACGACGGCGATGTGGGTCTACCGGCTGGGCGCGGAGCGGGCCAAGCGGATGCTGTTCACCGGTGACAAGATTTCCGGGCGGGAGGCGGCCGACATGGGGCTGGTGCTGAAGGCGGTGCCGCAGGAGCGCTTGGATGACGCGGTGGAGGAACTGGCGGCGCGCATGGCGACAGTGCCGGTCAACCAGCTTGCGATGCAGAAGATGGTGATCAACCAGGCGATCGAACAGACCGGTCTGATGCAGACCCAGCGCCTTGCGACGATCTTTGACGGGATCACCCGGCATTCCCCGGAAGGGATCGCCTTCAAGGAGCGGTCCGAGGACATGGGTTGGAAGCAGACCGTGCGTGAACGGGACGAAGGCACTTACGATTGGACGCTGAGGGAGGAAATCCCCAAGGGCAACCGATAGCGCGGGTGGTTTCCGTGATGCTCTAAGCCTGGGCCTGGGTCGGGGCAGGGGGGGGAACTCCCGCCGACAGGAAGATCATCCTGGATGATCTGCTGCCGTTGGGCCGGGCGCCGTGCCGGACGGCACGGCGCGGACGCGCGATACGGGTAGGGTTGCGGCTGCCGATCTCGTCTGTTGTCTTGCAAAAGCGCGCTGCCGGGCCCAAGGCCGCTGCAGTTTCGGCGTCAGCCGGGCTGCAGAGCGGGCGCGGGAGCCGCCCAGCCTGCGGTGAGACGACGGCGGGGGGATTGCGGCGCCTCGGCAAGGTCCATCATGGCAACGGCAAAATCCGCATAGGAAATCCGCGATTGCCCCTCGGCATCGGTGACCAGCGTGTCCGTGCCCAACTGGTACTGCCCCGTGCGGCTGTCCTGCAGCAGCATCGCGGGCGGGCGCAGGCAGGTCCAGCAGGTCTCCTGCTCCGCTTCCAGCAGCGCATCCTGCGCGGCGCAGGCCTCGGCGATGGGGCGGATTTCGGGCGGCAGGAAACCGGGAGCGCTCAGAACCGTGTGGCCGCTGCCATCGGCCAGTTTCAACAGAGCCGCCCCGCCGGTGATCAGGGCGGGGATGCCCGCAGATCGCGCGGCTGCCAGAGCGGTGCGGGTCAGGGGGACCAGATCGCTTTCGCGACCCGCTGCAGGGCGCAGGGCGCTGATCAGGATGTCATGCCCGTCAGCCGCCTGTGCCGCGGCATTGGTCTCTGTCAGCAGATCCAGCGCCACGGTTTTCACCTTGGGGGACAGGGCCGTCAGGCGCCCCGGATTGCGCGCGACCGCCGTGACCTGATGGCCGCGGGTCAAAGCTTCGCGCAGGGTGGCATGGCCCACATCGCCGGTGGCGCCAAAGAGGATGATTTTCATGAGGCAACTCCTTTTATCTTGTCGTCGAGATATAATGCGGGTGTCTCGACATCAAGATATTGGGGCGCTCATGCATGCACAGCGCATGTGCAGCCGGTCAGCCCTTGGCGCGTGTTTCTGTGTTTGGCCGCATCAAGACCGTGCGGTGGTTCAGTTCCTGCCCGCTGCGCCGGTCGGTCAGAACCGGGTCGATCTCCGCGCCGTTCTCGCGCAGCACGAAAGAGATCGGAGCGCTGTCGTCACAGGGCAGGTTGTTGCGGGACCAATCCTGCAGCGCCAGCATGACCGGGGCAAAGGCCTTTCCCGAATCGGTGAGCCTGTATTCATGACGCAGGGGGCGCTCCTGGTAGGGGTGGCGCTTCAACAGGCCCGCAGACTCCAGCCGTTTCAACCGTTCCGCCAGCAGATGCCGGGTGATTCCAAGACGCTGCTGAAACCCGTCGAACCGGCGGGTTCCAAGAAAACATTCCCTTAAAATCAACAGGGTCCAGCGGTCGCCTATCACCGCCATCGCCCGGGCCACCGGGCAGGCGGCATCTTTCATGTCATGCCATTTCATGGGCCCTCCATAGCATGGATTGACATGGTTCCCAAATGGAACTGATTATGAGTTCTTAAATAGAACCTACTATTTTGATGATCAGGAACACGGAATGAACTCCTCCCGTGTCTTCCCGCATCGCACAGCATCAGGAGGGCCAGCCATGGTCAGCGCCACAACGCACATCAAACCCAAGCGCCGCCCGCCTGTCCTTGCGCTGATCCAGCGGATTTCGGGGCTGTTGGGGAGCGTCTCGCCGACAGCGGCCGCCTTTGTGCTGGCGCGACTGTTCACCACGCCCCGGCGCCACAAGCTGTCGCCTCAGGAAAAGAGCTGGCTGGCCACCTCTGCGGCGCGGCCATTGACCCTGAAAGCGGGCGCGCAGATCCCGGTTTATGACTGGCGCCCGGTTGGGCAGCATTGCGGTGCGCGGGGGCAGGCGGTTCTGCCAACGATCCTGTTGGTGCACGGCATGTCGGGGCGGGCAGGGCAATTGGGCGGTTTTGCAGCGCCGCTGGTTGAGGCAGGGTTTCGCGTTGTCGCCTTTGATGCCCCGGGTCACGGTGCGGCTGCCGGGCGGCGCAGCTCCCTGCCGGAAATGCTCTGGGTGACCGAGGAGGTCGCGACCCATCTGGGGCCGCTTGCCGGGATCGTCGCCCATTCCAACGGTGCGGCGGCAACGGTTGCGGCGCTGGCGCGCGGGCTCAAGGTCGACCGGGTTGCCCTGCTTGCGCCGCCAACGGATCTGGAGCTGTACCTTGGTAAGATCGCGCGCCTTCTGGGCTTTGGCGAAAAGGTGGCAAGGGGCGCACAGAAACGGCTGGAGCGGCGCTATGGCGTCCCGTTCAAGGCGCTGCGCGGCACAGATCTGGCACCCGGCCTGTCACAGCCCGCGCTGATCGTGCATGACAATGGCGACCGGGTGGTGCCTGCCTCCGAAGGGCGCGCCCTGGCCGAGAGCTGGCCCGGTGCCAGGCTGCATGTGACCGCAGGTCTGGGACATGGGCGCATCCTGCGCGACGGCACTGTCATTGCAGCAGTGGTCGATCATCTGATGCCCGCCGCCAACGCCCGACCGGTGGAGTGACGCGGGGCGGAATGCCAGCCAAGCGCTCTGAGCCCCTGTCAACTTTCGGCTTCCGGCTTTGCAGAGGTCGCAACGTTCGGCTAGGTCTGGGTGCAGGGCAGCAACGCCACACCCAGGTCATACGGAGGATACCGCCATGCAGATGAGTGATCAGAAGGAAATCGCAGCCCCGCCGGCCGAGGTCTATGCGGCACTATTGACGCCTGAGATCCTGAAAGCCTGTGTGCCCGGCGCGACCGAGGTCACCGGATCGCCCGAGGAGGGCTTCGAGGCGAGTGTTACCCAGAAGGTCGGACCAGTGAAGGCCACCTTCAAGGGGCAGGTGACCCTGTCGGACCTGGTGCCGGGTGAAAAGCTGACCATTACCGGCGAAGGCAAGGGCGGGGCGGCAGGGTTTGCCAAGGGCGGCGCCGTGGTGACCCTGGCGCCCTCGGAAACGGGCACGCTCCTGTCCTATGACGTGGAGGCCAAGGTCGGCGGCAAGCTGGCGCAGCTTGGCAGTCGGATCATCGACGGGTTTGCCAAAAAGATGGCCGATCAGTTCTTTGTAAACCTGCAGACCCATCTGGCTCCGGAAGGCGCGGGCGGTGAAGAGGCCGCCGCAGAGAAGAAGGGCTGGTTCAAGAAGATCACCGGCGCCTGAACCCAGGCCGACGCTGGGTTTTCCCTGCATGCATGCACAGGCGGTTGCGCGTCTCGCCAGTGGTGGCAAATGCCGCCGCTCGATAGCCTGCGCCCTATCCACAGTGACGGAGATATCATGTCAGCGATCCTGTCTATCCGCGATCTGCGCAAGACCTACGAGGGCGGCTTTGAGGCTTTGAAGGGCGCCTCTCTTGAGATTGAGGAGGGGGAGATCCTGGCCCTTCTGGGACCAAATGGAGCGGGCAAGACGACGCTGATCTCGACCGTTTGCGGCATCACCACGCCGACCTCTGGCAGCGTCACGGTGGGCGGGCATGACATCGCGCAGGAGTTTCGCGCGGCCCGCCGCCTGATCGGTCTGGTGCCTCAGGAGATCAACCTGGAGCCTTTCGAGACCGTCTGGAATTCGGTGCGGTTTTCCCGCGGGCTGTTCGGCAAGCCCCGCAATGACGCGCTGCTGGAGGTCATCCTGAAAAAGCTCTCGCTCTGGGATAAGCGCAAGAGCCAGATCAAGGAACTTTCGGGCGGCATGAAGCGGCGGGTGCTGATCGCCAAGGCGCTGAGCCACGAGCCGCGCATCCTGTTCCTGGACGAGCCCACCGCCGGGGTCGATGTGGAGCTGCGCAAGGACATGTGGGAGGTGGTGCGCGAGCTGAAGGCGGCGGGCGTCACCATCATCCTGACCACCCATTACATCGAAGAGGCCGAAGCCATTGCCGACCGGGTGGGGGTGATCACCAAGGGGCAGATCCTGCTGGTGGAAGACAAGGCCGCCCTTATGGCGCGGATGGGACAGAAACAGTTGGAAGTACAGCTGAGCGAGCCGATCGAGGCGATCCCGCAGGCCCTGTCACCCTATGGGCTGGAGCTGGCGCGTGAGGGGCGGTCGCTGATCTACAGCTACGACACCCGCGCCGAACGCACCGGCATCACGGCGCTTTTGAACGATGTTGCGGGCGCGGGGCTGGTCCTGGCGGATGTGGTGACGCGCCAATCCAGCCTTGAGGATATATTCGTGGGTCTTGTCGCGGGAGAACAGTCATGAACTGGATGGCGGTTGCATCGATCTACCGCTCTGAAATGGGGCGTTTCTTTCGCACCCTGTTGCAGAGCTTCCTGTCGCCGGTCCTGTCGACTTCGTTGTATTTCGTGGTCTTTGGCGCCGCCATCGGCAGCCGCATCGACCAGGTGGAGGGGATCGCCTATGGCGCCTTTATCGTGCCGGGGCTGATCATGCTGAGCGTGATGACCCAGAGCATATCGAACGCGTCCTTCGGGATCTACTTCCCCAAGTTCATCGGCACCGTCTACGAACTTCTGTCGGCGCCGGTGAACTTCCTTGAGATCGTGCTGGGATACGTGGGCGCGGCGGCAACCAAGGCCCTGTTCATCGGATTGGTGATCCTGGGCACGGCCTCGCTGTTTGTGGATCTGAGCATCGCCCATCCCGGCGCCATGGTGCTGTTCCTGGTGCTGACCTGCCTGAGCTTTTCGCTATTGGGGTTCATCATCGGGATCTGGGCAAGAAATTTCGAGCAGTTGCAACTGGTGCCGCTATTGATCGTGACGCCGCTGGTGTTCCTGGGCGGATCTTTCTACTCGATCTCTATGCTGCCACCGATCTGGCAGAAGATCACCCTGTTCAACCCGGTGGTCTATCTGATCTCTGGCTTTCGCTGGTCGTTCTTTGGCACCTCGGATGTGCCCGTCGTGACCAGTCTTCTGGCGATTGGCGGGTTTACCTGCCTGTGCCTGGCGGTGATCTGGTGGATCTTCAAGACCGGCTGGCGCATTCGCTCCTGAGGGCGGTGGCAGGTAACAGGCAAGGGCTCCCGCGCCCGCGTGCGCCTCGGCTGCGCCGAAACGCATTGGCGGCCTTGGGCCCGGCGGCGCGCAGGGGCGCGCCGTGCGCCTGCGGCGCGGACTCTGCAAATCGCGAACAGGGAGAAGGCCTGCACGCCGCGAACATATTGCAGGCAGGTGCGTTGCAAATTTGCCGGAGGCACCGGGCTTTTTCCGCTCAGTTCGGTTTCCACCGCTTGCGGACCTTGTTTCGGAGCGGGGGGCATTCTACATCGGCGCCATGAAGTTGCGCATACCCTTTCTCAATAAGCCGCCCCTCGTCTCTGTCGTGCGCCTGTCCGGCGCAATCGGCATGGCCGGAAGAGGCAGCCTGAGCGATGCCGCGCTGACCCCGGTGCTGGAACGCGCCTTCAGCAAGGGAAAGCCGAGCGCCGTTGCGCTGGAGATCAACTCACCCGGCGGTTCTCCGGTGCAAAGCTCCCTGATCGGCGCGCGGATCCGCCAGCTGGCGGAGGAAAAGGAGATCCCGGTCATCGCGTTTGTCGAGGATGTCGCGGCCTCGGGCGGCTACTGGTTGGCGGCTTCGGCGGATGAGATCTGGGCGGATTCCAGTTCGGTGATCGGCTCCATCGGGGTGATATCCGCCGGTTTCGGCGCCCATGTGCTGCTGGCCCGTCAGGGGGTGGAGCGGCGTGTCTACACCGCCGGCAAAAGCAAATCCATGCTGGACCCCTTTCGCCCGGAAAACCCTGAGGACGTGGAGCGGCTCAAGCGGTTGCTGAACGATATTCACGACAATTTCATCGACCATGTGACGGCGCGGCGCGGCGATGCGCTGAGCCCTGAAACAGAGCTGTTCACCGGCGAGGTCTGGCTGGCCCGGCGCGCGCAGGAACTGGGGCTGATCGACGGGATCGCCCATCTCATGCCCAAGCTGAAAGAGCGCTACGGCGACAAGGTGCGGATCCGCCGTTATGGCATGAAACGCCCCTTCCTGAGCCGGTTTGGCATGCACCTGGCGCAGGACGCTTTGAACTGTATCGAGGAACGCGCCGAGTTTGCGCGGTTTGGCCTCTGACGTGATACTGAAGATTGTTTCCCTTTTCCTGGTGGCGATGGCGGTTCTGGCCATGTTCGGAAAGCTCCGGATGCCTGGACAGAAGCGGCTGAAATCCGCCCGCTGTTCATCCTGTGGGCGATTTAGGATCGGCAAGGGTCCCTGTGCCTGCGGCAAGGGCGGAAAAGGAGGGTCGCAGCGATGATGCCATGGCTGTTGTGCGGGCTGGGACTGGTGATCCTGCTTCTGGCGGGAGACGCTCTTGTGCGCGGTGCGGTGAACCTGTCGCTGCGTCTTGGCGTGCCCGCCCTGATCGTCAGCCTGACCATCGTGGCCTTTGGCACCTCTGCGCCGGAACTTCTGATTGCGATCAATGCGGTGACGGATGGGGCCGACGGTATCGCGCTTGGCAATGTGGTGGGGTCGAATACCGCCAATATCCTGCTGGTTCTTGGCGTTCCTGCGATCCTGTCGCGGCTGCACACCAGCGAATGCGAGACGCGCAAGAACTACATCTATATGCTGGTTGCCTCACTCCTGTTCATCGCGCTGGCCTTTGTCGGGGTCTTTACGGTCTGGTCGGGTTTGATCCTGCTGGCGGCACTGGCCGTGGTTCTGGGCGGCGCCTTCCGCGAGGCCCGTGCTCATAGGCGCAGTGGCGCAGAGGTGGACGAGGATCTGGAGGAGATCGAGGAAGCCGACCCGGACATGCCGTTCTGGCGCATCGGGGTCTATCTTCTGTTGGGGCTGATCGGCCTGCCTCTGGGGGCGGATCTGCTGGTGGACAATGCGACGATCATTGCCCGCATGTATGGTATCGATGAAACGGTGATCGGTCTGACCCTGGTTGCCATTGGCACCTCTCTGCCGGAACTGGCGACCACCGTGATGGCGGCCTTGCGGCGCCAGGCCGATGTGGCGCTGGGCAATGTGATCGGTTCGAACATGTTCAACCTGCTGGCCATCATCGGGGTCGCTACCTTCTTTGGTCCGATCTCGGTCGCACCGGAGTTCCTGCGGTTTGACCTGTGGGTGATGCTGGCGGCCTCGGTGATCATTGTTCCTTTTGTCTTTTTCAAGATGGACATCACCCGTCGTTGGGGGGCCTTGCTGACCGGACTATATGTTGCCTACCTGTGGGTCCTGCTCTAGCTCACCAGGCAGGCAGATAGTCGGGGAGGAAACCATGCGGGCTTTGGTGACAGGAGCAGGCAAGCGTCTGGGGCGGGCGATGGCCATCGAACTGGCCCGGCACGGCTATAATGTCGGCGTCCACTACGCCACATCCCGCAGCGAGGCAGAAGAGACGGCAGCGGCGATCCGGGCGTTGGGGCGGCGGGCGGAATTGCTGCAGGCCGATCTGCTGGATGAGGAAGGCGCCGCAGCCCTGCTGCCTGCCGCGGCCACGGCGCTGGGCGGGCCGGTCACCTGCCTGGTCAACAATGCCTCGATCTTCGAGCATGACAGCATCGAGACCGCGACCCGGGAAAGCTGGGACCGCCATTTCGGCAGCAACCTGCGCGCACCCTTCCTGCTGATCCAGGCCATGGCGGCGCAGGGGATCGCGCAGCCGGTCGATGCGCAGGCGGAACCGCAGGCCTGGGGGCTGGTGGTCAACATGATCGATCAGCGGGTGCGGCGGCTGACGCCCGAGTTCGTGAGCTACACCCTGGCCAAATCGGCGCTTTGGACCCTGACGCAGACGGCGGCACAGGCCCTGGCGCCGGGCATCCGGGTCAATGCCATCGGCCCCGGACCCACCCTGCAGGGCCCGAGGCAAAGCGCCGAGCAGTTTGCCCGCCAGCGCGCCAGCACGGTTCTGCGCCGGGGGGCAAACCTCGAGGACATTACCGCTGCGCTTGGCTATCTTCTGGCCGCTCCGGCGGTCACCGGGCAGTTGATTTGCGTCGATGGCGGTCAACATCTGGCCTGGGAAACTCCGGATGTGGTTGGCACGGAGTAGCCCATCGCGCTGTTCCCTAGGGGAAAGTTGTGCACGTGGAGGGCGTGCTTCACAAACCCGTTACAAAAGTGTCTTTGTTTTCAAAAACTTGTCAGGTGATGGAAAAAATTATGTTTGAAAACAATATCTTAATAAGTTGCTTAATTTTTATGCAACTTTCCAAAATCGCCTGAAAACAAGGGAAATGATGGGATAGCCTGAAGATATCTCCATAGTTATCCACAGGAGTCGTGGATTTGTCCGCTCTTGAACCCGAAGCGCAAACATTGCAGCGACATGCAGAGAATCATATGTGTGACGACATGAGCGATCAGATCTCCGAAACGCCCCGCAGCGGCTATGCCGTCATCCAGGATTATGTGAAGACGCTGGATGCCTCTCCGGGCGTTTACCGGATGCTGGATGCGGAAAGCCGGGTTCTATACGTGGGCAAGGCGCGAAACCTGAAAGCACGGGTTTCGAACTACACACGGCCGGGAAACAGCCCCCGGATCGAGCGGATGATCGCGCTTACCACCTCGATGATGTTTCTGACCACGCGGACGGAAACCGAGGCGCTGCTCTTGGAGCAGAACCTGATCAAGCAGCTCAAGCCCAAGTACAACGTGCTGCTGCGCGATGACAAAAGTTTTCCGAATATCCTGGTCTCCAAGGATCACGCCTTTGCGCAGATCAAGAAACACCGCGGCGCGCGCAAGGAGAAGGGCAGCTATTTTGGCCCCTTTGCCAGCGCGGGGGCGGTGAACCGGACGCTCAATCAGCTGCAAAAGGCCTTCCTGTTGCGCAACTGTTCGGATGCGATGTTTGAAAGCCGTACGCGCCCCTGCCTGCAATACCAGATCAAACGCTGCTCGGCCCCCTGCACAGGTGAAATCAGCGTCGAAGACTACGCCGCCTCGGTGCGGGATGCGGAACGGTTCCTGTCGGGGCGCTCCACCAAGATCCAGGAGGAACTGGCCGAGCAGATGATGGCGGCCTCCGAGGCGATGGAGTTCGAGCGCGCAGCCGCCCTGCGGGACCGGATCAAGGCGCTGACGCAAGTGCAGTCTTCGCAAGGGATCAACCCGCGCGGCGTGGCCGAGGCCGATATCATCGGGTTGCACATGGAGGGCGGGCAGGCCTGCGTTCAGGTCTTCTTCATCCGGGCCAACCAGAACTGGGGCAACCAGGATTTCTACCCACGCGTGGATGCGGACAATAGCCCCGCCGAGGTGATGGAGGCCTTCCTGGGCCAGTTCTACAGCAACAAGCAGCCGCCGCGTCAGCTGATCCTGTCGGACGACATCGAGAACGGCGATCTGATGCAGGAGGCGCTCAGCGAGAAGGCAGACCACAAGGTCGAAATCCTGGTGCCCCAGCGCGGCGAAAAGACCGAACTCGTGGCAGGTGCCGTGCGCAATGCCCGCGAAAGCCTGGCCCGGCGCATGGCGGAAAGCGCGACCCAGGCCAAGCTGTTGAAAGGTCTTGCCGATGCCTTTGGTCTGGATGGCCCGCCGCAGCGGATCGAAGTCTACGACAACTCCCACATTCAGGGCAGCAATGCGGTGGGGGGAATGATCGTGGCAGGCCCCGAAGGTCTAATGAAGAACGCCTATCGCAAGTTCAACATCAGGGGCGATGACCTGACCCCTGGCGATGACTTCGGGATGATGAAAGAGGTGTTGAACCGCCGCTTCTCGCGCCTGCTGAAAGAGGATCCCGACCGCGAAAAGGGCATGTGGCCGGATCTTCTGCTGATCGATGGTGGCGCAGGGCAGGTCTCGGCGGTGGCAGAAATCATGGAAGAACACGGCGTGCAGGACATTCCCATGGTGGGTGTCGCCAAGGGCGTCGACCGCGATCACGGCAAAGAAGAGTTCTACCGCCCCGGCGAGAATGCCTTTGCCCTGCAGCGCAACGATCCGGTGCTCTATTTCATCCAGCGCCTGCGGGACGAGGCGCATAGGTTCGCCATCGGCACCCACCGGGCCAAGCGGGCCAAGGCGATGGGGGCAACGCCGCTTGATGAAATCTCAGGGGTCGGCGCCAGCCGCAAGCGGGCCCTGCTGGCGCATTTCGGCAGCGCCAAGGCGGTGAGCCGTGCCGACCTGTCGGACCTTAAAGCCGTCGAGGGTATCTCAGCCGCCCTGGCCGAGAGGATCTACGATCACTTCCACGGCCAGGGCTAGGGGCCGCGTCAGGGGCGGCCCTGCGGGGTGAGATCCTCAAAGGCCTTGCCGACCACCTCCTTGTATTCGGCCTCATCCCAAAATCCGATCAGGATGCCGGTTTCAGCCGCCAGTTTCTGCCGCGCCAGCACGGTCTGGGTTGCGGTGATCCGCGTGTGATGGCGCGTCGCCCAATCCAAGAGGGCCGCCTCCATCCGTGCGCGCACCGCGACATGTTCGGGCAGATCCGAGCCGCCGATATCCGTGATCTCCTGCGGGTCTGTCTCAAGATCGAACAGCACCGGGCGGAAGCCTTCGCAGCGGATGTACTTCCAGCGCCCGTCAAAGATCATCGTGGTATGGGCATCTTCCTGAGGCTGCTCCAGCGTGCGGGCCATGTCGGACCAGTGGTAATCGTGTTCGCTGATAACATAACGGCGCGAGAACCCGTCCGTGCCATGCAGGATCGGCGTGAGATCACGCCCTTCGATTACATGGGGTTTGGCGGGGCAGCCGACAGCCTTCATGAAGGTGGGGGCAAGGTCGATCATTTCGACCAGTTCATCCGTGACCAACCCGCGGGTGCCCTGTGCCTCGGGGCGGGGGTCGGCGATGATCAGCGGCACCTTCACCGCCATCTCGTGATAGAAGTCCTTATCGCCCATCCAGTGATCACCCATGTAGTCGCCATGGTCCGAGGTGAAGGCGACGATGGTGTTGTCGCTGAGGCCCTTTTCATCCATCCAGGCGAACAGGCGGCCAAGGTTGTCATCCAGCTGCTTGATCAGCCCCATATAGGCCGGGATCACATGTTCGCGCACATGATCACGGGCAAAGCTGCGGCAGACCCGCGCATCGAGATAGGCCTGCATCAGGGGATGATCCGTCTGCCGCTCTGCCTCGGATCGCACGGGATCGACGATGTGCCGCTCGTCATACATGTCGTGATAGGGCGCGGGCACGATATAGGGCCAGTGCGGCTTGATATAGGAGAGGTGGCAGACCCAGGGGCGCCCGTCTTCCATCGCCTCTTCCATGAAGGCCATGGCGCGGTCGGTCATATAGGCGGTTTCCGAGTGTTCCTCTGGCACGTTGGCGGCAAGGCGCGAGTTCTTCAAGAGCCAGGCGGACAGCAGCTCGCCATCGTCATCAAGGCCGGAGTTGGCAAAATCCTCCCAGGGGTTTTCGGATGTGAACCCATGCGCCTCCAGATAGTCATCGTAGGCGGACCAGTTCTGCCGTGGGCTGTCGGGGTGGAGGCCATCGTCGCGCTCGAACGGTTCAAAGCCGCATTCGGATACGCGCACGCCGATTTCGCTGGCAGGATCGATGCCGAGCCAGGCCATGCCTTCGGCATCTGCGGTCATATGGGTCTTTCCCACCAGCACCGCGCGGGCGTCCACCTCGCGCAGATGGTCGCCCAGGGTTGGCTCGCCCACGCGCAGGGGCATGCCGTTCCAGGTCGAACCATGGCTGCGCACATATCGCCCGGTATATGCCGACATCCGCGACGGCCCACAGACCGGCGATTGCACATAGGCATTGGTGAAGCGCACGCCGCGCGCGGCCAGCGCGTCGATATGGGGCGTATGCAGGTGCGGGTGGCCATAGCAACTGAGGTAGTCGAACCGCAGCTGGTCAGCCATGATCCAAAGCACGTTGGGGCGATCTGTCATTCCACGGTGTCCTCTTCCAGAAACTCTTCGATGGGGATGCGCAGGAACTCTTCCATCCGGTCAAGATAGCCGACAAAGGCCGCGATTTCCTCTTCCGAGAAGACCCCGCGCAGGGCGGCACGGCGACGGGCCATCACCGGGGCTGCGCGCTCATAGGCGGCGCGCCCGGCCTCGGCGATCTCCACGATGGTTTGCCGCCCGTCCTGCACATCGCGGCGCATGGTGACGAACCCCTTGCGGCGCATCTCGGGCAGGGCGCGGCTCAGGAGGGAATGATCGGCGCGCTGGATCGTCGCCAGATCGCGGATCGTCATCGGGCCGACCTCGTGCAGATCCCAAAGGGTGCGCCATTCCACGATCGACAGCCCGCCGCCTTTCTGCAGGAACTTCTGCCCCTGGCTGCGCGAGGCGGCATAGACCGCCGGGAGCCGCGAGAAGAGGTTGTAATCCTCCCGTGCCTGACGTGCGCGAATCCCCGCGATGTCCCTTTCGGTGGGCTTGCTCATCATGTTCCTCCCATTGCCCTGATAAAGCCCGAAAAAATAATTCGTGACAAGTCATATAATTTCTGCAAGCCTGAAAACATGACCCCCGGAACAGGGGGCATCCGCCTTTGGAGGAGGGCGGGCACCTTAGGGAGGAACTCATGATCAAACAGACGCTTCTTGCAGGCGCGCTGGCGCTGGCGCCCATGGCGGCCGTGGCCCAGGCCACGCTGACCGCCGAGACCACGACGCCGGGTTCAACGCCGCATTACATCGATTCGACCCTTGCTGCGGTGCTCGACAGTGCCGGAGTTGCTACCCTGCAGATCACCGAAGGCGCCACGCTGACCAATTCGGTGCAGGCGGTGGCCGAAGGGCGGCTGGACATGGCGCCCGCACCGTTGATCCTGCCCTTCCTGCTGGCGCGCGGTATCGGTCCCTACAGCGGTATCGGGCCTGAAAAGGGCGCCGAACTGGCGGCCAATATCCGGGTGATCTTCTTCAACGCGGGCTCGGCGCAGATGCTGGGCTATTACAACAGCAACCCGGTTGAGGATATTCGTGACCTTGCCGGAAAGCGGATCTGGAACGGCCCCCCGCGCGGTGCGGCGCTGACCTCAGGAAGGGCGATGATCCAGCTTCTGTCCGGCATCAAGGATGGCGAAGGCTATGAGGGGATCCAGACACCCTGGCCCGATACGGTGTCCACCATCACCGGCGGTGGCGCCGATGCCTGGACGATCCCCGAAGGTCTGCCCTCGGGGCGTCAGATCGCCATCGCGGCCGCGGGCGGGATCACCATCCACGACGTGCCGTCCGACCTGTTGGCGAGCAAGCTGGGTCAGCAGATCCTGGCGGCACCGGGCCATGCGCCCTATTCGGTCCCGGTCGAGGAATTCCGCGCGGCCTATGGAGGCAATGACATCACCATTGTCACGGACGATGACAGTTTCGACAGTTTCGCCACCGCCTTTGGCCAGATCGTGCCAGCCGGGCTGGATGAAGACCTCGTCTATGCGGTGACCAAGGCCTATCTGGAGGGTGAGGAGCGTTTCCTGAAAGGCTCTCCACGCGGGCCTTACACGCGGCTCAGCTTTGGCGACATCGATGGCGTCAGCCAGGGTGCCTGCGGCGCGGTGCAGATCAAGATGCACCCCGGCGCGATCCGCGCCTTTGAGGATGCCGGTCACATGATTGCCGACTGCCTGCGTCCCTGATCGGACATTTCTGCAGGGCCGCAGCTGCGGCCTTGCCCATTTCTAGGCTCCGGTGACATGACAGATATCGCTCCCTCCCGACCCATCGGTCAGCGCATCGCCGTGGGACTTGCGCTTGTTCTCGTGCTTGTCGGCATGATCAACACCATGCCGGAAATCCCCGGTCTGCAGGATTGGGCGCGCGAGATCACCGGGCGCCCCTTCTTCCGCGTCTCCGGCTTCCCGCCCGAATTCTTCTACCCGCCGGTCTTCCTGTTGATGATGGTCATCGTGGCACTGGATGCCAGCGTCTACAGGGCGTGGAAGGGGAGCAAGCCGCATCTGGCCTGGCTGGGGCTGCTCTTGGATGCGGGGCTGATCCTTGCGGCCTTTCTGGCGGCCTTGGGGTTCCTGGTGGAGATCGACTCGGTCTGCCTCATAGACCAGATCACCGGCGAACGGGCCCGCCTAATCAAGGAGGCTGCCGAACGGTCGGTCGGGGTCATCCCGGGGATCTCGTTCGAGGCCGAGGTGCCCGCCTGTCAGGCGCGCTTCGGGATCTGGATCATCCCGCTTTTGTTCACCATCATCACGCTGTTCTTCCTCTATAACGTGCGGGTCTGGGGGCTGCCGCTGGTGGCGGTGGCCAGCGTCGTGGTGATATACACCGTGGGCACGGCGCTGATCTGGATGTTTGACCTCAGCGGCAACAACTTCCTTCTGACCAAGCTGGGCGCCGATGGCGGCGACGTGACGGCAGCGGCAATCCAGAAGGCCGCCAATGTCTTCATCACCCCGGATGGCATCATGGGGCGGTTCATGGATATCGTGGTCAACCAGGTCTTTCCTTACGTGATCCTTGGCGCGTTGTTTGGCACCTCGGCCGGTGGCGCATCGCTGATCAAGCTGGCCGTGCGGATGACGCGGCACTTACGCGGTGGGCCAGCCCATGCCGCCATCGTATCGTCTGCCATGTTCGGCACTATCACCGGCGGGCCTGTGACCAACGTGCTATCGACCGGCAGGCTCACCATCCCGATGATGCGGCGCAACGGGTTTTCGCCGCAGTTCGCAGGCGGGGTGGAGGCGGCGGCCTCCTCTGGCGGGCAGATCATGCCGCCTGTCATGGGGGTGGCGGCCTTTGTGCTGGTGGCCCTGACGGCGGTTCCCTACACCAAGGTGATCACGGCGGCCTTCCTCCCGGCCATGGCGTTCTTCTTCTCGATCTTTCTCGCGGTGATGTTCCAGGCCCGGCGCGACCGGGTGGAGGCCATGCGCGAAATCCCCGAAGATCTCGTGATGCACCGCCAGGACTGGCTGAACCTCGTGATCATCTTTCTGCCGATCCTGACCATCCTGTTCCTGCTTCTGGGCAACAAGGATGCGGTTGGGTCGGGCCTGTTCGCCGGTCTGATGCCCGGCTTTGCGACCCAGATCGTGGTCAATGCCACGGGCGATGCGGTCTCTGCCGGGTGGTGGGCCGTTGCGGTGCTGCTGCCGCTCTTGTTCCTGGATCCCGAAACCCGCGCGCGGCCCGCGAAGATCCTCATGTCGCTGGCCGATGGCGGCATCCTTCTGTCGCGCCTGTTCCTGCTCCTGTTCGCGGTCTCGATCATCTCGGCCTTTCTTAATGAAAGCGGACTGACCGGAGAGCTGACCCGCGCCGTCACCTCCTGGCTGGAGCAGGCGCGGGTTCTGCACGTGTTTGGGTTGGAGATCCCGATCGTCGGCGGCGTCTACCTGATGCTGGCACTCACCTGCGCCATGGTCTGCGCCATCATCCTAGGGATGGGGATGCCCACGGTTCCGGCCTATGTGAATGTGGCGCTCTTGCTGGGGCCGCTTTTGGCCAATCTGGGGGTGAGCTTTTTCACCGCGCATATGTTCGTTTTCTACTTCGCGGTTGCCTCGGCCATCACGCCGCCGGTGGCGATTGCCGCCTTTGCCGCCGCCTCGATCACCCGGACCGAGCCGATGCGCACCGGCATCGCCGCCGTCCGGGTGGGGATCGTGATGTTCACCATTCCCTTTGTCTTTGCCTGGTATCCCGAATTGTTGCTGATCGAAGAGGCGGTGACCATCACCGATGACATGGGCCGCCGGACCCTGATCGTGGGCTACAGCGGCGAAGTCGAACTTATGCCGCTGGCCATGCTGGGCCTGCGTCTGGTGCTGGCGCTGTATCTCATGGCCTCGGCCCTGGCGCGGTTCGACCAGGGGCGGCTTGCCCGCTGGGAAGTGGCGCTGCGCCTGCTGGCCGCCGTTCTGGTGCTGTGGAAGACTGCCCTTGTGCTGTGGTTTGGCGTTGCGCTGGCGCTGGCGCTGATTGGCGCCCATGCGCTCTTTGTCCGGTCCCAACGCAAACCTGCGCCAGCCTAGGGGCAAGCGGCATGATCCAGCTGCGCACCAAGCAGGTCCTGCAATCGCGGAAAAGGCGAATTTTGCATTGCCCCGCTTTCCACTTGTGAAACAGCGGGATAATGTGCGGCCATGATATGGACCTTGCCGAATATCCTGACTGTCGTGCGGCTGCTTGCTGCACCCGGTCTCGCCATCATGTTCCTCTATTTCAATCGCCCTCTGGCGGACTGGTTCGCGCTGCTCCTATTCGTTGGCGCGGCGGTGACAGACTGGTTCGACGGCTACCTTGCACGGGCCTGGAAACAGGAAACCAAGATGGGGGCCATGCTGGATCCGATCGCCGACAAGGCCATGGTTGTGATCGCCCTGATGATCCTGGTGGGCTACGCGGCAGAGCATTGGGCGCCCTGGCTGGTGCTGCCCGCAACGGTGATCCTGTTCCGCGAGGTTTTTGTGTCGGGTCTGCGCGAATACCTTGGCGATACGGCAGGCACGCTGAAGGTCACGCAACTGGCCAAGTGGAAGACCACGGCGCAGATGACCGCCATCGCCGCGCTGTTCTGCCAGGGGGTTTTTGAACACTATCTGGTGATGTCCTCCTTCGGGATGGATGATGCGCTGATCGAAGGGGTGCTCTCGGGCGCGGTGGAGGATACGGTCGGGTTGAACTGGAAATACGATGGCATGGTCTGGACCGGGCGGATCGGCTTGTGGCTGTTGTGGATTGCCGCGGCGCTGACCCTGATCACCGGCGTGGATTATCTGAAAAAAGCCCTGCCGCACCTGAAGGAGACCCGCTGATGGACATTCTGTATTTCGCCTGGGTGCGTGAGCGGATCGGTCTGCCGCGCGAGAGCATTGAGAGCTCTGCCGCGACCGTTGCCGATCTGGTCGAGGAGCTGCGCGCGCGTGAGCAGCGCTATGAGGCGGCCTTTGCTGATCTGTCGGCCCTGCGGGTGGCGCTGGATCAGGAGTTGTCGGATTTCGATGCCTCCCTTGAGGGTGTGCGTGAAGTTGCCTTCTTCCCGCCGATGACCGGGGGCTGAGGCGATGCAGATCCGGGTTCAGCAGGCGCCGTTCGATCTGGGGGCAGAGACCGAAGCCTTTGCCGATGCGGTTGATGGGGCAGGGGCCGTGGTGACCTTCACCGGCGTCGTGCGCGAGGCGGACACTGGCGAGATGACCGCGATGGAGATCGAACATTACCCCGGCATGACCCAGAAGGCGCTGGAAAAGATCGCCTCCGAGGCGATGACCCGCTGGGATCTGGCCGATGCCCTGGTGATCCACCGTCACGGGCGGCTGGAACCCGGCGATCGGATCATGATGGTCGCCACCGCGTCGCGCCATCGCAAGGATGCCTTTGAGGCCGCCGAATATCTGATGGATTACCTCAAGTCCCGCGCCCCCTTCTGGAAGAAGGAAATCCTGTCGGGGGGAGAGGCCGAATGGGTGGCCGCCAAGGACGCGGATGAAGATGCGTTGAAGCGCTGGTAATTCTCTGTCGGCATTGCCTTTTTCCCTATTACTGAGAGCCTGACGCTGACTCTTTTCAGCTTCGAAAGGGGCGCGCTACATTAATCCAAAGGTAAGCATGCTTACAAAATGATTGACCGAGTTACCCCTGATAGGTAAGCATGCTTACCAAATGGTGCCCATGGAGGAAAACACATGCAATATCATCTGAATGGATTTCGTCCCGGCGACCCGGCCGTATCGGAAAAGGTAGATCGCCCCGGGGCAGGGGAGCTGCCCGCGGAACTGGATGTCCTGATCGTGGGCACGGGGCCCACGGGGCTGGTCCTGGCCAGCCAGTTGGCGGTGTTCCCCGATATCCGCACCGGTATTGTCGAGCAGAAATCCAGTCCGATCGAGATCGGGCAGGCGGATGGGATTGCCTGCCGCTCGATGGAGATGTTCGAGGCCTTCGGCTTCAGCGAAAAGATCCTGAAAGAGTCCTACTGGGTCAATGAAACCACCTTCTGGCGCCCGGATGCAGAGGACCCGGCCAAGATCACCCGCAGCGGCCGTATTCAGGACACAGAAGATGGGCTGTCGGAGTTTCCCCATGTGATCCTGAACCAGGCGCGGGTGCATGATTTCTTCTTGGAAACCATGCGCAATGCGCCCGCGGGGCTGGAACCCTGGTACAATCACCGGATCAAGGACCTGACGGTGGAGCAGGGTGCGGACTACCCTGTGACCGTGACCCTGGAGCGCACCGATGAGGGCCACGAGGGCGAAACCCACGTGCTGCGCGCCAAATACGTGGTGGGCTGCGATGGTGCACGCAGCCGCGTGCGCGAGGCGATCGGGCGCAAGCTGACCGGGGATTCCGCCAATCAGGCCTGGGGCGTGATGGATGTGCTTGCGGTCACCGATTTCCCCGATATCCGCATGAAGGCCACCGTGCATTCGGCGGAAGAAGGCAACCTTCTGGTGATCCCGCGCGAGGGCGGCTACATGGTTCGGCTCTATATCGAGCTGGACAAGCTGAAAGCGGATGAGCGGGTCGCCAGCCGCAATATCACGCTCGATAAACTGGTGGCGGCGGCGCAGCGGATCCTGCATCCCTACACGCTGGAGGTAAAGGAAACCGCCTGGTGGTCGGTCTATGAGATCGGTCAACGCCTCTGCGACAAGTTCGACGATGTCCCGGTCGAAAACATGGACCATCAGCTGCCGCATGTGTTCATCGCCGGGGACGCCTGTCACACCCACAGCCCCAAGGCGGGGCAGGGCATGAATGTCTCCATGCGCGATGGCTTCAATCTGGGCTGGAAGCTGGCTGCCGTGCTGCGCGGGCAGATGGTGCCGGACATCCTGCACAGCTACTCTGCCGAGCGACAGGGCGTGGCCAAGATGCTGATCGATTTCGACCGCGAGTTTGCCCGCATGTTCAGCGCCAAGCCGAAATCCGGCGACAATGAGGATGGCGTAGATCCGGAGGAGTTCCAGAAGTATTTCGTGCAGCATGGGCGTTTCACCGCAGGCACGGCCATCCAATACGCGCCCTCGGTTCTGACCGGAGCCGACAGCCATCAGGCGCTGGCGACCGGCTTCCCGCTGGGTATGCGGTTCCATTCGGCGCCGGTCATCCGGCTGTCTGATGCGCGCCCCATGCATCTGGGCCATGTGGTGCGGGCCGACGGGCGCTGGCGGCTGTTTGCCTTTGCGGGCGTGGAGGACCGGGGCGGCGAAGGGGGCGATATTCATGCCCTGTGCCAGTTCCTGGAAACCGATGCCGCATCGCCGCTACGCCGCTACACGCCCGAGGGCGCCGATATCGACTCGGTGCTCGATGTTCGGGCTGTGCTGCAGCAGGACTTCCGCAGCCTGACGCCGGGCGACATGCCGGAGCTCTTGCGCCCGCTCAAAGGTCAGTATGGCTTGCGCGATTATGAAAAGGTCTTTTGCCCGGATCTGAAATCGGGACAGGACATCTTCGACATGCGCGGCATCGACCGCAAGCGCGGTTGCATGGTGCTGGTGCGCCCGGACCAGCATGTGGCCCAGGTGCTGCCGCTGGATGCCCATGCGGCGCTCTGCCAGTTCTTTGACGCCTTCATGATCTCAGTGGTCTGAGGTCAGGGATCCGTCAGGTCGCAAAGTGACAAGCGACCTGGCTGGCCCCGCAGGGTTTTAAGACCGGTTGCTCCTGTCGGCAGATCTCCTGCGCCATGGGGCAGCGCTCCACGAAGGCGCAGCCCTTGGGCGGGTTGATGGGGCTGGGCGGATCACCGGACAGTTTCAAGGGGCGCACATAGCCCTTTGATTTTCGCCGCGCCAGTGATGGCGCCGCTGCCAGCAGGGCCTGCGTGTAGGGGTGTTTCGGTGTGTTGAACAGATCCTCGCGACTGGCCTGCTCGACGATCTGGCCCAGATACATCACCGCCACATCGTCGCAAAGGTGCCGCACCACGCCAAGGTCGTGGCTGATGAAGAGGTAGGAGAGGCCCAGCTCTCGTTTCAGCCGCGCAAGCAAGTTCAGGATCTGCGCCTGAATGGCCACATCCAGCGCGCTGACTGGCTCGTCACAGACCAAAAGCTTGGGATTGGTGGTCAGCGCGCGCGCGATGGAGATCCTTTGTCGCTGCCCGCCCGAGAATTGATGCGGAAACAGGTTCAGCTGATCGGGGCGCAGGCCCACCAGATCAAACAGCTCCTTCACGCGCTGAAGGCGGCTGGCGGCGTCGCCGATTCCCATCAGGTCCATCGGCTCGCGCACAATGTCCACCACCCGTGCGCGGGGATTGAGCGAGGAATAGGGATCCTGAAAGATCAGCTGGATATCCCGCCGCCGCGCCCGCATCGCCTCATCATCCAGCGGCAGAAGGTCTTCGCCTTCGAACAGGATCTCACCACCCGCAGCAGGAACCAGCCGGATCGTTGCCATGGCCGCGGTGGTCTTTCCCGACCCGCTTTCGCCGACAATGCCCAGGGCGCGGCCCTTCTCCAGCGTGAAGGAGACGCCGCGTACCGCCTCAAGGAAGGGCTGTGGTGCAAAGAGCGAGGGTTTGGGCAGGGCAAAGCGGACCTTCAGGTCGCGTACATCCAGAAGCGCGCTCATATCCGGCCCTCCTCAACCGCGTGACAGGCCGCCGGGTGGTGTCCATGGGCGATCAATCGCGGCTGTTCGCTGTCACAGCGTGCCAAGCGATGGCTGCAGCGGTCGGCAAAGGCACAGCCCGCGCCGAGCAGATGCAAGGGCGGTACGACGCCGGGGATCTCCGCCAGCGTATCCGGCAGATCCCCCTTTCCAAGGGCGGGAATGCAGGAAATCAGCCCGCGGGCATAGGGGTGTTGCGGATGGTCCAGCACATCGTCGGCGCGGGCTTCCTCGATCACGCGGCCCGCGTACATCACGGCCACCCGGTCCGCCATTTCACTGATGGCGCCCATGTCATGGGTGATCAGGATGATGGCAGAGCCGAAATCGCGCTGGATCTCATTCAAGAGGTCAAAGATCTGCGCCTGCACCGTCACATCCAGCGCCGTGGTGGGTTCATCCGCGATCAGCACCTTGGGGCGGCAGCTGACAGCCATGGCAATCATCACCCGCTGACGCATGCCGCCTGACAGCTGGTGCGGATAGTCCCGCGCACGGGCATCGGGTGAGGGGATGCCAACGCGATCCAGCAGGGCAATGGCATCGCGGAAGGCCTGATCGCGGCTGACGTTCTGGTGCAGCATGATGGCTTCGGCGATCTGGTCGCCGACGGTGAACACCGGGTTGAGCGAGGTCATCGGCTCCTGGAAGATCATCGCCATCTCTGCGCCGCGCAATTCGCGCATGCGCGCCTCGCTGGCCTGGGTCAGATCCTCGCCATTCAGCCGGATGGAGCCGCCCGCGATGCGGCCCGGCGGAGAGGGGATCAGCCCCATGACGGACAGGGCGGTGATGGATTTGCCGCAGCCGCTTTCGCCGACCACGCCAAGCGTTTCACCCTCGCTGACATGCATCGAAATGCCATCCAGCGCGGTTACCTCGCCATAGCGGGTGTTGAAGGTGACCCGCAGGTCTTCGATCTGCAAGAGATGGGTCATCGTTCCCTCAGTTTCGGGTTGAAGGCATCGTTCAGCCCGTCGCCGATCAGGCTGACGGCAAAGACGGTGAAGAAGATGGCGAGGCCTGGAAAGGTCACCGGCCACCAGGCATCGAGGATGTATTCGCGGTTGGCGCCGATCATCAGACCCCAGCTCATCACGTTGGGATCGCCAAGGCCAAGGAAGCTGAGACCTGCTTCGAACAGGATGGCGACGCCGACGGTGAGCGTGGCGGAGACGATCAGCGGCGGCAGGGCGTTGGGCAGGATCACCGTCCAGATGATGCGCTTGTCGCGGGCACCGATGGCGCGGGCGGCGGTCACATATTCCAGGTTCTTGATCTTCAGGAATTCGGCCCGCGTCAGGCGCGCGGTCTGCGGCCAGCTGACCACCCCGATGGCAAAGGCGATGGTGAACAGGCTTGGCGACAAGAGCGTCACCAGCACCATTGCGAACAGAAGCGCGGGCAACACCTGAAAGAACTCGGTCACCCGCATCAACAGATTGTCGACCCAGCCGCCGTAATACCCGGCCAGCGCCCCCATGGCGATGCCGATCCCCATGGTGATCGCGGCGGCGACCGCGCCCACGGCCAGCGTCGGGCCTCCACCGGTCAGCATGCCCGCGATGATATCGCGCCCCAGGTAATCGGTGCCAAGCGGAAACTCCGGCGTCACGCCCGGTGGCTCATGCGGGGCCCAGACGATCTCGAATGGGTCGCCGGTATAGAAGAAGGTGCCGTAGAGCGTCGCCAGGATGATCACGGTCAGCAGCACCACCCCGACCAGGGCCGGGATATTGCGGCGGAACATGCGCCAGGCTTCCAGCGCGGGACTTTCGGCCTTGTAGGTGGTGCGGGTTTCGTTTGCCATCAGCCTTTCCCCCGTAGTCGCGGATCGGCGAGCTGGTAGCTCATGTCGGTCAGGATATTGGCGATCACCACCATGGCGCTGGCAAAGAACAGCACGCCCATGATGGTGGGATAGTCCCGTCGCAGGATGGAATCGAAGGCAAGCCGCCCCATGCCGGGCCAGTTGAACACCGTTTCAACCAGCAGCGCGCCGGAAATCAGGTTGCCGAATTGCAGCCCCGCCACGGTCAGGATCGGTAGTGCCGCATTGCGCAGGGCGTGTTTGAACAGGATCGCGCGCTGGGAGGCGCCCTTGGCCTTGGCGGTGCGGATGTAGTCGGAGCCTAAGACCTCCAGCATCGAGGCGCGTGACAGGCGGGCGTATTGCGCAAGATAGATGATCGCCAAGGTGAAGGCAGGAAGTGCCAGGTGATGCAGGATATCCAGCATCTGAACAAACAGGCTGGCATCGCGCAGCTTCACCGATTGCATGCCCTCCACCGGAAAGATCGGCAGCACGCTGGCAAAGAGGATGATCAGCATGATCCCCGTCCAGAACACCGGCACCGCATAGCCGATGGTGGCAAAGACCGAGACGAACGCGCTCATCACCCCATTGGGCTTGCGCGCGGCAAGGACCCCCAGGAAGACGCCGATCAGGATCGACAGCACCTGCGCGGTAACCACCAGCAGGATGGTGGGCAGGATGCGCTGGGCGATCAATGTGGCGACAGGCTGATTGAAGAAGAAGCTTTCGCCCAGGTTCCCGGTCAGCACATTGCCCACATAGATGCCAAGCTGCACCACCAGGGGCTTGTTGAGCCCGTATTCCTCGCGGATGCTTTCCAGCATTTCCTCGGTGGCGCCGCCCATTTCCCCGGCGATGACCACGGCTGGGTCTCCCGGCGCCAGCCGGATCAGCAGGAAGTTCAGCACCACGACGCCCAGCATCAGGAGCAGCCCGTAGCCAATCCGGCGCAATAGAAAAGAAGCCGTCATAAAGTCGTCCAGGTCAAAAGGGATGCGGCGGGCGCCATGGGTGCGGCGCCCGTCGTGCTTAGTGTCGTGGAGGGAGGATCACTCGCCCCAGGAGACCATGTCCATCGGATGCATGGTGCCCCAGATGCCGGTGGGCACGTTCTGCAGCTTTGCGTCATAGGCCGTGTGATAGGGCAGCGCGTTGATCCAGTAGACGGGCAGATCTGTCGCCACGATCTGCTGGAATTCCGAGTAAAGCGCTTTGCGTTTTTCGGGATCGCTTTCGATGGCTGCGGCATTCAACAGCGAGTCCACCTTGTCATTGGCGTATTGCTGGGTGTTGGACCAGATCACCCCCTGGCGGATGTTGTCGCTAAGATAGGTACGGTGCACGCCGATGACCGGATCGCCCCAGTTGAAGACGACATCCATGGAGAGTTCGAAGTCATGTCCGCCAACGCGGCCCGCCCAGGTCGGGAAATCGGGTGCGGCGCGCACGGTCACATCGATACCGATCTTCTTCAGCTGCGATTTCATGTACTCCGCAATCGACTGCTGCTGCTCCTTGGGGCCGGGGATGTAGTCGATGGTCAGCTCCATGCCATCGGCAAAGCCCGCTTCGGCCATCAGGGCCTTCGCCTTGTCCAGATCGGTGTCATAGGCGGGGATGCTGGCATCAAAGAAGGGCGAGCCTTCGATGATCGGCCCGCGCTGCGGCGCGGAAACGCCCCGGTGCAGCGCCTTGGTGATGAAATCGCGATCCACCGCATAGGCAATGGCCTGGCGCACGCGCACATCGCTGAGTTTCGGAGAAGCGGTGTTGAACGCCAGCCAGTTGATCGGCCCAACGGCGGCATAGCCTTCGGCGGTGACAGTCAGGTGCTCTGCCTTTTCAAGACGGCGGATCTCCTGGCTGCCGGCCATAAAGGGATACATGTCCGCCTCGCCATTCTCCATTGCGATCAACAGGGCAGACGGGTCCTTGATGATGCGGACGATGATCTCATCCAGCTTGGGGCGTCCCTCAAGGAAGAAATTCGGGTTCTTCTTCAGCACGATGGCCTCACCCGGCTTGAACTCTTCCAGCATGAAGGGGCCAGAGCCCACGGGCTTGGCGTTCATCGGGTGGGATTTGATGTCCTGCCCATCGTCGAAGACATGTTTCGGCAGAACCGGCGCCAGCGCGGGCGACAGGGCCAAGAGAAGCGCCGGGTGCGGGTTGCTGAGGTTGATCACCACGGTTTGCGCATCGGGGGTGTCGATGCTTTCGACCGGTGCGAACATGGATTTGAAGGGATGGTTCGCCTTGGTGGTCAGGATCGAATAGGCCACGTCTTCCGAGGTGACCGGCTTGCCATCGTGGAAGGTGGCATTCTCCACCAGGTTCAGCGTCACCTTGAGCCCGTCTTCGGAGATCTCCCAGCTTTTGGCCAGATAGGGCTGCGGCTCCCAGTTTTCGTCATAGCGCAGCGGCGAGGCAAAGATCTGGGTCGAGGGAACAGCGGTTGCGATCCCCGATTGCACGGCTCCGTTCAGATGGCGCGGCACCTGGGTGGAGGCGATCACAAGCGTGCCCCCATCTGCAAAGGCGGGCAGGGCGGTAGAGCACAATGCGGCGAATGCCGCCGCGCCAAAGAGGCGTGACATGAGTTTCATCTGGATCTCCCTGATCGTATTTTTGCTATTGCAATCAGGCTAGTCCTGCCATCTCCCCGCAGAAAACAGTCTTTTAAAGGGGTGAAAGAGCTATTTTTTAGGGGAAGGGTGGCGCGGGGTGTTCGTTCTGCTCCGGTTTGGCAAATAAAATCTCATCAAAATCACCGCGCTCGGCCACTTCGCGGCAGGAGTTCAAGACCGATTTCACAATCGCAGACCGCTGCGAGGCGGCGGTGTAAGCCACTCCATATTGTGGAGAATCTAGATCGCCCCTGATTGTACGCGCCACGTATCCGCTTTGACCGACCCGGTCGTTCGGGCTGCAGATGTTCATCAGGCCGTAGCCGAAATTGGCGGCAACCAGACCGCGCAGCACCGATGAGCTTTTGGTGGTATGCGCGATGTTCGGGCGCAATCCGCGTGCTTCGAACAAGCTGCAAAAATAGGCACGGGTTCCGGGCAGGTCCAGCAGGATCATCGGCAATTCCGCCAGATCCTGCAGATCGACTTCCTGATGTTGCGCCAGCGGAGAGATATCCGGGATCAATGCAATCGGAGTTGCGCGAAACATCGGGATAAAAGGCTGCGCGTCGGGCGTGTTGCGCCGGTATGTCAGTGCCACGTCGATGGCGCCAGAACTCAGCAACTCTGCAATCGACTGCATGTCGCCTTCCTTCAACTCGATCCGGATCGCGGGGTAGTCCTGAGAGATCCGTTTCAGGATCGGCGGCAAGACATAGGGTGCCGTGGGGGCATAACATCCCATCCGAAGGGTGCCGGACAGATCGCCCGTCAGCGCCATCAGGTCCGATTCAAAGACGCGCGATTGTTCTAGAAACGCCTGGATGCGCTCTCCGACCGCGAGGCCGCTGCTGGTGGGCACGATCCCGCGCGCAGGCAGCCGCCGCAGCAGTTCCGCGCCGGTGGTCTGCTCGATCATGTCGATGGCGGCGGTGATCGAGGATTGCGAGATATTCATCTCCACCGCGGCCCGCGCAATGGAACCGGTCCTGAGCGCGGCGTCGAAATAGCGTAGTTGTTTCAGCGTGAATCGCATGTGCCTTCCCGCATTCAATAATGGATAGCTTGACAGTAATTACATTTTTCCACGGGTCAAAGCTTGGCTATCCCAAAAGGGCAGATGGGAGTGATTCATGTCAGATATTACTGTTTTCAAAGCCAAAAAGATCATCACCCTTGACCCAAACCGCCCGGTTGCCACGCATGTCGCGGTCAAGGAGGGCAAGATTCTGGCCGTGGGCGATGCCTCTTGTGCGCAGCAATGGGGCGCCGTGCAGCAGGATGACCGTCTGCAGGATGCGGTGCTTCTGCCCGGTTTTGTCGAAGGGCACGCCCATATGATGGCCGGTTCGATGTGGAACTACGCCTATGCGGGTTACCATGATCGCATCGATCCCGAAGGTCGGCTGTGGCAGGGCATGACGGACATCGGTGCGGTGGTTTCCGGTCTTTCCGATTACGCCGCAACCCTGGATCCGGAGGCCCCGCTGATCGCCTGGGGTTTCGACCCGATCTTCCTGCCCAGCGAGCGCTTGAACCGCCATCATCTGGATGCAGTCAGTGCTGAGCGACCCATCGCGGTGATCTATTCCAACTTTCACCTGATGTGCGTGAACTCCAAGGCCTTGGAACTGGCAGGCTACGGGCGGGAAACCAATGCCGAAGGCGTGCTGAAAGCCTCGGATGGCCTGCCCTCCGGAGAGTTGCAGGAAATGGCCGCCATGTTCCCGGTGATGCGTCGTCTTGGTATCGATTTTCGCAGCCTTTCCCAGCAGGCTCAGTCGATCCGCACCTATGGGGAAGTGGCCAAACGGGCCGGGGTCACTACGATAACGGATCTTTTCTCCACCATGGAAGACAGTGATCTTGAGGTGATGCTGGAGGTGACGGGAGATGAGACCTTCCCGCTGCGCATCGTGCCGGCGCTGGGTACCATGGGGGCCGCCCCCGACCAGATCGCGGCCCGCGCCAAGGCTTTGCGTGCCCGCTCCACCGACAAGCTGCGCCTGGGGGCGGTGAAGCTGATGACCGACGGCTCGATCCAGGGCTGGACCGCGCGGGTGAAATGGCCGGGCTACGTGGGCGGGCAGCCCAACGGCATCTGGAACACCGCCCCGGACCAGATCTATGCGCTGTGCGAGGTGATGCAGCGAGAAGGCGTGCAGATGCATATCCATGTGAACGGGGACGAGGCCTCGGAGGTGTCAATCGCCGCCATCGAAGCCGCGCTGCGCCGGGCGCCGGGGCAGGGGCACCGCCATGTGTTGCAGCACTGCCAGATGATGGGGCGCGATCAGTTCGAGCGCTGCGCCGAACTGGGCATATGCACCAATATCTTTGCCAATCACATCTGGTATTTCGGCGATCAGCACGCCGCCGCCACGATAGGAGAGGACCGTGCCACGCGCATGGATGCCTGCCGCGCGGCGCTGGACGCTGGCGTTCACATGACGATCCATTCGGATGCCCCGGTGACCCCGCTGGCGCCCCTGTTCACCGCCTGGTGCGCGGTCAACCGCCAGACCATGAGCGGCCGTACCCTGGGAGAGGCACAGCGGATCACGGTTGCCGAGGCGCTCCATGCCATCACCCTCGGTGCTGCCTATACGCTGAAGCTTGATCACGAGATCGGCAGTATCGAGACCGGCAAGAAGGCCGATTTCGCAATTCTGGGCGACGACCCAACAGCGGTGGACCCCGAGGCGCTGAAGGATGTGCCGGTGCTTGGCACGGTCTTTGCTGGCCAGGTGCACCTGCTGTGATCTGGCACAATGGATAACCGCCTGCCGATGACCGTGATCGGGGGCTACCTTGGCGCGGGCAAGACCACCCTGATCAACCGGCTATTGGCCGAGCCGCATGGGGCGCGGCTGATGGTGCTGGTCAATGATTTTGGCGCGATCAATATCGATGCCGAACTGCTGCACAGTGCCGATGAGGACACGCTGACGCTTACCAATGGCTGTGTCTGCTGCACCATGGGCGGGGATCTGTTCATGGCCATTGCCGATGTGCTGGATCGCAGCCCACGCCCGGATCATCTGATCATCGAGGCCAGCGGTATCGCCGATCCTGCAAAAATCGCCAATGCTGCCGTAGCCGAACCGGAGCTGCGCTATGGCGGCATTGTGACCGTGGTGGATGCCACCAGCTATGCGGCCCTGTCCGGAGATCCCTTGATCGGAACCCAGATCCGCGATCAGGTGGCCTGTGCTGATCTCCTGGTGCTGAGCAAGACAGATCAGATCCCGGATGCCCTGGCGCTGAACCTGATGGCAAACAGTCGCAGCGCGCAGGTGTTGGCAAGCGATGCCGAGCAGGTCGCGGCCTTGCTGCTGTCGATACCTGAAACGCCGACCTCGCCTCAGTCTCCCGTCCGTGCGCATCCGGCTTACATGCATTGGCACATGAGCGGCCCCGCCAGCCTGACCCGCGCCGCTTTGGCAGAGGCGCTGGAGCGGCGCCCCGAAGGGCTGTTCAGGGTCAAGGGTTTTGTCGCTGATCCTGACGGTCAGGGCTGGCTGGTTCAGGTCGTCGGCCAGAATGTCAGCATCACGCGGGAGGCTGAGGTGCAGGGCACGCATCTGGTCGGGATCGGCGTTGCGGGGCAGGTCACGGCGCAGGCCTGCGCCGATTGGTGGGCGGCAGCCTGCGGGGTTGAGGTCGATCAAGGCGTGTCGTGATCCAACCGGGTACTGCTGCTGCAGCCCTTCGGGGTGGGAAGAGATGCAGCGGGGGAGGATGCCGTGATCTTTCAGGACCGACGCGACGCAGGCCAGGCATTGGCCGCGACCCTTGCCACCAAGGATTACGACGCCCCCTTGGTTCTGGCCTTGCCGCGCGGTGGCGTGCCGGTGGCGATTGAAGTGGCCCGCACCCTGAAGGCGCCGATGGATCTGGTCATGGTGCGCAAGATCGGCGCGCCCGGGCAGCCGGAATTGGCCGTAGCCGCCGTGGTCAACGGCGATGATCCGCAGATTGTCGTGAACGCGGCGATTGCCCGCTCTTTCCACCTGTCGCAGTCCGATATCGAGGAGATGTCCAATCCCCGGCTCGAGGAAATCCGCCGCCGCCGGGAGCTCTACCTGAAGGGACGCAGGCAGGTTTCGCCCGAGGGGCGCACGGCAATCGTGATCGATGATGGGATTGCAACCGGGGCAACGGTGCGCGCCTCACTCCGGGCGGTGCGTGCCCGAAAGCCTGCAAGGTTGGTGCTGGCTGTGCCCGTGGCCCCGCCTGATGTGGCGCAGGATTTGGCGGCAGAGGTGGATGAGCTGATCTGCCTGCACAGGCCGCAGCCCTTTGGCGCCATTGGTCGCTTTTACGCCGATTTCGCGCAAACTTCGGATGCTGAGGTCATCGCCCTTCTGGACGAGGCAGAGAGCTTGGCGAAGCAGGGGCAAGTGTGACACCCTGAAGCGCATTCAGAGACACCGATTGGGAATTATCCATGTCTGACACGGCCTTGTCGCCCGACGCGCTTCGACGGATCTGCGATCCGGCCGAACTCGGGTTTGAAACCACCGCTGACCTTGAACCGCTCGAAGGGCAGCTGGGTCAGACACGCGGCATGGAGGCAATCCGGCTTTCGGCGCAGATGCAGCACCGCCGCTTCAACCTCTATGTGCAGGGGCCACGGGGCAGCGGGCGTAAATCCGCCGTGCTGCGGGTGCTGGAGGAAGAGGCGGCTAGCCGCCCGGTGCCCAAGGACTGGGTCTATGTGCAGAACTTCGACGATGCGGATCAGCCCAATGCGATTTGCCTGCCCCGGGGGCAGGGACCCTTGCTGCGCAGTGCCATGGTGCGGTTGCTGGAGGAACTGGCGAACCATATTCCGGCGCTTCTGGTGTCGGAGGATTACCAGAACAAGCGCATGGCGCTGGAGCAGGAGTTCAACGCGCGCCGGGAGCAGGCCTTTGACACCCTGCGCCAGAAGGCCGAGGCGCAGAATGTTGCGATCCTGAGCACGCCGATGGGGTTTTCGCTGGCGGCCAAGCGCGATGATGAGATCCTGAAACCCGAGGTGATCGAGAAACTGCCCGAAGAGGAACGCGCCCAGATCCGCGTGGCGGTCTCGGACATCCAGGCAGAGCTTGAGGATTTTCTGCTGGATCAACCCGAGCATGAGCGCCAGCAGCGCGATGCGCTGACCCATCTCAATGCGGATATGGCGCGCATTGCCGTCGATGCCGCCGTGGATCGGGCCTGTCGCGGATTTGTCGAGATTGACGAGCTTGGTCCCTATTTCCGGGCGCTGCGCGACGATCTGGTCTCTCATGCCGATCTGTTCCTGTCGTTGGAACTGGGGCGCTCGAAGGATCCGTTTCCAGCCGGGCTGGCGGCGCTGCGGGAAGATCCGCGCTTTCACCGCTACCATGTGAATGTGGTGGTCACCCATGATCCCAAGGGCAAAACCGCACCGGTGGTGGAGGAAAGCCTGCCGACGCTTGCCAATCTGACCGGCCAGATCGACTATATGGCGACGCAGGGCGTGCTAGTGACCGATTTCACCCAGGTGAAACCGGGCGCGCTGCACCGGGCCAATGGCGGTTTTCTGGTGCTGGATGCGCGGCGCGTTCTGGGCGAACCCCTGGCCTGGGACGCTCTGAAACGCTGTCTTGAGACTGAGGCGGTGCATGTGATCACGGCGGGAGAGCGGCTGGGGCTGATCTCGACCACCACGATGAAGCCCGAACCGATCCCGCTGGATGTGCGGGTGGTGCTGGTCGGGGATCGGATGCTGCACATGCTGCTGACCGAGTTCGATCCCGATTTCGAGAAGTTTTTCCGCGTCACCGCCGAATTCGGTCCGGACATGCTACGCGACGGAGACAGTGTTGCGCTTTTCGCCCGGCGTGTTGCCGGCCTGGTGCGCGACGAGGGGCTGCGCCCGGTGACGGCGGATGGCGTTGCAGCACTGGTCGATGCGGCGGCGCGTCTGGCGGCGGATCAGGAAAAGCTGAGCCTCAGGATCGAGACGCTTTGGGACATCCTGCGCGAGGGCAATCACCACGCCCGCCAGGAAAAGGCCCCCGCGATCACGGCAGAGCATGTCACAGGCGCGATCGAGGCGGCCGAGGAACGGCGTGGGCTGATCCGGGATCGCGTGCACGAGATGATCGAGCGCGGCACCATCCTGATCTCCACCCATGGCAGCGAGATCGGCCAGATCAACGGGCTGACGGTCTCGGCCCTTGGCGATGAAAGCTTTGGCGCGCCGGTGCGGATCACCGCGCGGGTCCGGGTTGGCGGGGGGCGCGTGGTGGATATCGAGCGCGAAGCCAAGATGGGCGGGCCGATCCATTCCAAGGCGGTGCTGATCCTGTCGGGCTACCTGGCTGCACGCTACGTGCCGCAAACGCCCCTGTCCCTTTGGGCCAGCCTGGTGTTCGAGCAAAGCTACGGCGGCGTCGAAGGCGACAGCGCGTCGCTGGCGGAACTCTGTGCGCTGATGTCGGCCCTGGCCGAAGTGCCGATCTCCCAATCCTATGCGGTGACGGGATCCGTGAACCAGATGGGCGATGTGCAGGCCATCGGCGGCGTCAACGAGAAGATCGAAGGCTTCTTCGCGGTCTGCAAGGCCCAGGGGCTGACGGGGCGCCAGGGCGTCGTGATCCCGCGCGCCAATGTGGCCAACCTGATGCTGAAGCCCGAGGTCGTCGAGGCGGTGCGCAACGGACAATTCCAGATCCACGCGGTGTCCCATGTGGATGAGGCGATCGAACAGCTGACCGGCCTGCCTGCCGGTCTGCGCGACCTGCATGGTGAGTTCGAAGACGGCTCGATCAATGGCAATATCGAGGTCAAGCTGCTGGAGTTTGCCCAGACCCGCGCGGCGATGGGCGGGTCTGACACCTCTGCGGCATCGGAGGACAGCGATTAAGGTTTTAGGTTTCCGGCTTGTCGGCCAGATCCCAGAACAGCCCCGCCATCAGCCCAAGCGCATCCCGGCAGACCGGTTTCAGGACGTGTTCGTTCGGTGCATGTTGTGAGCAGCCGCGATAGGAATGCGGGATCCAGACGGTTGGCAGACCGAGGATATCTGCAAAACAGTCGTTGGGCAGCGATCCGGCCAGGTTGGGCAGGATATGCGGGGCTTTCCCGGCGGTACGGGTCAGCGAACCTGCCACGAATTTCACCCAAGGATGGTTCGGATCCAGCCGCGTGGCCTTGAAGGGGCCGCCCGGGTCCGGGACGATCTCGATCTCCTGGAACCTGTGACGGTCCAGGTGTCTGCGCAGGGCCGGGATGATGTCCTCGGGATCGGTGCCGACCACATAGCGCAGCTGGCAGGTGGCTTTTGCATGGCCTGAAATCGCGTTGACCGGCGCCTCGGGCACGCCGCTCTGCATCGCCAGAACCGCAAAGGAGTTCCAGCCAAAGGCGCGCTCGGCCGGGGTCAGGCTTTCTTCGCCCCAGTTCACGTCCACTTGCGGGCCATTTTCGCTTTCGATTGGCAGGCCATCCAGGGCGGCGCGCACCGTATCCGTCAGGCTGTCGGGGCGCCATTCGGGGATCTGGATCTGGCCGCGCCGGTCGCAGATGGTGGCCAGCGCATGGGCCAGGATCATCGCGGGATCCGCCAGGAGACCGCCCCAGTTGCCGGAGTGATGGGCGCCGTCGCGCAGGTTCAGCACCAGGTCGAAATTCACCCCGCCGCGCGAGCCCATGAACAGGGTTGGTGTGTCGGGCTGCAGGCGCGGCCCGTCCGAGGCGATCAGCACATCCGCCGCCAGCCGGTCTTTCTGGGCGCGAAAGAATTCAGCCAGCCCGGCGGATCCGGTTTCCTCGGACATCTCGATCACGATGCGCACGTTGAAACCCAGGTGTCCGCGTTCGGCCAGAACCGCCTCCAACGCGGCGATATTGATCAGATGCTGCCCCTTGTTGTCGGCGCTGCCGCGACCGTAAAGGCGATCGCCCTCCTCGGTCAGCTCAAAAGGTGCCAGCCCCGCGCGCCACTGATCGACCTGACCGCGCACCACATCGCCGTGCCCATAGGTCAGGATGGTGGTCAGGGCAGGATCCTCGATCCGCTCTCCCACCAGCAGGGGGCCGCCGCCTTGAACCGGGTTCTCAAAGATCTCGCAGGTGAACCCGGCCGTCTGCAGCCTGGGTCGGATCGCCTCTTCCAGATAGCGCATAAGTTCTGGGCCGCTGCCCGGTTTCTGGCTTTCGGTGGGATAGGCGACCCAGTCGGATAGATCTTTTTGGAAACCGCCGTCCGAGAAATAGCCATCGACGCGGCTGATCGCGCCGGTTCGCGTTGGGGAGGAAGAGGGGGGCATCTGGTCTCCGCTGCTAATAGGTAAGGGGGTAAATAGGCACTGATGAAGGACCTAAACCGTCTGCGCGCCTTTCCGCAACACGAGCCGATATTGCGCGCCGTGTCATTTCCAGTCCAGCTCGGCGCCGGTCAAGGCGACCAGCAGGGTGTCCTCGGGCATCTGCCCCAGGCCTTCGAACATCTTGATGTAGTTCAGGCTGGAGTGGATCTCGGCAATCTTGTCATCCAGAATCTTGAAGACCATCTGTCCGTCGAATTCGAACGGGGGCCGCTGCGGATGCTCGTTCACGGAGATCGTAAAGCAGGTCAGTATCCAGTCTCCCATTTCCTCCATCACCGTAAATGTCAAATCCGGCTTGCACTGAAACAGCGCCTTCAAGGCGGAGACGATATCCGTTGATCTGAAATCCTTGCCTGCCAGGCTCGAGACCGGACCACTTGCTATGGTCTTGGCGGCGAACATCTCGCCCAGTATCTTGTCGTTATCCTTGCTCCATACTTCTTCAACCCAAAAGCGCACCAAATCCGTCTTGCTTGTCACGTAGTCTTACCTGTTGAAACACACTCTTTGGCGACCTTATGACGTGTTGCTTCCATCCGTCGAGTGGGGAGTTCCTGATCGGGGCAACTGTGCCCGAAATGTCAAAATGGGAGCTTTTTGCTGCCCTTCGGTTATTCTGGGCAGGTTCGTGGCAAGCTGCTAGGCTTTTCATGCCACAGTGTTTTTCGCAGATCTGGATTGGCATCGGAGGGAGAAGTGGCAGCGCCGGGTATTGCTGGTGCCGTAAATGCGTCGTCTTTGGGAGGGATGGGATGCAAGAGGCTGATGTGATCGTTGTCGGGGCCGGGCTGGCCGGGTTGGTGGCCGCGGCCGAACTGGCGGATCGTGGCAAGAGGGTCGTGATCGTCGATCAGGAACCCGAAGGGTTTCTGGGCGGGCAGGCGTTCTGGTCCCTGGGGGGGCTATTGATGATCGACAGTCCCGAACAGCGGCGCATGGGGATCCGTGACAGTCGCGAGTTGGCCTATTCCGACTGGATGGGCAGTGCGGGTTTTGATCGTGACGAGGACCACTGGCCGCGCAAATGGGCGGAAAGCTACATCGACTTTGCCGCCGGAGAGATGCGCCCCTGGCTGCATGCCATGGGCATGCGCTGGTTTCCCATTGTGGGCTGGGCCGAACGCGGTGGCTCCTTTGCCTCGGGGCATGGCAATTCGGTGCCGCGCTTCCATCTGACATGGGGCGTTGGCCCGGGTACGCAAGAACCGTTCGAACGGCGTGTACGGGAGCATGAGAAGACGGGCCGGATCACCCTGAAATTCCGCCATCGCTGCTCGCATATCCTGATGGAAAACGGAGCCTGCAAGGGCATCAGCGGAGAAATCCTGGCCGCGGATGGCAGCGCCCGTGGTCAGAAGACCAACCGGGAGGTGATCGGCGATTTTGAATTGCAGGCCGCCAGTGTGGTGGTTTCCTCGGGCGGGATTGGCGGCAACCTGGATCTGGTGCGCAAGGCCTGGCCGGCTGACCGGCTTGGCCCCGCCCCCAAGGAGATGATCGCCGGCGTGCCCGCCCATGTGGACGGTCGCATGGTTTCGATCACGCAAGCGGCCGGCGGCCATGTGATCAATGCCGACCGCATGTGGCACTATACCGAAGGCGTGAAGAACTGGGACCCGATCTGGCCCAATCATGGCATTCGCATTCTGCCGGGGCCATCGTCGATGTGGTTCGACGCAAACGGCAACCGCTTTGCCCCGCCTGCGATGCCCGGCTTTGACAGCCTGGGCACCCTGAAGGCCATTCTGGCAACCGGCTATGACTATTCCTGGTTCATCACCACCCAGAAGATCATCAAGAAGGAATTTGCCCTGTCAGGGTCGGAACAGAACCCGGATCTGGCTTCGAAAAGCTGGAAACAGGTGCTGAAACAGCGACTACTGAACAAGAAGGCCACGCCCAATGTGGAGGCCTTCAAGGACAAGGGCGAGAATTTCGTGGTGGCCGAGCAGCTGGAAGATCTGGTGGCCAAGATGAACGCTTTGCAGGGCGATGACCTGTTGGATGTGGAAAAGATCCGGGCCGAGATCACCGCCCGTGATGCGCAGATCGACAATCCCTTCTCCAAGGATGCGCAGATGATGGCCATTCACGCCGCGCGCAACTATCGGGGCGACAAGCTGATGCGTACGGCGAAACCGCACCGGATCCTGGATCCCGAAAACGGCCCTCTGATCGGGGTCAAGCTGAACATCATCACCCGCAAGACCCTTGGCGGGTTGCAGACCGATCTGAACGGTCAGTTGATCGATGCCGAGGGGCAGACCATTCCGGGCCTGTTTGCCGCCGGGGAAGTTGCAGGCTTTGGTGGCGGTGGCTATCACGGCTACAATGCGCTGGAGGGAACCTTCCTTGGTGGCTGCATTTTCTCGGGCCGCCAGGTGGGCCGCAGCGATACAATTGCCTGATCCCTGCATCAGCGGGACAAGCTTCAGTCGCGAAGGTAGTTCGCCAGGTAACATCCAAGGACCGTGAGCGTTTCCTCGGCGAAGACATCGGCCCTGTAGCTGTCCTTCTGAGCCGCGGTCAAATCCTCCATGGTGACGGCGATCTGCAGGACCGTGTGGGCCACCACCTTGGGGTCGCCGCCCCGGAACCCGTCGGCGCCGCGTTTCCAGCGTGTCTCCAGCATGTCTGTTAGGTATTCCCGCTCGCTGTCTTCGGCAGCAACGGTGGGCCGCAGCGAGACGAAATGCATCAGCAGCGGCGGGTAGAAGGGATTGTGTTGGATATGATCCCGCTGGGTCGTGATGATATGGCGCAGGCGGTCTCTCCAGCCGGGCCAGGTTTCGGTATCCTCAAGGGTTTCCAGGGCCCGATCGCGCAACTCCTGGGCGCTTTGCAGGTAGAGTTCGCGCAGCACATGGGTGACATCGGTAAAGTAGCGATAGATCGAACTGACCGGGATTCCGGCGTGATGGGCAATCAGGGTGGTGGTGATTGCATTCAGGGGCAGTTCGGTCAGCAGCTGTGCGGTGGTCGCCAGGATAAGATGAATGCGCTGCACCGCACGGGCCTGCTTCGGGGTCTCGCGTGTCTTGAGCCGTCCGAAGACGGGGGTGTTCTCTTCCTGAACGGTCATCGTCAAAGCCTCAAATCACGCAGCAGCGTCTCTGCGGAAAACCCCTGCGCAGGACCCGGTCCGGCTTCTGCTGCCTTGATCATATCATATAGGGCGGCATTGACCGGCGCGCTACAGCCCGAGCTTTGGGCCAGTTTCAGGATCTCGCCGGTGATGGTGTCGATCTCCGTCGCGCGCCCCGCCGCCAGATCGACGGCCATGGAGGTCATCGAATTGCGATCAAGTTTCTGAATCTTCAGCAGGGTGGTGTTGAACAGCGCGTTTGGCAACAAGAGCAGGCGGTGCACCAGATGCGGCGATATCGGTCCGACCCTGCGCCAGCGCACACCGGCGGCGGCATAGACCACAAGCGCCTCGCGCAAGGCGGCAGAGTAGATCCGACGGTAGCCTCGGTCGCATAGCATCGCGTGCAGCGGCAGCCCGCTCAGGGCGTTGATCGGGTTGATCAGGTTCAGCAATAGCTTGCCGTATTGATGGGGGAGCAGGTCGTCCTGCACGGCGATGGGCGCGCCTGTCGCCGCCAGGGTGCGGGCCAGGCTCTCGGTGATGGCGCAGCGCTCCACAGTGACTTGACCGGGGCTTGAACGGTGCAGGTGGCGGTTCGACCTCCAGACCACATTGAAGGGCACCATCCCGGGGATGATCCTGTGGTTTGGCAGGCTATGGCGCAGATGTCGCGTGGCCGACACCCCGTTGAGCAGGGTGATGATCGGCGTGCCCTCCGGCGCATGGTCGCGGATTTCTTCGATCGCCTGGTCCAACCCGGTCGACTTCATGGTCAGCACGATCACATCGGAAGTGCTCAGCGCCTCGGGGCTGTCCGCCAGATCCAGCAGCGACAGTTGCGTGTCCAGGGTTTCACCCCCCGTCAGGGAGAGTGACCCGGTCCCCATCCGGTTCCAGGTCTCCTTGCGCCCGATCAGGGTGATCTTTGCGCCCGCAGCACGAAGAGCAGGTGCCCAATGTGCGCCAAGAAAGCACCCGATGGCGCCGGCGCCCAATATGGAAATGCTTTGCGGGGATGCGTTCAACCGCCTGTGCTCCGGATTGGCCCACGCCATGCATGGGGTAGGTCTCTGGGAGCCATCGCAGCGGGGGTGGCCAGGACGACGCCGCAGCATCTCGTGAATACGGTTCTACAGCCAATCCTGCCGAAGACAAAGGGTAAAGCGATCACGGTTTTACGATGGTTTATCGCGTTGATTTTGAAAACGACCCACCTTTTCAGCGCAGCGATGCAATGTTTTCCATCAGCGTATCGCGCGCATCGGTGATGTGGCGGCGGGTCAATTCTGCCGCCTCGGCGGCATTGCCGGTGTTGCAGGCCTCCCAGATGGCAAGATGCTCTTCATGGGCGCGCCGCATGCCGTTTGACAGGACCAGTTGAGCGCGCAGATACCGATCCACCCGGTCCATGGCGTTCTCGATCGCGTCAAGATGGTAGCTAAGGCCGCTTGCCTTGTAGAGTTCCGAGTGGAAATCCCGGTTCAACCGGCCCCAGGTCATCGGCTCGTCCGATTCCGAGAAGGCTTCCAGGCAGGCTTTGGCCCGCTGCAGCGTCTCGTGCGACATTTGCGGGACCGCGCGGCGAATGACCTCCGGTTCGATCAGGGCACGGAAATCGAAGATCTCATGGGCTTCTTCAGCCGACAGGCCCGCCACCACCGCGCCCTTGTAGCGCTGTGTCTTGACCAGCCCCTGTTCCTCAAGCCGGGAAATCGCCTCGCGCACCGGGATGCGGCTGGTATTGAACATGCCGGCGATTTCATCTTGGCGCAGGGGCTCCCCCTCTTTCAGATCTCCCTCGATGATCGCCTTGCGCAGGGCTTCAAAGACGATCGATGACGCTGAGGCGGTTTTCGAGATGTCGACGGGATTGAGCTTCATGCGGTTGGGATCCTCCTCATGGCCTTGATAGGATCTTTTTGCCGATCTGCAAAGCTTTGGCGGCAGCAACCGGCAAAACCGCAGCGTCGGCACCGCTGGGGCCGGGCGGCAGACAGGGGTGGCACCTGCTGGCAGAGCCTGTGTCACAACCCGGTTCGGAGCCGAAAGGCCGGGGGTGAGATCGGTGGAGGGGAGAGGCTACTGGCTGGCGGCTGTGAAGCTACCGTTCAGAGTGCTGACAGAGCTTTGCGGCGCCGTTGCCGCGCGGCTGGCCATCCGTTCCAGATTGACGATGGTCGACAGCATGATCCGGTCGTGGCTCCAATCCGCGGGGCGTTGCAGCAACAGCGCAGTGGCCATAACGGCAATCATCATCACGCCCGAAACCATCCCCCATGCCAGGGTGCTGCCGCGTTGTGGCAACGGCATGGTGACAGTGCGCAGGCGCCGTTCCAGTGCCGAGGATCCGGGGCGGGTCTCGCGGCGATCCACCAAGGCAACAGCAGGGCTGCGGCGGGCAAACAGTACCGGATCGCTGGCGGCCTGCGAACAGGCGCGGATCAGGCATTCGCAATAGCCGCGCAGATCGAAACCGGCCCGGGCCATCAGAGCCTGGTCGCAGGCAAATTCCCGCAACAGGCGGACTTCGCGGCGCCAGACATAGAAGGCGGGGTTCCAGAACAGGAGCGGGCGCAGGACCTCCAGCAGAAATTCGCACTCAATGTCACGCTGGCGGAAATGCTGCAGTTCATGGGCGATTGTCAGGGGCAGGTCCTGTGGTGTGTTGAGCAGCGATGTGGGCAGAACCACATAGCGGTTCCAGATCCCGCGGGTGGAATAGGCCACGCGGGCCTGATCCGACCACATGAGATGTACGCGCCCGATGCGTTTCCAGGCATAGCTTTGCTGCAAGCCGCGTCTGAGCCGCAGGATCGACAGCATCAGCTGCGCCAGGAAGAACAGTGCCCCTGCGCCAAGCCCTGCCAGGACCAGCCGCGCCCAGAGCGTTTGCTGGCTTGTCATGCTGCGCACCAGGTCCTCGCGCAGGCCCAGCAGGTCTTCAAAGCGGGTGGCACTCATGCCGACGTTGCCCTGCAGATATTGCGCCACCAGAAGATCCGACAGGTTCGGCGGGTGGAACAGGACCAGGCTGGTCAGGGCCAGCAGGAGGACCGGCGACAGGGCCAAGAGAAGGGTGACCGTATTCAGCAACCGCAGTTGCGGGCCGTAGGTTGCCCCCAGGCGGCTGCGCGACAGGATCTTGCGGGTGGCATACCACAGCACCGTGCCCGCAATCAGCAACATGTTCAGATCGATATAGGCATTCAGCAGAGCATCAGGTTGCATTGTCCCCCAGCCTTTCCTCCAGAAGCGCCCGCATTTCTTCGAGCATTTCGTCGGTGACCTCCTCATCGTCGACCAGGCGGGCGACAAGCGCCGCAGGCGCGCCGTTGAAGAGTTTGCTCGAAAGGTTTTTCAGCGAGGTTTTCTGGTACTCTGCCTTGGGAACGGCGGGGCGATAGACGAGGGAACGGTCGGCGCGCTCGCTGGTCAGGAAGCCCTTTTGCTCCATAATCTTCAGGACCGTGGCAACGGAGGTATAGGCGCGCTCCTGCGCCTTGTTTAGCTCGGCAAGAATATCGCGCACCGTGCCGCCACCGGTTTCCCAGACAACGGTCATGAACTCCAGCTCCACCTCGGTCAGAAGTGATTTGTCCTGTTTCTTGCGCATGCCTGCCGTGGTCCAGATCCGTCTTGGTCGTTTGACTATGCTAGGGAAAGCGGGGCCTGTTGAAAACTATTTTTTTAGTGGAGCGGCCGCGCGGTTTCAAATTGTGCGCTTCCGCGCGCTTTTTTTCTGCAAGGGGCGCGGCGATGGTCCGACTTCGGCGTCGCCTGTGCCGAAGCGGGGTGTTAGATGCTGAGAAGGCCTTGAGGGGCAGGTCTGCCCTCAAGGCCGATCTTCATTGTGTATTCTGTGGCGCGTCAAGGACAAGCCGCCTTTGGCGGGGCCTGCGGCCTCCTTGACCCGCTAGGGTCAGACTTTCCAGAAACAGAACACGCCCCAGGCTATGGACAGGCCAAGCGGGGTCCAGAGCGGCATGCCCACAAGGCCGAGCCAGGCGAGGAAGATATAGGCGGTACCCAAGAGGCTGATGAACAGCCGGTCGCCACGCGTGGTGGTGAGGCCCAGCACGCCCTTGCGCATGGCGCCGCCGGGGTGGCGGATTTCCAGAACGATCAGCACCGCGATGGCGGAGAAGATACCGATGAAGACCAGGGCCGTCGGCCAGGTCCAGGCCATCCAGGATAGCATGTCAAACCCTCCCCATCGCAAAGCCTTTTGCGATGTAGTTGCGGACGAACCAGATCACGATGGCGCCCGGAATGATGGTCAAAGTTCCCGCTGCCGCCAGAAGGCCCAGCTCGTAGCCGGCGCTGGACGCGGTCTTGGTCATGGTGGCGGCGATGGGTTTTGCGGCCACCGCCGTGAGGGTCTTGGCCAGCAGCAGCTCGACCCAAGAGAACATGAAGCAGAAGAAGGCCGCGACACCGACCCCCGCCTTGATCGCTGGGATGAAGATCACCACGAAGAACCGCGGGAAGGAGTAGCCATCCACGTAAGCCGTCTCATCCAGTTCTTTAGGGACGCCGCCCATGAAGCCTTCGAGGATCCAGACCGCCAGCGGGATATTGAACAGGCAGTGCGCCAGGGCGACGGCGAGGTGCGTGTCGAACAGCCCGACAGCGGAATAGAGCTGGAAGAAGGGCAGGGCGAAAACCGCCGCAGGCGCCATCCGGTTGGTCAAGAGCCAGAAGAACAGCTGCTTGTCGCCCAGAAAGCGGTAGCGGCTGAAGGCATAGGCGGCGGGCAGGGCCACCGCGACCGAGATCACGGTGTTGATCGACACATAAAGGATCGAGTTGATATAGCCCCAGTACCAGGTCGGATCGGTGAAGATCGTCCGGTAATTCTCCAGCGTGAAGGTCTGGGGAAACAGGGAGAACCCCGCGAGGATCTCATTGGTTGTCTTAAAGCTCATCGCCACCAGCCAGTAGATCGGCAGCATGAGAAACAGGATATAGACGATGGGAACGATGGATCTTTTTTGCACGTTTCCCTCCCTTAGTTCAGGTCATCCTTGGTCATCAGCGTGTAAAACAGCCAGCTGACGAGCAGGGTGATGGCAAAATAGATGAGCGACATGGCGGCGGCGGGACCAAGGTCGAACTGACCAAGCGCGATTTTCACAAGGTCGATTGACAGAAGCGTGGTGGAGTTGCCGGGGCCGCCTCCGGTCAGGACGAAGGGCTCGGTGTAGATGTTGAAACTGTCCATGAACCGCAGAAGGATCGCGATGGTCAGAACGGTCTTCATCTTGGGCAGCTGGATGAAGCGGAACACAGCCCAGTTGGAGGCGCCGTCGATCTTGGCCGCCTGGTAATAGGCGTCGGGGATCGACACGAGGCCGGCATAGCTGAGCAGTACCACAAGCGAGGTCCAGTGCCAGACATCCATGGTGACGATGGTGACCCAGGCTGCAACAGGATCCTGTGTCATGTCGTAGTTGATGCCCAGGACATGGTTCAGGGCATACCCAAGAAGGCCGATATCGGGCAGGGTAAAGATGTTCCACATGGCGCCGACCACGTTCCAGGGGATCAGCATCGGCAGAGCCATCAGCACCAGGCAGACCGGCACCCAGAATCCCTTGCGTGGCATCGACAGGGCAATGGCGATGCCCAGCGGCACCTCGATCACCAGGATCAGGAAGGTGAACAGGAACTGGCGGCCAAGCGCATCATGGAACCGCTCCGAGCGCAGGATCTGCTGGAACCAGTCCAGCCCCTGCCAGAAGAAGACGTTATCGCCGAATGTCTCCTGCACCGAATAGTTGACCACCGTCATCATCGGGATCAGCGCGTTGAAGGCGACAAGCGCCAGCACCGGCAGGACGAACAGCCAGGCTTTCTGGTTTTCGGTCTTCATGCCGCGGCCTCCTCTGGGGTGGTGGCGAGCCAGCCATCGACATAAAGCCGGGTCTGATCGCGTCGGAACTCAAGATGTACGGAGGCGCCTTTTTCCGGTGCGCCCCCTTCGATGATGGCGTTGATGCGTTCACCGCCCGCCGTGCATTCCACAACCGTGTGGCGGCCGACGTCAGAGACCTTGGTGACAGTTGCGGGCAGGCCGCTGTCGGCAAGACAAACGAATTCGGGGCGGATGCCGATCTCTGTCTTGCCTTGCGGTGTGCCTTGTATCGGGCCTTCCAGGGCAATCGCCTGATCGGCAAAACGCGCCTGGCCTTCCACCAGGGAGCAGGGCAGGATGTTCATCCCCGGCGAGCCGATGAAGTGACCGACAAAGGTATGCGCGGGGCGTTCGAACAGTTCGACCGGCGTGCCGACCTGCACCACCTCGCCCAGCTGCATCACCACCACCTGATCGGCAAAGGTGAGCGCCTCGGTCTGGTCGTGGGTGACGTAGATCATGGTTGCCTTCACGCGCTGGTGCAGCTCTTTCAGCTTGGAACGCAGCTTCCATTTCAGATGCGGGTCGATCACCGTCAGCGGCTCGTCGAACATCACCACATTGACGTCCTCACGCACCAATCCGCGCCCCATCGAGATTTTTTGCTTGGTATCGGGGCTGAGGCCCGCGGCGCGGGTATTCAGCATCTCGGTCAGCTCCAGCATCTCGGCAATGGCGGTGACGCGGGTCCTGACCGTGGCTTCGTCCCTTCCGCGATTGCGCAGGGGGAAGGCCAGGTTGTCGTAGACCGTCATGGTGTCGTAGATCACCGGGAACTGGAACACCTGCGCAATGTTGCGCTGATCGGGCGGCAGGGTGGTGACGTCACGATCATCGAACAGGATCTTGCCGTCCGAGGGCACCAGAAGCCCGGAGATGATGTTGAGCAGGGTGGATTTGCCGCAACCCGAAGGACCAAGCAGCGCATAGGCGCCGCCATCGGACCAGTCGAGATCGATCTCCTTGAGCGCATAGTCGGACTCAGGACCCGGGTTCGGCAGATAGCTGTGACGCAGCTTTGAAAGTGTAATCTTGGCCATGTCTTGCCTCACGCCACGCGGGAGCCATCGGGGGCAAAGACATAGGCCGCCGAAGGATCCATATAGAAATCATGCATTTCGCCAACCTCATAGGGGTGAACACCTGCCGAAAGGCTGACCCAGCTGTCGTTTGTTCCGGGCAGTCCCAGGTCGAAATGCGCGCTGCTTTCAGAGCCTGAAAGCTCGGTCACCTGCACGCGGCCCGCGATGCGCACCGCGGGGCCTGTGCCTGCGAAGGGCAGCACGTGGTGGGGGCGGATTGCGATGGTGTAGGTCCCATCGCGCAGATCCGCAGCCGCACCATCCAGCAGCCAGGACACATCCCGCGTCAGCCGCGCCGTGTTGCCCTCTTTCTGGATCTCGGCGGTGTTGATGGGCGGGTCCGAGAATACGCGTGCCGCCTCCACATTGGCCGGATTGCGGTAGATATCTGCCGTTGCGCCGAACTGGGTCACGCGCCCATCGCGCATCAGCGCCGTCTTGCCACCCAGCAGAAGCGCCTCTTCCGGTTCCGAGGTGGCATAGACCACGACCGCGCCGCGCCCGGCAAACAGGTCGGGCAGTTGGTCACGCAGCTCTTCGCGCAGCTTGTAGTCGAGGTTGGCCAGGGGTTCGTCGAGGAAGACCGCACGGCTTTCCTTGGCGATGGCGCGAGCCAGGGCGCAGCGCTGCTGTTGCCCGCCCGACAGTTCATGCGGGCGGCGGTGCAGCATGGGGCGCAGCTGCAGGATATCGGCAGCCTCTTCCACGCGGCCCTCAATCTCGGACTTCGCCATGCCTGCAACCTTCAGCGGGGAGGCAATATTGTCGAAGACCGTCATGTGCGGGTAGTTGATGAAAAACTGGTGCACCAGGCTGATGTTGCGTTTCTGCGTGCTGAGGCGGGTCACGTCCTGCCCGTCCATCCAGACAGAGCCGCTGGCCATCGGATCCAGCCCGGCCATCAGCTTGATGAGCGAGGTCTTTCCCGACCCGGTGGCGCCCAGAAGGACGTTGAAGTGACCGCTGTCCAGCACCAGGGAAGTCTCCTTGATGTGCTCGACCGCGCCGACGCGCTTGGTCACGTTTTTGAGTTCAAGTGCCATCTTGATAAGGCTTTCCGGCATTGTGGGCCGCAGACCACCAGATGCGGTGAGGTCGGCAGCATCCCCTGCACGACGGCAAGGGGGAGGTGTCGTATGTTGGGATAAAGACCCCGGAGCATCGCGGGGGAGGCTCCGGGGCGGGGTGCCGGGTCCGGCACGCGGTGTCGCGTTCAAGACCCGGCGGGGAGAGGCGCCTTACTGCTTGGCCCAGCGGGCGACCAGCGCGTCATAGTTGACGGTCTGGCCCATGGGCTTTTCGTTCTCCAGCTTCGGCTTGGCACCGCCGTTGGCGAACCACCACTCGGCGGGCTTTTCCTCGTTCAGACGCGGGCCGCAGCCGCCGTAGATGTTCGCCTGTTCATCCGCACGCTGCATCCGGGCCATGGTGATATCCATCTCCTCGGCCAGGCGGTCCATGGCTTCCTGCGGGGTGAAGGCGCCGGAGTTCACGTCACCGATCTGCTGCCACCAAATCTGGGCGAGCTTCGGATAATCCGGCACGTTCACGCCGGTGGGCGACCAGGCTACGCGGTCGGGCGAGCGGTAGAATTCCACCAGGCCACCCAGCTTCGGCGCACGCTCGGTAAAGCTTGCGTGGTTGACCGAACTGTCGCGGATGAAGGTCAGACCAACGTGCGACTTCTTCACGTCCACGGTCTTGGAGACCACGAACTGCGCATAGAGCCATGCAGCCTGGGCGCGGTCCAGCGGCGTGGACTTGAGGAAGGTCCAGGAGCCAACGTCCTGATAACCGACCTTCTGGCCTTCTTCCCAATAGGGGCCATGCGGCGAGGGGGCCATGCGCCACAGCGGCGTACCGCTGTCATCCACTGTGTTGTTGCCTTCGGATTTCGGCTTCACCATGTCGGCGGTGAAGGCGGTGTACCAGAAGATCTGCTGGGCCACGTTGCCTTGCGCCAGCGCGGGCAGGGACTGGTAGAAGTCATAAGACGCCGCACCCGGAGGCGCATAGTTGCGCAGCCATTCATCCCACTTGCGGATCGCATAGACCGCAGCCGGACCGTTGGCCGCACCGCCCCGGGTGACGCTTGCGCCCTGCGGGTTACAGGTGCCCGCTTCCATGCGGATGCCCCATTCGTCGATCGGGATCCCGTTCGGTTCCCCCCTGGAGCCGGCACCGGCCATCGACAACCAGGCATCGGTCATCCGCCAGCCAAGGTCGGGTGCGCGTTTGCCGTAGTCCATGTGGCCGTAGATATCGACGCCATCGATGTTCTTCACGTCTTCGGAAAAGAACTCGGCGATGTCCTCATAGGCGGACCAGTTGACCGGAACCCCCAGGTCGTAACCGTATTTCGCCTTGAAGGCGGCCTGCAGGTCTTCGCGGTCGAACCAGTCCTTGCGGAACCAGTAGAGGTTGGCGAACTGCTGATCGGGCAACTGGTAGAGGTCGCCGTCCGGACCGGTGGTGAACTGGGTGCCCATGAAGTCATCCAGGTCCAGGCCGGGGTTGGTGACGCCCGCAAAATCGCCTGCCATCATGTCCGTCAGGTTGTAGGCCAGTTGCAGACGCGAATGGGTGCCGATCAGGTCGGAATCATTGACATAGGCGTCATAGAGGTTCCGCTTGGTTTGCATCTGGGTCTGAACCGCCTGCACCACCTCGCCTTCGCCAAGGATCTGGTGATTGACCTTGATCCCGGTGATCTCCTCGAACGCCTTGGTCAGCACTTCGGATTCATAGCTGTGCGTGGGAATGCCCTCGGACAGCACGTTGATCTCCATGCCCTTGTAAGGCTCAGCCGCCTGAATGAACCACTGCATCTCTGACAGTTGCTCGTCCTTGCTGAGCGCCGAGGGTTGGAATTCTTCATCGATCCACTTCTTGGCAGCGGCCTCATCGGCATAGGCTGCCTGTCCCGCAACCACGGCGCAAACCGCTGCTGCGGACAAAAGATACTTGCGCATCTTTCTCCTCCCTAAAGTCGTTATGGTCAGCTGTGCGTTAAATGCACCTGACTGCATCAGAGGTTTCACAGGGCGCGGCATTTTGTCAAACTAAAAAATTAGTAATTATGTAAGTACATGACATAATTGTGATTATTCTTGATTTTGGTGTCGCGTTTTTATGCCGCGTTTGCATCATCCCTGTGCCGCATCGCGGCAAGTCGCGCCTCCAATGTCTCTGCCACCCGGGGCGGTGCGTGGAGGTTTTTTTTCGTCGCGGGTCGCTGTCTTTGCCGCTATGGAGTGGACCATGACAGATACAGAGACATTCGAGATCTTCCTGACCGTGGCGCCTGGGCTGGAGCAGATGCTGCTGGCAGAGGTGCGCGACTTGCAATTCGCCGATCCCAAGGCGGTGCCCGGCGGCGTCATCGTGACCGGTGGTTGGACGGATGTCTGGCGCGCCAACCTGTGCTTGCGCGGCGCGGCGCGGGTGCTGGCGCGGATCGGTGAATTCCGGGCTTTTCACCTGGCGCAGCTGGACAAGCGCGCCCGCAAATTCCCCTGGTCCGATGTCCTGCGTGCCGATGTGCCCGTGCGGGTCGAGGTGGCAACCAACAAGAAATCCAAGATCTACCATGCAGGGGCCGCCGCCCAGCGGATCGAGCGCGCTCTGGCCGAGGAGCTGGGTGTCACCATCGTGCCCCCCAACGCGACTGAGGCGCAAAGCAGCGCCAGCGTGACCCTGAAATGCCGGATCGAGGACAATCTCTGTGTCTTCAGCGTCGACACCTCGGGCGAGGGGCTGCACAAGCGGGGCCACAAGTCGGCCGTCGGCAAGGCGCCGATGCGCGAAACCCTGGCGGCCTTGTTCCTGCGGCAATGCGGTTATGACGGGACTGAAACCGTGGTGGATCCCATGTGCGGCTCTGGCACCTTCGTGATCGAAGCGGCCGAGATGGCGCTGGGGCTGATGCCGGGGCGCAGTCGCAGCTTTGCCTTTGAACATTTGGCCACATTCGACGCCAAAGCCTGGGAGGAGATGCGCGCTGCAAGCTCCACGGGGCAGACCGCTGTGACCTTTTACGGATCTGACCGGAATGCGGGCGCGGTAGAGATGGCCACGGCGAATGCCGCGCGCGCCGGTGTCGAGGGCTGCACAGCCTTTTCGCAACAGGCGGTCAGCGATCTGCAACCTCCCGAGGGCGCGCCGGGACTGGTGATCGTCAATCCGCCCTATGGGGCGCGGATCGGCAACAAGAAGCTGTTGTTTGCGCTTTATGGCGCTCTTGGGAAGACCTTGAAGGAGCGGTTCTCGGGCTGGCGTGTCGGCATCGTGACCAGCGACGCGGCCCTGGCAAAGGCGACAGAGCTGCCGTTTCTGCCCAATGGGGCGCCGGTCGCCCATGGCGGGCTGAAGATCCGGCTCTACCGCACCGATCCTCTGCCCTGAGGGCGGGCGCGTGATACTGGCCCGCACCTGCTATTGATCGTGGTAAAGGCGGTGGGATTGTTGCAATCATGGCTGAGACGCCATCCTGAGCCAATGGCTCAGGGGGCAATTATATTGGAGCCTCGCCATGAGCACATTCGACGAAGACCTGTTTCTTAAAGGGCTTGAACAGCGCCGCGCCACGCTGGGCGCCGAATATGTGGATGCAAACCTCGCCGCTGCCGATGAGTTCACGCGCCCCTTTCAGGAGGCGATGACCGCCTGGTGCTGGGGATTTGGCTGGGGGGACGATGTGATCGACGCCAAGACACGGTCGATGATGAACCTGTCGATGATCGGTGCGCTGGGCAAGATGCATGAATGGGAGGTGCACTGCAAAGGTGCGCTGACCAATGGCGTGAACCAGGAGGAGCTGCGCGCCATCATTCATGTGATCGGCATCTACTGCGGCGTACCCCAGGCCCTGGAGTGTTTCCGTGTGGCCCGTAAAGTCCTGGCAGAGGCCGGGGCGGCAGAATGAAGCGGATGCCCTGTCCCGTGATCTTGGGGTGCTCAGGATTGTCTTGGCTTAGCCAGGGCCTTAGGCAGCTTAGCCTTGTGCTGCCCGTTTGCCTGCTGATGGGGGGCGGGCCCGTTTGGTCCCAGGATCGCGCGGCTGTCGAGCGCCAGTTTCAAACCTGGCTGAACCGGGACATTTGGCCCGAGGCCCAGAGGGCAGGGGTCTCGCCGCGCACCTTTGAGGCGGCCTTTGATGGGGTGCAGCTGAACTGGAAGCTGCCGGATCTTGTGCCCCCCGGCAGCGCGCCCAAGCCACCGAAGAAACAACGACAGGCCGAATTCGGAAGCCCGGGGAAATACTTCAACCGTGGGTCGGTCGATGGGGCGACCTCGGTCGGAAAGCAGATGGCGCGCCGCCACAAATCTGTGTTGGACCGGGTCGCGCGGCAAACCGGGGTGCCGTGGCGGATCATCCTGGCGATCTGGGGCCGCGAAAGCGCCTATGGCCGCGTCGCCATTCCCCATGATGCCTTTGAGGTTCTGGGCACCAAGGCCTTCATGAGCACGCGTGCCGGTTATTTCCGAGAGGAGCTGATCGCAGCGCTGCAGATCGCCGAGGCGGGGCACGCCCCGGCGCGCGCCATGAAAAGCAGCTGGGCCGGGGCGCTGGGGCAGCCGCAGTTCATGCCATCGAACTACCTGAAATATGCCCGTGACGGCGATGGCGACGGCCATGCCGATATCTGGTCGTCCGAGGCGGATACCATCGCCTCGATCGGGGCCTACCTGCAGCGCCACGGCTGGCAGACGGGTCGGGATTGGGGGTTCGAAGTGCATGTGCCCGATGCGGTCTCCTGCACCCTGGAAGGCCCCGATCAGGGGCGCTCGATTGCCGAATGGGCCGAACTGGGGATCACGCGCGTCTCTGGCCGCCCCTTCCCCAAGCATGAACTGCAAGGGGAGGGGTATCTCCTGTTTCCTGCCGGGCGCCACGGGCCTGCCTTTGTGGTGACGCCGAATTTCTACGTTTTGAAAGACTACAACATGAGCGATCTCTACGCCCTGTTCGTGGGCCATGTGGGGGACCGCATCCAGTTCGGAGTGGGTGACTTCTCTGCATCCTGGGGCGCGGTTGGCGGGCTGCTGCGCTCGGATGTGGCGGCCATGCAGCGGGTGCTGGAGAGCCAGGGCCATGATGTTGGCGGCGCCGATGGTCTGGCCGGTTTCAAGACGCGCCGCTCCATCGGGCGTTGGCAAGAGGCCAGAGGAGACGCCGCGACCTGTTTTCCCGATCCAACGATCAAGGCGGCTCTTGTGCGCTAGTCACCTGTCTTTGGCGAGAATCCCGGGTCCATCTAACGCATGATGTCGCCACGAGAATTTCTGAGTTGTGCGATTTTTTTTGTGGAAAACCCGATCCAGCCGATTTTCCCGCTTGACCGCACCCGCGCCATTCCTTAAATCGCCTCCACACAGCGAGTGGCGGAGTAGCTCAGCTGGTTAGAGCAGCGGAATCATAATCCGCGTGTCGGGGGTTCAAGTCCCTCCTCCGCTACCATAAAACACTGTAAGAAAACGATTATTCAGGATCGTTTGCCAGTGACGAAGCCTTCAGATAAGTTACACACTGTTACACACTGATCAGGACGTGACGAGTGTCTGGAAATTCTCAGAATCAAATCTCTAAGCTGAAGCACATCAGATCTGGCCTCGCGATCTATCAAACTGGTCGCAGTCCGTACTGGTACGTGCGGCTCTGGGATCCGGTTGCGAAAAGATACGTCCGTAAATCGTCTAAAGAAACCAGCCGGATAGAGGCGACAGAAGCGGCAATTGAGTTCGCAGACTCGTATCGAAAAAATGTAGATCCGACGCTTGCTGCCGCGAAGGATAGGAGTTTCGAGGCTTATGCGCGCAGGCTTGACGCGTACAACAAGGCCAGCGGAGGGAGTAAGCGAAGCTACTCCGATGGGCACAAGATCTTGTTTCGTGAGGGCGATGGCCTAATCTCATATTTCGGCAAGTACGATGTTGGGAAGATCACTTCGGGCGAGATGCGGGACTACCTTGTTCATCTAGATTCACGTCGTCCCAAGCCGCTCGCGAACTCCACCAAGGCCAAGCAATGCATGATGGTGCGCTCGGTGCTTCGGCTGGCTTTCGAGGACGGCTTGATCGACAAGTTGCCGGAAACGCCTAAGCTCAAGACCGTGGACAAGCCGCGCGTGACCTTCTCAGAGAAGGAATACAAAAAGTTCATGACGGTGGCGCGGAAGTGTGCGGAACGCGGTGATGTAGTGCGTGGCGTCAAGATAACCCACAAGCATGTTCACCTCTTTGCGTTCATTGTGCACAGCTTCCTGCGACCCACGGAGAAGGAACTGTTCGGCCTTCGGCACGGTGACGTCGAAGTCCGTAGCAATCCTACTCACTTGGTGATCGATGTGCACGGTGGAAAAACAGGTTTTCGCAAGGCTGCGACACTGTCATTCGCCGTCCTATTGTACAATGGTACTTACATGTCGATGACCACGCCTGACCCGGATCAGTATGTCTTTATGCCAGAATATAAGAATAGAGCGACTGCAATCGCTACGGCGCGCAGGATTTTCAATCATGTTCTTGATCAGGCCGGACTGAAATTCGACACAAACGGAAATGCACGGTCTCCGTACTCTCTGCGGCATTTCGCTTTTCAAGCACGGCTTCGCGGGTCGAAAGGCCACGTGAATATCTACTGGCTCGCGCAGAATGCCGGGACGAGTGTTGAGCAACTGGAGCGGTTCTATCTTAAAAACATGGAGTTGAGTGCTCAGCAGGTTCAAAACCTTCAGACGTTGGGTGACGAGGGGTGAGGATGGCTAGAACCGCTATCACTAATAGGGTTGATTGAAGAGCGGTGTCCCTCCAGGGACATGTGTGCATTCAGCCCGAAGGAGACGTTGCGACGTGCCAGAAAATTAACATACAAGGGCTTATGTGCCTAAACTCTTAAAATTACTGAGTATCGCTCATAAATCGTGGTACAAGTTTGTCGAGCCACGATATGAACGAATACGGGGAAGTTTAAATGAGCACAGTCGAAGGCATTTATACTGCGTACCTCACCGGGGCGGCCGGGCAGGGAATGGCCATGTTTGTATTTAAGGATGGCAAAATTGCAGGTGCAGATATTGCTGGACTGACTTTTGCAGGAAGCTACGAATTGAAAGAAACGCGATTAGTCGGAGAAGTGCGATACCGAATGCCCGCCGGATCAGTTTCCATCACAGGCGCTTCTTTTCAACAGGATTCTGACAGCATCGTGGTCCCGTTGTCTCTGCCGGAAGCTATTGACCCGAACGAAACCTACAGAGTTGATACCCCAATCGGCCCCTTGAACGCGAAGTTTGTGAAAAACGTCTCGCTTGGAGACAACGATGCAGACTGAAGTTTGGTACGCGCTTGCAACTCTTGCGGCGATTGCGCTTGGCCCCATCATTGCTGTGATTGTGACACGTATGCTTGACCGCGCAGCGGAAAAGCGGCGTCGCAGGCTGGATGTGTTCCGAAACCTGATGCAAACGCGAGGTGTCCGTCTTGATCCCGTTCACGTTGCAGCTCTGAACGTAGTTGAAATTGAGTTCTACAAAGACAAAGATGTTAGAAGGGCGTTTCAATCATATATTCAGCACCTTAGCGCACCGATGCCCGTTGTTGCAGAGCAAGACAGGTTCTTTGAACAACGATCCGACCTGTTCATGCATTTGCTTTCCGAGATAGGCTCCTCTGTGGGTTTCACCTTTGACAAGCGCGACCTTGAACGGCTGAGCTATGTGCCTCAAGGCTGGGACAGCGATCAAAACACGCAGCGCCGAAATGCCGAAATGCTCGGCCAATTGTTGGCTGGTCAGAGAGCTATACCCATTACCCATTTTACGGGAGGTCAAAGCCCATACCCTGAGCCCCCACAGATTGAACCACCAAAGGTGTCAGAGCATGACGCCCAATTTTGATCTGATACGGTAGGAGGCTCGAATCTGCAGGAGCTGCGGAAGTCGGTTGATAGAGGTGTTTGACAATGAGTTTTTGGCGGAAGGATTTCTCCACCGATGAAATCAACCACGTCCTAGAGCAACTGAAGCCACTTCGCAGAATTTCAGACGATGGAAAAGTTTCTTTGGAGGGCGCAGGAAACGTCGACATGTATACTGCGTTTCTTGTCTCAGCGGTTGGTTTCGATATCCGAACTGACGCATTGAAAGCCCGAGTAGTACGAAGTGCATTGTTCTCGCCAGACCTGAAGGTTGACTTCAGAGAGAAGGACTTCCGCGACGTCGTTTATAGATTGCGACACAAGTATCAAGTCGATGACGTCAAGCCGTATAAAGTTGTTTTCCCATTGTGGAATACACCGCCTTTCCTTACGGGGGTGAGAAAAGCCCAAGACGTAACAATTAACTTTTCACCATCGATAGCAACGCGGCTGTTCAAAAAGATTATGCTAGAGCGCGACGATCAAAGATCAGATCGCCACTATATGACGTTCTTCTCGGATGCACGGGTTTCAGAACTACGCGGGTGTTCAGCTTGCGTGGCTCACGTCGTGGCCCACAACCCGGCAGATGCCCACGAACGCGCATCTGAAGCACTTTACGAAGTCCTTGGGTTGCTGAACTTAGCAAAGGACGGCGGGAAATATTGGCGAATGTCATCCCGGATTGGTGGTAAGCTACCCGTCGCTGATGTGTTGATAGGTCCGCACACCACGACGCATAACGTAGACGGCTCTTTGACCCACGATGGTTTCTGGCATGAAAATTGGGTAGGCGGGCCAAGTAAGGAAAAGCTCTCCCAAGAACACCTTGACTCTTGGGAGAAGCGTTACAAGCAGCTTTCTAAGGGCGTTGTGCAGTCCCCTTGGTCTCAGGGGAATCGCATATGGCGGTGACGAGCTGACAGGCGCGTCTTGCGGCTGACACCGGGATGGATTCTGATGGTGG
>NZ_JARCJL010000009.1:0-188888 GCF_028890025.1 Phaeobacter sp. PT47_59
AAGTGGACGACTTTTACGCCGCCCGCGACAACACTATGCCGTCGCTACCGTGGCCGAGTATTGCTCCGCCGTTCACACCCGGTGTCGGCGCCGGTCCCGACCGCGCTTTTCGTCCCTCCGCATGCTCTGCCCGTGTGCGGGCCTTGTTTTCGTTCTGGGCGACGATGCGGGTCAGCGCATTGCGGCCATTCTGGGTGATCTGATATCGGCTCAACCGGCCGGGGCGGGTGCAAGAGATCCACCCCAGCAGGGCCATGGCACCGGCCAGCGCCCGGGGCACCGGCAGTTTGGCCTCAACCGGGTCGCCCTCTCGCAGGACCACCGCGTTTTCCATCCCCTCCGCAACCGCCAGCACGGCGCCCGGCTGGCCCAGGCGCGTCAGCACCTCTGCCGAATGGGTCTCAAGTTCGACGGCCCGTGCTGCCCCTCCGTTTGAACCCTCCCCGGTTTTGACATTCCAGCGGGCCAGTTGCGACAAGGCACCATCCACCAATGGATCATCGCGGCGATTTTCAATCCGCCGCACCTGGCGCAGCACCGTTGACGGATGGCAGCCGGCACGGCGGGCCAATTGCCTGATGGATTGCCCGGATTCCGTATGCTCCAGATAGCGCAAGGCGTCTTCGGGAACCCAATCCGGTAATTTGGAAACAGATAGTGTGCACATGAGTAAGATCCCCAATCGTCACTCAGAGGAATAGTCCACATATCGTCCCCGCAGTTACCCACAGAGACATGGCAGCCTACTCGCCTGTTTTTGAACAAAACTTCGCGACTCCCCATCATTGTTTCCAATTTTGGTTCAATCAACTGACAATAGAGCGCGCGCCGAAAGCCACGGCACGGCAACACCCGCTCAGGTTGTGTTATGACGAGCATCATTGCCCATTGGGAAAGGAGCTTTCCGATGCAAGATGTTCTCAGCCGTCTCGCGGCCCTGCGCCGCCCGCGCCTGCTGGTCAGAACCGCCAGGATCGGCGCCAGCACCTATGCTCGCAGCCAAAGCCTGCACCGTTTGCTCGGCTACGGGTCGCTGCCCAACTCAACGGCGGCGATTCTGAAACTTCTGGATCTGGAATACGATCTGAACGACCGGCGCCTGTCGGGGGATGCGGCCTATACGATGGCACGCCATATCGACGTGCTGATCGCCCTGATGGGAGAGGCGAACCTGCTGCGCCACAGCAAGGCTGCCTAGGCTGAAGCCCTGAAAAAAGGCGATGGTCCTAAGACCACCGCCCGATTTGACCTGTCTACCCTGTGCGGGATCAGAGGAAGGAATCCGGCATGGAGGCCTTCTTCTCCAGAACATAGGCTTCAAGCGCTTCCTTGATTGCCGGATCCATCGCCGGGGGCTGATAGGTGGCCAGCAGGCGATCAACGCGGGATGTCGCCAGCGCATAGGTGTCGCGCGCGCCTTCTTCCTCCCAGGTCTCGAAGGGCTTGTAATCCAACAGGTCGGATTTCCAGAAGGCGCTCTTGAAATTGGCCTGGGTATGCGCGCAGCCAAGGTAGTGCCCGCCCGGGCCCACTTCGCGGATCGCATCCATCGCCTGGTCCTCCTCGGTGACGCCAATCCCCCGCGCCAGACCGTGTAGCGCGCCAAGTTGATCGGCATCCATGACGAATTTCTCGAAATCGGCGACCAGACCGCCTTCAAGCCAGCCACAGGCGTGCAGCATGAAGTTCACGCCGGACAGCAACCCCATGTTGAGGCTATTGGCTGTCTCATAAGCCGCCTGCGCATCCGGCAGCTTGGAGCCGCAGAACGACCCGGCCGAGCGGAACGGCAGCCCCAGCCGACGCGCCAACTGCCCGGCGCCATAGGTCACCAGCGAGGCTTCGGGCGTGCCAAAGGTGGGTGCTCCGGAATTCATGTCGATGGAAGAGACAAAAGCGCCAAAGATCACCGGCGCACCGGGGCGGATCAGCTGGCTATAGGCGACACCGGCCAGAACCTCGGCCAGGACCTGTGTCAGCGTGCCCGCAACGGATACCGGCGCCATGGCACCGCCCACGATGAAGGGCGAGATGATGCAGGCCTGATTGTTCTTGGCGTAAACCTCAAGCGCGCCCATCATCACGTCGTCAAAGGTCATCGGCGAGTTGATGTTGATGAGCGAGGTCATCACCGTGTTGTCCTGCACGAAGTCCTTGCCGAACAGGATGCCGCACATATCGACCGAATCCTGGGCGCGACTGGGTTCGGTGACCGACCCCATGAAGGGCTTGTCGCTCAGCGTCATATGGGCCAGCAGCATGTCGAAATGGCGCTTGTTCACCGGCACATCCGTCGGTTCGCAGACCGTGCCGCCCGAATGGTGCAGCCATTTGGACATATAGGCGAGTTTCACGAACTTCTGGAAATCCTCCAGCGTCGCATAGCGGCGGCCCCCCTTGGCGTCGCGCACGAAGGGCGGGCCATAGACCGGGGCCAACACCAGATTGCGGCCGCCGATTTCCACGTTCTTTTCGGGGTTTCGGGCATGCTGGGTAAAGCTGGAGGGCGCGGTCGCACAGAGTTTACGGGCAAGACCGCGCGGGATGCGTACCCGTTCGCCCTGGATATCTGCCCCGGCCTCGCGCCAAAGCTCCAAGGCGGCGGGATTGTCCACGAAATTGACGCCGACCTCTTCGAGGATGGTTTCGGCGTTTGCCTCGATGATCTCGATGGCTTCTTGGCTCAGCACCTCGAAATTCGGGATGTTCCGCTCGATGTATTTGGCGGTTTCGATCTTGATGCTTGAACGTTCGGCGCGGCGGGCGGCACCCCCGCCCCCGCGGCTGCGTCGACGCGGCGCTGCTTCAGCCATTTTAATTCCTCATCACAGGCGTGTTGTTGAGCCCCTAGTTATCCGCTTGCCCGCAGCCGACGCCGAAGGATAACGGCCAATCCGGTTGAAAACCGACATCAAAGCGTCAAAAATCTCTAGGCATAGATGTCCAATACTGCGCGCTGACCCGCTGCGCCCCGCCGATCCAGCCGAACTTGGCCAGATTGCGTTCAAAACTCCGGCCGGGTGGCAGCAAAACCGCGCCATGGGTCGTTCTGCCCCTTGCCAGCCGGTCTGTCTCGCCCTAAGAGCCAGACATGAGCCAGACATCACACGACAGCCTCCTGATCATCGACTTCGGCAGCCAGGTCACGCAGCTGATTGCGCGCCGCCTGCGTGAGCTGAACGTCTATTGCGAAATCCACCCCTATCAGAATGTCACCATGGACTTTGTGCGCGAGATGGCGCCCAAGGCGGTGATCTTCTCCGGCGGACCCGACAGCGTCACCCGCGACGGATCCCCCCGTGCGCCGCAAGAGATTTTCGACTACGGCGTTCCGATCCTCGGCATCTGCTACGGTCAGCAAGTGATGATGCACCAGCTGGGTGGCAAGGTACAATCCGGCCACGGCACCGCCGAATTCGGACGCGCCTATGTAACGCCTACGGTAAACTCCCTGGCTCTGCTGGAGGGTTGGTTCCAGGATGACAGCGACCGCGAACAGGTCTGGATGTCCCACGGTGACCACGTCAGCGAGATCGCACCGGGGTTCGAGGTCTACGGCACCTCCCCCAATGCGCCCTTTGCCATCACCGCGGATGTGGGTCGCAACTTCTATGCGGTACAGTTCCACCCCGAGGTGCACCACACCCCCAACGGGGCGAAGCTCTATGAGAACTTCGTGAAACTGGCCGGGTTCACCGGTGATTGGACCATGGGCGCCTACCGCGAACAGGCGATCCAGGCGATCCGCGATCAGGTCGGCGACAAGCAGGTGATCTGCGGACTGTCCGGCGGCGTCGACAGCTCGGTTGCTGCCGTGCTGATCCACGAGGCGATCGGCGATCAGCTGACCTGCGTCTTCGTGGATCATGGCCTGCTGCGCAAGGGAGAGGCCGAAGAGGTCGTGACCATGTTCCGCGACCATTACAACATGCGTCTGATCCACGCGGATGAGCAGGAACTGTTCCTCGGCGAATTGGACGGGCAAAGCGACCCCGAGACCAAGCGCAAGATCATCGGCAAGCTGTTCATCGACGTGTTCCAGAAACACGCCGACACCATCGAGGGCGCCGAGTTCCTGGCGCAGGGCACGCTTTATCCGGATGTGATCGAAAGCGTCTCCTTCTCTGGCGGCCCATCGGTGACGATCAAATCGCACCACAATGTGGGTGGCCTGCCGGAAAAGATGGGCCTGAAGCTGGTCGAACCCCTGCGCGAATTGTTCAAGGACGAGGTCCGCGCGCTGGGCCGTGAGCTGGGCCTGCCCGACAGCTTCATTGGCCGCCACCCCTTCCCGGGGCCAGGACTGGCGATCCGCTGCCCTGGCGAAATCACTCGTGAAAAGCTGGAGATCCTGCGCGAGGCCGATGCCGTCTATATCGACCAGATCCGCAAGCATGGGCTTTATGACGAGATCTGGCAGGCCTTCGTGGCGATCCTGCCGGTCCGTACCGTCGGCGTGATGGGCGATGGACGCACCTATGATTACGCTTGTGCCCTGCGGGCGGTGACCTCGGTCGATGGCATGACAGCGGATTACTACCCCTTCAGCCACGAATTCCTGGGCGAAACCGCCACCCGGATCATCAACGAAGTCAAGGGCATCAACCGCTGCACCTATGACATCACCTCGAAACCGCCCGGCACCATCGAGTGGGAGTAATCCCGCCCCTGCCCGGGCCGCGACTCGATTTTGATCAGCGGCCCGGCAGATCGTCGTTTGATCGACGCGATATCCCCTCTGCCTGCTCTCGCGGCTGCCACATTCCCGCTTGACCTTCCGGGTGAATTGCCACTTTTTTGCGCAGCAGTCACCAAGGAAGCACAGAAATGCACACGCCCCCCAGAGAGATCGCCAAGGCTGCCCTTTGGATGACAGGGGCGATCGTCTCGTTTTCCTCGATGGCCATTGCGGGCCGTGAAGCGGGGCTCACCCTAGATACCTTCGAAATCATGACCTACCGCAGCCTTGTGGGTGTTGTCGTCGTGACCCTGGTGCTGACGCTGACCGGAAAATGGCATCAGGTCAGACAGGATCGAATGGGACTGCACGCAATGCGCAATCTGGCCCATTTCACCGGTCAGAACCTCTGGTTTTATGCGGTGACCGTCGTTCCGCTGGCGCAGGTCTTTGCGCTGGAGTTCACCTCCCCGATCTGGGTCATCCTGCTGTCCCCCCTGATGCTGGGTGAACGGATGACCAGGGTTCGCGCCGGTGCGGCGCTGCTGGGCTTCATCGGCATCCTGATCGTTGCAAGACCCTCTCCCGAAACGCTCACCCCCGGCATCGCCATGGCGGCGGCCTGTGCAATCTTCTTTGCCCTGACCGCGATCTTCACCAAACGACTCACCCGCCACGAAAGTATCGCCTCCATCCTGTTCTGGTTGACCTCGATGCAGCTGGTCTTTGGCCTGGTGACGTGCGGCTGGAACGGAGACATCGCCCTGCCGGATTTGGCGACCCTGCCCTGGCTGGTGCTGATTGGTCTTGCCGGCCTTGCCGCGCATTTCTGCTTGACCACCGCCCTGTCGCTGGCGCCCGCAACCGTTGTGATGCCGATCGATTTCACCCGCCTGCCCGCCATCGCCATCCTCGCCATGGTCATCTATGGCGAAGAGCTGGTGATCTGGACCCTGCTGGGCGCCGCCGTGATCTTTGCCGCCAATTACATCAATATCCTGGATGCGGCGGGCAAGCTGCGCCCCCGCAAGGCGAACCTAGGCTAGGGATCAAGCCGGCTCCAAGCCGACGGAAGAGATCCGCAAGAAACGGGTCGCTCTGGCGGGTGGGGTTCGCCACAGTGCAGGTCATGACCGATCAAACACATATCTCCCCGCGCGCCTGGGCCGAACTGCTGCTTCTGGGCCTGATCTGGGGCGCCTCCTTCCTGTCGATCCGACTGGCCCTGAACGAGGTTCCGGTCCTTACCTCGGTGCTGCACCGCTGCGGCTGGGGTGCCCTGGTCCTGTGGATTGCTATTCTGCTCATGCGCCTGCCGCTTCCCCGCGCTCCGCGGATCTGGGGGGATTTCCTTGTGATGGGGCTGTTAAACAATGTCCTGCCCTTCGCCCTGATGGCCTGGGGGCAACTCCATATCGAAAGCGGCCTGACCTCGATTCTCAATGCGACGACCGCAATCTTTGGCGTCTTGATGGCCGCGCTGTTCTTTGCGGATGAGCGGCTGAGCCTGCGGCGCGTCCTGGGGGTGGGCTTTGGGTTTCTGGGCGTCTCCATGGCGATCGGGCTTGATAGCTTTGCGAGTCTTGACCTACGAAGCACCGCGCAAGTGGCGGTTCTTGCGGGCACGCTCTCTTATGCCCTGGCCGCCGTCTGGGCCCGCAAACGCCTGTCCGGCATGGCGCCGCAAGTAGCCGCCGCCGGCATGCTGACCACCTCGGCGCTGACCCTGCTGCCGCTTACCCTGCTGGTCGATGGTGTACCAAGCCTGGATCTGGCCCCGGTGACCTGGGGGGCGATCTTCTACTACGCCGTCTTTGCCACCGCCGGGGCCTATCTGCTCTATTACCGGGTTCTGGCCATGGCGGGCAGTGGCAACCTGATGCTGGTGACGCTGATCATTCCGCCGGTTGCAATCCTGCTGGGCGCCCTGGTGCTGGGTGAGGTGCTTTACCCGCAGGCCTTTGCTGGCTTTGGCCTGCTGTCCTTGGGCCTTCTCCTTCTCAACGGGCGTATTCCCCTGCCCCGCTTGCGCGGGCGGAATTGACCCGGAGGCCCGCACTGGCTAGCAAGGCGCGACGACTTAATTTCAGATCCGGACCACCGATGCTCTATTCTTCCGCCCAGGCCTGGCGCGACGCCCCCAACAAGCGCGTATTGTTCTTTGGCATGTCAGGTCTCGGCAAGACCTATGTCAGCAATATCCTGCGCGGCGCCGGGGGCTGGTTCCACTATTCGATCGATTACCGTATCGGCACCCGCTACATGGGCGAGTACATCGCCGACAATGCCAAGGCCGAAGCGATGAAGGTCCCCTTCCTGCGCGATCTGCTGCTGTCGGATTCCATCTACATCGGCTCAAACATCACCTTCGACAACCTGACGCCGGTTTCCTCCTACCTTGGTAAACCCGGAGACCCCGCCAAGGGCGGCCTTGCGATGGAGGAATACCGCCGCCGCCAGGACCAGTTCCGCCAGGCCGAAATCCACGCGCTCTTGGACACCGAATACTTCATCGACCGGGCCGGGCGGCTTTATGACTATCCGCATTTCATCTGCGACACGGGCGGTTCCATCTGTGAATGGGTGGATCCCGAGGACCCGAATGATCCGGTCCTGTCAGAACTTGCTAAACACACGCTGATGGTCTGGATCAAGGGCGACGATGCACATACAGAAGAACTGGTGCGCCGCTTTGACCGCGCCCCGAAACCAATGTCCTACCAGCCGGAATTCCTGACCCGTGTCTGGGAAGACTATCTTAGCAAAAACAGTCTATCAGAGGCAGATGTTGATCCCGATGCCTTCATCCGCTGGACCTATGCCCAGGCGCTGGCCCACCGCCAGCCGCGCTATCAGGCGATGGCGCAGAACTGGGGCATCACCGTCACCGCCGACCAGATCAGCGCCGTCAAGGACGAGGCCGGTTTCATAGAGTTGATCGCCGCCACTCTTGAGGCCGCCGCCTAAGCGCCCTATCTCAATCCCTCTTTACCACGATACTGACCTTCAAGGACCCGACATGCCCATCAAGATCCCTTCTGACCTGCCCGCCTATGACGTTCTGACGAACGAAGGCGTGATGGTCATGTCGCCGGATCAGGCGGCGCGTCAGGATATCCGCCCCCTGCGTATCGGCCTGCTCAACCTGATGCCGAAGAAGATCCAGACCGAGAACCAGTTTGCCCGGCTGATTGGCGCCACGCCCCTGCAGATCGAACTGTCTCTGATCCGCATGACGGAACACCAAACCCGCAACACGGCGGCCGAACATATGGCCGAATTCTATCGTCCCTTCCAGGAGATGAAGGACGAACGCTTCGATGGGCTGATCATCACCGGCGCACCGATCGAGCATCTGGACTTCACCGATGTCACCTATTGGGACGAGCTGTGCGAGGTTTTTGAGTGGACCCAGACCAATGTGCACTCAACCTTCGGCGTGTGCTGGGGTGGCATGGCGATGATCAACTATTTCCACGGGGTCAAGAAACACCTGCTGGACCACAAGGCCTTTGGCTGTTTCCGGCACCAGAACCTGGTTCCCGCCTCGCCTTATTTGCGGGGCTTTTCGGACGATTGCGTCATTCCGGTCTCGCGCTGGACCGAGATGAAGCAGGATGAGATCGACAGCCACCCGGAGCTGATCACGCTCCTGGGCAGCGATGAGGTCGGCCCCTGCCTGGTAGAGGACCCCGGCCATCGCGCGCTCTACATCTTCAACCACTTCGAATATGACAGCGACACGCTGAAGCAGGAGTACGACAGGGATGTGGAGAACGGTACCGAGATCAACGTGCCGATGAACTACTACCCCAATGATGATCCAAGCCGCGCGCCGCAGAACCGCTGGCGCAGCCATGCGCATCTGCTTTACGGCAACTGGATCAACCAGATCTACCAGAGCACGCCGTTCGATCTGAACAACATCGGGCAATAACCCCTTGCTATCCCTCGGTTTTGCCTTGGCTGCGGGGGTCGGCGCGACGGCCTTGCAAGGCGCGCGCCGCAGCTATCGTGCCCACAGATCACATCCACCCGAAGGGCAGTTTCTCCAGCTGGGAGACGCCCGGGTGCATGCGGTCGAGATGGGCCAACCCGCAGGCAGGGCGCCAGATGTGGTGCTGATCCACGGCTCCAACGGCAGCACCCGCGACATGAGCTTTCGCCTCGCCCCTGCGCTTGCGGATCGCTATCGGGTGCTGATGTTCGACCGGCCCGGTCTTGGCTACTCCGATCCCTTGCACCACAGGGGCGCCAGCCTGCGCGAACAGGCCGAGGTTCTGCAGCAGGCCGCCACGACACTCGGGGCCACGCGCCCTATCGTTCTGGGCCAAAGCTATGGCGCCGGCGTGGCCCTGGCCTGGGGGGTGCACCACCCGGACAGCCTGGCCGCCTTGGTGTCTATCTCGGGGGTGTCGCACCCTTGGGACGGATCGCTTGATCCCTTCTATCGTGTGACCTCATCGCCGCTGGGCAGCCGCCTTTTGGTGCCGCTGCTGTCGGCCTTTGTGCCGCAACGCACGATGGCGCGGGCCTTGGAGGAGGTCTTTGCCCCGCAAGGCGTTCCCGAAGGCTATGCCGCCCATTTCGGCACCGATCTGACACTCAGACGCGGCTCCTTGCGCGCCAATGCGCGGCAGCGGGCAAATCTCTTTCGCGATATCCAGGCGCAGGCGCCGCAGTATCACCGGATCACCGCCCCGGCAGAGCTGCTGCACGGCGATGCCGACACCACGGTCGGCCACCAGATTCATGCGGATCGGCTGGTTCAGGATCTGCCCAATGCACGGCTGACCCTGCTGCCGGGCATCGGTCATATGCCCCATCACGTGGCCACCGAAGAGGTCGCGGCCGCCGTGGACCGAGCGGCACAACGCGCCGGTTTGCTGTGAATCGGGCTCACATTTCCCCGCATAATCGCCTATATAGAAGGGGATAGAGGAAGGCTTGCCAATGACACTGCCCTTTGACGGCGCCATCAGTGCCTATTACCAGACCGGTGCCCCGGACCAGATCCGCAACGCGATTGCGACAGCAAAGAAAGACGATGTGCTGGATCCGGGCTATCCGCATGACGCGCGGCTCAAGCGCAAGCGCTATGAGGCCGACATCGCCGCACTGCAGATCGAACTGGTCAAGCTGCAATCCTGGGTCAAATCCACAGGTGCCCGTATCTGCATCCTCTTCGAAGGCCGTGACGCAGCCGGAAAAGGCGGTACAATCAAACGCTTTCGGGAAAACCTTAATCCACGTGGTGCGCGGGTTGTCGCGCTGTCAAAACCCACCGAGGCCGAGCAGAGCCAGTGGTATTTCCAACGCTATATCGACCATTTGCCATCTGGCGGCGAAATCACCTTCTTTGATCGCAGCTGGTACAATCGCGGCGTGGTGGAGCATGTCTTTGGCTTTTGTGACCATGAGCAGCGCGAGCGCTTCTTTCACCAGGTCACCAGCTTCGAAGAGGCGCTGGTGGAGGACGGCATTCACCTGTTCAAGCTTTGGCTCAACGTGGGACGCGCCGAACAGCTGCACCGCTTCCTGTCGCGCGAAAGCGACCCCTTGAAACAGTGGAAGCTGAGTTCGATCGACGTCAAAGGTCTGGCGCGCTGGGATCAATATACCGATGCCATCGGAGAGACGCTGTCGCGCAGCCACAGCGCGATTGCGCCCTGGACGGTGGTGCGCAGCGATGACAAACGCCGCGGTCGGCTGGCGGCGATCCGCGCGGTCCTGCATCAGATCGACTACGACAACAAGGACCCCAAGGCCCTGGGCGCGGTCGATCCGCTGATCTGCGGCGGTCCGGACATCTGGCATGCGTAAACGGGGCTACCACCACGGCAACCTGCGCCAGGCCCTGGTGGAGGCGGCCCTTGGCCTGATCGAGGAAAAGGGCCCTACCGGCTTCACCCTGTCGCAAGCGGCCAAACAGGCCGGGGTCACCCCGGCTGCGGTCTATCGCCATTTCGAAGGGCGCGAGGATCTGATCGCCGAGGCCGCGAAACAGGGTTTCCAGATGTTCGCCGACCTGATGCAGCACGCCTATGAGAAATACCAACCTTCGGCGCTGGCGGCCTTCGAGGCCACCGGGCGCGCCTATCTGGCCTTTGCCCGCAAACACCCCGGCCATTACATCGCCATGTTCGAAAGCGGGATTTCGGTGAACCGCACGCCGGAACTGGCCGATGCCGCCGCACGGGCGCGTCGCATTCTGGAGCAGGCCGCGGACGACCTTGGCAAACATATCCCGGCAGAGAAACGCCCGCCCGCCTCGATGTTCTCGGCGCATATCATGGCGCTGAGCCATGGGGTGGTGGAGCTTTATGCCCGCAACGCCCCCGGCTCCACGTCGCCGTTTTCGCCCGAAGATCTGCTGGAGAGCGGCATCATGATCTACCTGCGTGGCCTGGGGCTGATCGAGCCGGATCAATAGGTCCTGCCCAACACAGTCTTGAAGGTGCACAAAAGAAAAAGGCCGCAGCGTGAACTGCGGCCTTTTCGATCTTTGTCGTCCAGCGATTAACGCTTGGAGAACTGGAAGGAGCGACGGGCCTTGCGGCGGCCGAACTTCTTACGTTCAACGACACGGCTGTCGCGGGTCAGGAAGCCTGCGGCCTTCAGCGCACCGCGCAGGGCCGGATCATAAAGCTGCAGCGCTTTGGAGATGCCGTGCTTGACAGCACCGGCCTGACCGGAAAGGCCACCGCCTTTGACGGTTGCGTAGACGTCGAACTGGTCTTCGACGCCGGCAACGGTGAAGGGCTGGCGCAGGATCATCTGCAGCACCGGACGGGCGAAGTATTTGTTCAGCTCTTTGCCGTTCACTTCGACCTTGCCGGAACCCGGCTTGATCCAGACACGGGCAACCGCGTCTTTCCGCTTGCCGGTGGCGTAGGAGCGGCCCAGCTCGTCACGGACGGGCTCACGGGAAATGGTTTCTTCAGCGACAGCTTCCACGCCTGCAACGGCGCCCAGCTCTTCGAGAGTGTTGATCTGATCAGCCATCGGTCTCAGCTCCGCGTGTTTTTCTTGTTCATGGATTTGACATCCAGAACCTCGGGGGCCTGGGCCTCATGCGGGTGCGCGGCACCGGCATAGATGCGCAGGTTGGTCATCTGCTGGCGCGACAGGCGGTTGCCCGGCAGCATGCGCTTGACGGCCTGGTAGACAACACGCTCGGGGTGCGCGCCTTCCAGGATCTGCTGCTTGGTGCGGGACTTGATGCCGCCCGGGTGGCCGGTGTGCCAGTAGAAGTGCTCTTCGCGCTTCTTGCCGGTCATCTGCACCTTGTCGGCGTTGATGATGATGACGTTGTCGCCCATATCCATGTTGGGCGTGAACGAGGCTTTGTGCTTGCCACGCAGGCGCATGGCAACGATCGAGGCAAGACGACCCAGAACAACGCCCTCGGCGTCGATCAGGATCCACTTCTTCTCGATATCTGCCGGTGTAGCAGAGAAGGTTTTCATGGCAGGTCTATCCTGTTTGTCGTGAAGACACAGCGCGGGCGCGCCGGCCTGAATTCGATGGACGGGGTTTACGGGGACAAAGGCGACAGGTCAACCACCCATAACAAGTATTTATCGTTCACTTTCAGTGGTTTAAAAAATAGGTATCAAAATACCCCACATCAAACGCTGATTTGTTCAAGCGGATTGTCCAAAAGCGCGCGCAGACGCAGCATTGCATCCTCAAACCGTGCCAGCGACACCTGCCCATTGATGGCAATGCGCACGGCATTGGGCGCCCGCCCGTCCCGCAGGGCGAATTCATCCGCCGACCGGATCTGCACCCCCGCCGCTTCGCTGGCACGGGTAAAGGCCGCAGATCGCCAGCCGGATGGTAGTTTCAGCCAGAGGAAGGGCACCTCATCGTTCCAGTTGATCTCAAAGGCCCCCAGCGCGTTCACCGCCACGCGGACGTATTTCGCCATTTCCCTGCGCACCTCCCTGGCCAGATCCTTGCTGCGCGGATCCGACAGCAGAATCCGGGTCAGCTCCGCAAGCGGTTGCGACAGGCCGAAATAGCTGTATTCAGCCGCCCGGCGCAGCTCATGCGCGTGTCCCTTGGGCGCCAGGGCAAAGCCCACGCGCAGAGCCGGGGTCAGGATCTTGGAAATCGAGCATACATGCCAGGTGATATCGGGTGCCAGGGCGCGATAGCTGGGCGCCCGCGCATCTCCCATCCGGTAACAGTCATCCTCGATGATCTGCAGATCATGGCGGCGCGCGACCTTGATCAGCTCCTTGCGTCGCTCCAGCGGCGTGAACAGGCCGGTGGGATTATGCACTTCGGGACTGGTGCACAGAACCGTGGCGCCTGTCTTCCGAATCGCAAGTTCAAGCGCATCCGGCCGGATCCCATGTTCATCCATGCCGACCCCAACCACCTTGGCCCGCAGCAGTTCTGACGCGCGGCGAAATCCCGCGTAGGAGAGGTCTTCGACCAGAAGCGTCGGCTGAGCCTCCTTCAACACCGATTGCATCACCGTCAGAATGCCGTTCTGGCCACCATGGGTCAGCACCACCTGGCTTTCGTCCAGCGGGCCAAGAGGCTGGTCCGAAAGCCATTGCACCACCGCCTCACGCACCGGGCGATAGGCATCGCGGGTCGGGTAGTTCAAAAAGGTCAGGGGATCGGCCATGGCAACCTTTTTCATGGCGGCGCGAATGGCCGCCACCTGCCCCACATCGGCGAGGCGCGGACTGAACAGGCTGACGTGATTGGGGTCGCGCCGTTCCATCAGATGCAATTCCCGCGACCACACGTCATCCATCACCTTGGTCTGCCGCTCGGCCACGAAGGTGCCCCGCCCCACCTCGGCCTGCAGCAGCCCCTCGTCCGTCAGCAAGGTATAGGCCCGTGCAACCGTGCCCGGCGTGATCCCCAGCTGATAGGCCAGCTCCCGCACCGGCGGCAGCTTTGTACCAATACGCAATGTATCGTTTTCCACCGCTGTGCGGATTGTATCGGCGACACGCTGGTACTTTGGCCCAGGTTTGTCACCCAGGGACGGCGCCCAAATTGTACCCATTACAATGCTTCCTTGGACAGGTGAGTCGGGGTTTTGTATCAGACAATCGTAGCAACAACACAGGATTGTATCAATACAATTGAGGATCAGACCATGACACAGCACGCACCCACCGCCCATCCGAACTTCACATTCCTGAACACCCAGCCCACCCTGCCGGTGCTGGCGCAGGTTGCGGTAGAGGTCGCTGTTCTGGTCACCAAATGGTCGCTGCGCCATCGCAGCCGAAAACAGCTGCGCGGTTTGAGCCAGGAACAGCTCCAGGACATCGGCCTGACGCGCGCAGAAGCCCATTATGAAGCCACTCTTCCGTTCTGGCGCCCCTGATCCCCGGGGCACGGAACCACCTGACGGCCGGGGCTTGTTCCCCGGCCTTTTTTCTTTCCCCGTCCCAATCACCGGAAATTTACCCTTGATCGAATCCCGCATGGCGCCTAGATGCCCCTCACTTTCGGTACCGATCCCAACCCCGGACTCTTATCCGGGGGGGCGCTAAGGACCGGCTGGATTGTCATCTACTGGAACGAAGGGGAGTGTCATGACAGACGCCAACCTCTTCCAACTGGGGATCGGTCTGGAGACAGGCGCCCAAGAGGAAGATACCGCCCGCAGTGTCACCGCTGCGAAGCTAGAAACCGTTATGGACAGCGACCGCGAAGACCATTTCATCCGCCGCGATGGAAAGGTGTTTGCCGGAACCCATCTGATCATCGAAGTGATGAAGGGCACTGGCCTGGATTGCGAGGCGCGCATCCAGAACGCCTTCCGCAAATGTGTCGAGGTCTGCGGCGCCACCCTGCTGCACATCCATACCCATAAATTCTCGCCCCAGGGCGTGTCCGGCGTCGCCGTTCTGGCCGAAAGCCATATCTCGGTGCACACCTGGCCGGAAATCGGCTATGGCGCATTCGACGTCTTCATGTGCGGCGATGCGGATCCCTGGCGCGCGGTTGATGTGCTGAAAGAGGCGTTCGAGACCGCCCATGTCGAGGTCCGCGAGCTGTTGCGCGGGGAGGAGCTGATCGCCAAGGAGGTCGCGGCATGAGCGAGACCTGGATCACCGAACGCCTGCACGACCACTACGCGCAATCCTTGCGCGTGGAGGAAATGCTCTATGACAGCAAGACCGAGCATCAGCGCCTGAAAGTCTTTCAGAACGGCACATTCGGCCGCATCCTGACCCTGGATGACGTGGTGCAGACCACCGAAGGCGACAACTTCATCTACCACGAGATGCTGACCCATGTGCCGATCCTGGCGCATGGGGCCGCCAAACGCGTGCTGATCATTGGCGGCGGTGATGGCGGCATGGCCCGCGAGGCCCTGCGCCACGCCTCGGTCGAGCATGTCACCATGGTCGAGATCGACGCCGGTGTGGTGGATTTCTCCAAGGAATACCTGCCGATGCTGAGCCAGGGCGCCTTTGATGATCCGCGCCTCAACCTGGTGATCAACGATGGCGCGGCCTTCATGCGCGAAACCGACCAGAAGTTCGACGTGATCGTGGTCGATTCCACCGATCCGATTGGCCCGGGCGAGGTGCTGTTCACCGATACATTCTACGGTCATGCCGCCCGCGCGCTGACCGAGGATGGCATCATCGTCACCCAGAACGGCGTACCCTTCATGCAAGGGGATGAGCTGACCGGCACCCTGCGGGCCTTCAAGGCGCTCTTTGCCGATCACAGCTGCTATCTGGCCACCATCCCCACCTATGCGGGCGGACCGATGGCCTTTGGCTGGGGCAGCCATTCCAAGGCGGCACGCGATGTCACGCTGGCGGATCTGGAAAACCGCTTTGCCGCGGCCGGGATTCAAACCGACTACTACACGCCCGAGGTCCACAAGGCCGCCTTTGCCCTGCCGGGTTACGTGAAAAAGCTCTTCCCGTAAGAGCGTCACACAGCGACTGTAGAAAGAACAACGGGGGCCATTGGCCCCCGCATTTCCTTGATCCATCTGTGGACGCGATCAGGCTTCTGGCTCCTGATAGACACCCTGCTCTTTCAGCGCGTCCACAACTTCCTTGGGCATATAGGTCTCATCATGTTTGGCCAGGATTTCAGAGGCCTCAAAAACGCCGTTCACATAGCGGCCGGTGCCCACCATGCCCTGGTTCTCCTCGAACAGATCCGGCAGTACGCCGGTGTAAACCACAGGCACCGTGGCGCCGCCATCGGTCACGGAAAAGCGGATGCTTTCGCCCTGCCCGCGCACGATGCTGCCCTCTTCGACCAGGCCGCCAATGCGGAACACCTCGTCGCCGGTGGGCGGCTCGGCGACCACCTGACTGGGCGAGCGGAAATAGTTGATCCCATCCCGCATCGCGTAGCCGATCAAGCCGGTGGAAACGATCAAGGCCACAGTGGCAAGCGCAATAACCTGAATGCGGCGCTGCTTCTTGAGGTTTTTCATGACCTTAGCTCCCTATCTTTGGCTGGGTCCGTCGCTTAGGGGAACAGCGGTGCCATCATCAGGCCCGCAGTCTCTTCCACACCTAACATCAGATTGGCATTCTGCAAGGCTTGGCCACTGCTACCTTTTGTCAGGTTATCCAGCGCCGCAAAGACGATGGCCCGCCCTGGGATCCGGTCCGCCGCAACGCCGATGTGGCAGAAGTTCGAGCCGCGCACATGGTGGGTGCTGGGGGCGGTACCAAAGGGCAGGACCTCGATGAAAGGTTCATCCGCATAGGCCGCCATGAAGGCTGCATTAATCGCCTCCGCATCGCCCTTTACATAGACCGTGGCGAGAATCCCCCGGTTCACCGGCAGCAGATGCGGCGTGAACTGCACCTTCACCGGACGCCCGGCGAGTTTGGAAAACTCCTGATCGAATTCGCCCAGATGCCGGTGGGTGCTCCCCAGGGCGTAAGCATTGTAGCCTTCGCTGAGCTCCGCATGCAGCAGGTTTTCCTTCAAAGCCCGCCCGGCACCGGAGACCCCGCATTTCAGATCCAGGATGATCTCATCCAGATCAATCACCCCGGCCGAGATCAGGGGCCGCAGCGCAAACTGGCCGGTGGCCGCATTGCAGCCGGTGCCTGCGACCAGCCGTGCCGCACGGATCTCGTCCCGGTAGAACTCGGTCAGGCCATAGACCGCCTCTTCCTGCTGCTTGATCGCCGCATGGGGGTTTCCGTACCATTTCTCATAGTCCGCCGGATCCCGCAGCCGGAAGTCGGCGGACAGGTCGACGATCTTCAGATCGCTCGGCAGGGCCGCGATCACTTCCTGGCTGGTCTTATGCGGCAGGGCGCAGAAGCACAGGTCAATGGCCGAGAAGTCGATCTCTTCGATCTTGCACAGGGCCGGCAGATCCATGTGGCGCAGATGCGGAAACACCTCTGCCATGGTCATGCCCGCTTTGCGTTCCGCCGCAAGTGCCGCGATTTCAATGCTGGGGTGCTGGGCAATTAGCCGCACCAATTCCGCGCCGGTGTAACCGCTGGCGCCAAGGATAGCCACTTTGTGGGTCATGTCAGACCTCATGTCTTGAATTATGAAGGATGTTTACCGCAGCAAATCGCGGCAAGGATAGGAAAAAGTCACGCGCGCGAACACGGATCGGGGGCGTGCGGGCGCTCAGGCCGCTTCAAAGGTGATTTGTCGTCGCAAGAACTGCGTCGCCCGGGCGCTGACGCGGCCCGGATCACCGGTGGTATAGAACCCCGCCTTGCCGGACCCATACATGTCCGGATGCCGCTGCAGGTAGTCGGCCAGGCTGTCGGCCACCAGATCGCCCTGGCTGAACACCTTCACCTCGGGGCCAAGCGCCTCCTGAAAGGTCTTTTCCATCAAGGGGTAATGGGTGCAGCCAAGGATCGCGGCCTCGGGCTTGGGCATCTTGCGCTGCAGGGCCTCCACATGGCTGCGCACCAGCGCCTCGGCCAGGATCATGTCGCCATCCTCGATGGCATCGACGACACCGCCACAGGCCTGCGCCTCCACATCGACGCCAATGGCGCGAAAGGCAAGTTCCCGCTGAAAGGCCCGGCTGGACACGGTTGCAGGGGTCGCAAACAGCGCAACGTGCTTTACGGCGACTTCACGCGGCGGAGAGTTGTCGCCCCATTGCCGTTCGGTCAGCGCCTCGATCAGCGGCACAAAGACGCCAAGGATCCGCTTGCCCGGCGGCAGGCCGCCCTCCTGCAGGCGCCGCAATGCGGCGGCCGAGGCGGTGTTGCAGGCCAGGATCACCAGATCACAGCCCTTTGCCCACATGTTTTCAACGGCGGCCTTGGTCAGCTGATACACGTCCTCCGCATCCCGCACACCATAGGGCGCGTGGGCATTGTCGCCGTAATAGATCAGCTCAACCTCCGGCAGGCGTTTCTGCACGGCATTCAGCACCGTGAGACCACCCAGACCAGAATCAAAGATACCTACCGCCATGTTTCACTTTCGCGACGCAATTGAGGTGGAAGCCCGGTCAGGCGCGGTGTTTTTCTTCGAATTCAAAACCGTGCAGGCCCGGATCCACAGGAGTTGGAGACAGCTCATACGTGGCTTTGCGCAGGAAATCCATCATTGCTTTGGCATTTGTGGCCAATGGGTTCAGTTTGTCACGGGTAATGGCCTCGCCGATCACCACGCGCACCGGCGTATCCACGCGGCGGCGGAACTCCTTGATCAACAGCCCCATCCGCAAGGTCGCATGCAGGTGACTGGCGATCTGGAACAGCCGCGAGGTGTGGCCCTCGAAATAGAGCGGCACCACCACCGCATCGGATTTGGCGATCATGCGGGCGGTGAAGCTGCGCCAGCCCGGATCCATCGGATGGGCAAAGGGGGTCGCCGCCGTCGAAACCGTGCCCCCCGGGAAGATCCCGATGGCACCGCCCTGCCCCAGATAGTCCAGCGCCAGCTTGCGGGTTTCAAGGTTGGTACGCAGCGCCTCCTTGGTTTCGGCAAAATCGATCGGCAGGATCACCCGGTTCAGATCCTCTGCCTTGCCAAAGACCTGATGCGCCATGATCCGGAAATCACCGCGGGTTTCGGCCAGGATATGCCCCATCATCAACCCGTCGAGGATTCCGTAGGGGTGATTGGCGATCAGGACGACAGGCCTGTCGCGCGGGATATTGCTCAGCGCCCCGCCAATCACCTCCAGTGACAGACCGTAGCGCTCCGCGATCACGCTCCAGAAGCTGCGGCCATTGGCGACCTCCTGCTCGTACCCGCGCGCGCGGCGGATAAGGCCCAGCCGGCCGGTGCTGTTCTCCATCAGCCGGATCACCATCCGTCCGGGCCGGGTCTGCGCCGAATGGGCGTAGGAAATCTCACGGGCGATCTGTCGCGGGCTGGGCATGGGGCAGGTCTTTCTTCACACGATCACTGGTGGTGACCGGATCGGGATATCACCTTATCCGCCCAGCGTAACAATCCTGTGACCCTCTCTCCCATTCCAGACGCAACAGCGCCGCGCAGTAGCGCGGCGCCGGGCCCAACGGGAGCGGCGCATGTCGCATGCGCCCAGCGACGGGCGGGAGCGCCCTACCGCGTTATTCCGCAGCCTTTTTCACTGGATCTCCACCCTGGCGTAGCACGGCAAGCAGCTCTTCGCGCCGCTTGGCCGCCTTCTGCTCATTCTCCATCTTCACCGGGCCAAAGCCGCGGATCTGCAGCGGCAGTTCAGCCAGCGCAACAAGCGGATCCATGTTCTCCGGCGCGGCCTTTGCCAGCCAGTCCTTCATGTCGCGCTCATACTGTTTGATCAGCGCGCGCTCCATCTTGCGCTCATCCGTGTAGCCGAAGATATCAAGCGGCGTGCCGCGCAGCCCCTTGAACTTGGCCAGCAGTTTCAGCCCGCGCTCCATGCCAGGACCAAAGCGGCGCTTTTTCGGGCGACCGTTGGCATCTTTGCCGCCCAGGATCGGCGGCGCGAGGTTGTAAGAGATCTTCAGATCACCCTCGAACTGCTCCTCCGCTTTTTCACGACTGCTCAGCAGCAGCCGGGCGACCTCATATTCATCCTTGTAAGACAAAAGCTTGTGATAGCCCTTGGCAACCGCTTCCTTCAGCCGTGCATCGGCAATGCCGTCCAGCATCTTCATGTAGCGTTTCGCCAGCCCCTTGCCCTGGTAGGCCACCAGGTGTTCGACGCGGAAGGCGATCTTCTCGTCCAGCGATTTCGGCAGTTCCACCACATTGGCAGGCTTGATCAGCTTGGCGACATCTTCCGCATGCAGCACCGCCCAGCGACCGATTTCAAAGGCCCGCAGGTTCTTTTCCACCGCAGCCCCGTTCAGCTCGATTGCCTGGGTGATCGCCTCATGGCTCACCGGGATCAGCCCGCGCTGGAAGGCGCCGCCAAAGACCATCATGTTGGAGAAGATCGAGTCTCCCATGGTGACCCGCGCCAGTTCGGAGGCATCAAACAGATCAAGCCGCTCGCGCAGACGCGCCTCCAACGCCACCTCCAAGCGGTCGGTGGGCAGCTGGAAGTTGGTATCGCGGGTGAAATCGCCGGTGATGATCTCATGGCTGTTCACCACACCACCGGTCTGCCCCGTGCGCATCAGACCGATGGTCTTGGCGCCTGCGCTCACCACCAGATCACCGCCAATGAGGGCATGGGCCTCGCCAGTGGCCACGCGAATGGCGCTGATATCATCGGGGCGTTCGGCAATCCGGCAGTGGATATGCACTGCACCGCCCTTCTGCGCGAGGCCTGCCATTTCCATCATGCCGGCCCCCTTGCCATCGATCTGGGCCGCCTGCGCCAGCACCGCGCCGATGGTGACAACGCCGGTACCGCCGACACCGGTGATCACCACGTTATGGGTGCCGTCGATCTTAGGCAGATCGGGCTGCGGCAGGTCGGGCAGCTTCAACTCGGCCGTCGCTTCCTTGCGGATCTTGGCGCCCTCCACGGTCAGGAAGGAGGGGCAGAAGCCGTTGAGGCACGAGAAATCCTTGTTGCAGGAGGATTGATCGATCGCCCGCTTGCGGCCCAGCTCGGTTTCCTTAGGCACGATAGAGACACAGTTCGAGTGCACCCCGCAATCGCCGCAGCCTTCGCAGACATCCGAGTTGATGAAGACACGCTGGTCGGGATCGGGGAACCGGCCCCGCTTGCGGCGGCGGCGTTTCTCAGCGGCGCAGGTCTGGATATAGATGATCGCGGACACGCCCTCGACCTTTTCCAGCTCCTTTTGCACACTCATCAGTTCGGCCCGCTCATGGGTGGTCACACCGGCCGGGAACTGTTTGAAATCAATCTCTTCTTTCTCGTCATAGACGATGGCGAGGCGCTTGACCCCCATGGCCTTCAACTCATGCGCGATGCGATAGGCGCTGAGCCCCCCTTCGTTGCCCTGGCCACCGGTCATGGCCACCGCATCATTGTAGAGGATCTTGTAGGTCATGGTGGTGCCTTCGGCGAGTGCCGCGCGGATCGCCTGCACGCCCGAATGGTTGTAGGTGCCATCACCCAGGTTCTGGAACACGTGCTGGCGCTTGGAAAACGGCGCCTCGCCGATCCAGTTGGCACCCTCGCCGCCCATATGGGTAAAGCCCAGCGTATTGCGGTCCATCCACTGCACCATGAAGTGACAGCCGATGCCCGCATAGGCACGGCTGCCATCCGGCACCTTGGTCGAGGAGTTATGCGGGCAGCCCGAGCAGAAATACGGCAGGCGCGCTGCGATTTCCTCGGCGTTGTCGGCGCGGCGGGCCTCGTCCAGGCTGGCCAGCCCTGCACGGATCGCTTCGGTGTCACGCCCCTCTTCAATCAGGATCTCGCCCAGTTTCTCGGCGATCATGATCGGGTCCAGCGCATAGCGGGTCGGGAACAGCTCCGGCCCGTGCATCGAGCCTGCGCCGCCGCCCTTGTGCCAGCCATAGACCCGGCTGTGACGGTCTTCGAACAAGGCTTCCTTGATCTGAATTTCAATGAGCTTGCGCTTTTCCTCGACGACCACGATCAGATCCAGATCATCCGCCCAGTCGTGGAACCCTTTCATGTCGAGCGGCCAGACCTGCCCGACCTTATAGGTGGTGATCCCTAGCCGTTCGGCCATGGCTTCGTCGATATTCAGCAGCGACAGCGCGTGCACCAGATCCAGCCAGTTCTTGCCCGCCGCGACAAAGCCGATCTTGGCGCCGGGCTTGCCCCAGACGCGCTTGTCCATCTTGTTTGCATGGCTGAAGGCTTCGGCGGCAAAGCGTTTTTGATCGATGATCCGGTCTTCCTGCTGGAACCGGTCATCCACCAGGCGGATGTTCAAGCCATCGGCAGGCATGTCGAACTTCGGCAGCACCAGTTTCACGCGATCGGGGCTGGCATCCACCACGGATGTGACCTCGATGGTGTCCTTCATGGTCTTTAGCCCCACCCAAAGCCCCGAATAGCGGCTGAGTGCATAGCCATAGAGACCGTAATCCAAGATCTCCTGCACGCCGGCCGGGCTCAGGATCGGCAGATAGGCATCCATCAGCGCCCATTCGGACTGATGCAGCACGGTCGAGCTTTCGCCGGTGTGATCATCGCCCATGGCAACCAGCACGCCGCCGTTCTTCGAAGTGCCCGCCATATTGGCATGGCGGAAGGCATCCCCGGCCCGGTCCACGCCCGGCCCCTTGCCATACCAAAGACCAAAGACACCGTCGAATTTACCTTCACCGCGAATCTCGGCCTGCTGCGCCCCCCAAAGCGCCGTGACCGCCAGGTCTTCGTTCAGCCCGTATTGAAAGGTGACATCAGCCTCTTTCAGCTGCTTTTCGGCGCGGCTCATCTGCATGTCGACGGCGCCCAGGGGCGATCCGCGATAGCCGGTCACAAGCCCGGCGGTGTTCAATCCGGCCGCTTCATCCCGTGCCTTTTGCATCAGCATCAGACGCACCAGAGCCTGGGTGCCGTTCAGCATCACGGGCGATTTGCTCAGATCATATTTGTCATTCAGCGAGATCTTTTGCGTGCTCATCCGGTCCTCCCAACCAAAAGTGGCTTGCAATCTGTTCGATCGATATTAGGTCACAAATGCTGACCTGTATCGAGATCTTTGTCAATATCCTTTCCGTAAGGTACGCCTACGATCGGAAATTGATCCCGATGTAGAGTTTCATGTAGTGTAATAGTACCAAAGCGAAAGTAACGAATATGGATTGGGACAAGCTTAGAATTTTTCACGCCGTTGCCGACGTTGGCAGCCTGACCCATGCCGGTGACAAGCTGAACCTGTCGCAATCCGCCGTCAGCCGCCAGATCCGCGCGTTGGAAGAAAGCCTGAACGTCACGTTATTTCACCGCCACGCCCGCGGGCTGATCCTGACCGAACAGGGTGAGCTGCTGTTCGACGCTACCAAATCCATGTCGAAGCGGCTCGAAGCCGCCTCGGCCCGAATCCGGGACAGCGAGGAAGAGGTCTTTGGCGAGCTGCGCGTGACCACCACCTTTGGCTTTGGCACCCTGTGGCTGGCGCCGCGCCTGACGAAACTCTTTGAACAATACCCCAACCTCAAGATCGACCTGATGCTGGAAGAGCGGGTGTTGGATCTGCCGATGCGCGAAGCCGATGTCGCCATCCGCATGAAGGAACCGAGCCAAGCCGATCTGGTGCGCAAGCGGCTGATGACCGTCCAGATGCGCCTTTATGCATCCCGCGCATATCTCGACCGTAACGGCACGCCTGAAACCGTCGAGGACATCAAGGACCACCGGCTGATCTGCCAGAACCAGAACTCTGCCCAGGTGGGATCGGCAGCCGTCCTGGTGCAGAAACTGATCACCCATAGCCCGGCGTCCATGCTGTCGGTGAACAACTATTTCGGCGTGCTGCAGGGGGTGCTGCATGATCTCGGAATCGGCATTCTTCCGGACTATGTCACCGAAGATTTCCCCGATTTGGTGCAGGTTCTGCCCCATGAGGACACCAGCGGCGTACCGGTTTACCTTGCCTATCCGGAAGAATTGCGTCACTCGCAGCGGGTTTCCGCTTTCCGCGATTTTGTCCAGACCGAGATCATGGCACATCGTAAACATATGAAAGAGTTGGGGAAACTCTAGGCAATTTCCCTTCGGTCAAAAGCCATGCAAAAACTGCATAGCAGGAATGACTCAATTCGAGACGGAAAATTCTTGATGCGGCAGGTGGCAATCCCTAAATGACCCTCATGAAGACGGCGCCTCGGCGCGCTTCATACCTCCCTGTTGGACTTCGGCCGAGCTTAGTGCTCGGCCTTTTTTTTGGCGCATCGGCTTCACGAATACGACCGGCCTTCCAATCTGAACATCACTGAAGCGTCCAACGCTGCGCTTGGCAAGCCACCTGACGCCACGCATTAATCGGATTTCATGACTGCACGATTAATGGCCGGTTTCATGTGCCGCCAACACATCTGTGCCCGAAAATGAAGCAGACAGCATACTGCGGGTCAGCCGAACGCGCTCTCGGCTACCTTGGTCAGCCACCCTGGATCGGGATCAGCAGGTTTTGTCGCTCTTTTCGCGACCAAACGCCCTGCCGTGCCTCTTGGCAACGCTTTGCCCTTCCCCCGCGCCTCCGCTTGGCCTAAAAGGCGCGCAATCGCAGCCACTGGGGATAGACACGGATGCAGGAACCAGCCATCACGCCGGAACTGATTGAGAGCCACGGACTGAAACCCGAGGAATACGATCTGATCCTCGAGATCATTGGCCGCGAGCCGACATTTACCGAGCTCGGCATCTTTTCCGCCATGTGGAACGAGCATTGCTCGTATAAATCCTCCAAGAAATGGCTGCGCACCCTGCCCACCTCTGGCCCGCAGGTAATCTGCGGCCCCGGTGAGAACGCAGGCATTGTCGATATCGGCGATGGCGATGCGGTGGTCTTCAAGATGGAAAGCCACAATCACCCCTCCTACATCGAACCCTACCAGGGCGCGGCAACCGGTGTCGGCGGCATCCTGCGCGATGTCTTCACCATGGGGGCACGGCCGATTGCCTCGATGAACTCGCTCTCCTTCGGTGAACCCTCCCACCCCAAGACCCGCCAGCTGGTCAACGGCGTGGTCGAGGGTATCGGCGGCTATGGCAACTGTTTCGGGGTGCCTTGCGCGGGCGGCGAAGTCCGTTTCCACCCCGCCTATAACAGCAACTGCCTGGTGAATGCCTTTGCTGCGGGCCTGGTGAAGACCGACAGCATCTTCTATTCGGCCGCCTCGGGCGTTGGCATGCCGGTGGTTTACCTCGGCGCCAAGACCGGCCGCGATGGCGTTGGCGGCGCCACCATGGCCTCGGCGGAATTTGACGACACCATCGAGGAAAAACGCCCCACCGTTCAGGTTGGCGACCCCTTCACCGAGAAACGCCTGATGGAAGCCACGCTGGAGCTGATGCAGACCGGCGCGGTGATCTCGATCCAGGACATGGGCGCCGCGGGCCTGACCTGTTCGGCCGTGGAAATGGGCGACAAGGGCGAGCTGGGCATCAAGCTGAACCTGGAATGCGTACCGCAGCGCGAAGTGGGCATGACCGCCTATGAAATGATGCTGTCGGAATCCCAGGAGCGGATGCTGATGGTGCTGAAGCCCGAAAAAGAGGACGAAGCCAAGGCGGTGTTCGAGAAATGGGACCTGGATTTCGCCATCGTCGGCGAAACCATCGCCGAAGACCGCTTCCTGATCATGCACAACAATGAGGTCAAAGCGGATCTGCCGCTGTCGAAACTCTCCTCCTCGGCGCCCGAATACGACCGCCCCTGGGTGCCAACCCCGGCGGCAGAGACTCTCAGCGACGAGGATGTGCCGACCATCGATCCCATCGACGGGCTGAAGGCGCTGATTTCCTCGCCCAACTATGCCGGCAAACAGTGGGTCTACGAACAATATGACACCACCGTGATGGGCGACACCGCCCGCCGCCCCGGTGCGGGATCGGGCATCGTGCGTGTGCATGGCACCGGCAAGCAGCTGGCGTTCACCTCGGACGTGACCCCGCGCTATGTGAAGGCGAACCCGGTTGAGGGCGGCAAACAGGCGGTGGCCGAAGCCTATCGCAACCTCTGTGCTGTGGGCGCCCTGCCCTTGGCGACAACCGATAACCTCAACTTCGGCAACCCCGAAAAACCCGAGATCATGGGTCAGTTCGTCGGCGCCATCAAGGGCATCGGCGAGGCGGTTGCAGCGCTCGACATGCCGATCGTCTCGGGCAACGTCTCGCTCTATAATGAAACCGACGGTCAGGGCATCCTGCCCACCCCCACCATCGGTGCCGTGGGCCTGATCGCCGAGGGCGAAGAGGCCATCATCGGAGAGGCGCGCGAAGGGCACATCGCCCTGCTGATCGGGGAAACCACCGGCCACCTGGGTCAATCGGCGCTTCTGGCGGAAGTCTTCAACCGTGAAGAGGGCGATGCCCCGGCGGTGGATCTGGACACCGAGAAACGCAATGGCGCCTTCATCCGTGCCAACCGTGAGCTGATCAAGGCCTGTACCGACCTGGGCGATGGCGGCCTTGCGCTGGCGGCCTTTGAACTGGCCGAAGCGGCAGGCGTCGGCGTTCAGATCGATGCGGGCGACACGCCCAGCCTCTTTGGCGAGGATCAGGCACGTTATCTGGTCGCCTGCAACTTCGACCAGGCCGAGGCGCTGATGCTGGCCGCTGGTCAGGCCGGTGTTGCCGTCACGACTGTTGGCAAGTTTACCGGCGAGACCGTGAAACTCGGCGGCAGCGAAGCACCGCTGGACGAGCTGTCGCAGATCTTCCGCAGCAGCTTTGCCGCGGCTGTCGCCTGATTCAGACCGAACAGGGGCGCTCTCCCGCGCCCGCATGTGCCTTGCCCATGGCAAGATCCCCTTAGCGGCCTTGGGCCCGGCAGCGCGCGACGCGCGCTGCCGGGCCCAACTCGCAAGTGCGGGTGGTCAATCCGGGCTTGCGGGGCGGGAGCATCTCCCGGCTTGAACTGCCCCCCCGACAGCCTTACATTTTCAGCGAACAGAGACACGAGGACCCAACGCAATGCCCATGCAGGCCCATGAAATCGAAGAACTTCTGCGCGCATCCTTTCCTGACGCACAGATCCAGGTCGGCGGCAGCGACGGCGTGCACATGTCCGCCATGGTCATCGACGAGAGCTTTCGCGGTAAGAACCGCGTGCAGCAGCAGCGAGCCGTCTATGCGGCCTTGAAGGGCAAGATGGACGGTTCCAATGGTGAGCTGCATGCCCTGGCCCTGACCACCAAGGCGCCGGAATGACAACGCAACTCTGGATGCTCATGGGCGGCGCTGCTCGTTTTGGTTTTAGTCGTCCAGAGTTTTGCAAAACGCGGTAAACGGCGCCCCCTGTCCCATGCGCAACCAAAATCAGGCCAACACGAGCGAGTTCCTGAACTCGGAATGGAGGCCACCGATTTTGATCTTGTGGAACGCGTAAAGCGAGAAGACCAAAGGCTGAAAGAAGCCAATTCGGAAATCAATCGGCGCTTCCTGCACCGAAACTAGACACGCCAGACATTCAAGGAAGATCCCAATGAGTGACGCAAAGACCCGTATCGACGAAACTGTCAAAAGCCACGACGTGGTGCTCTACATGAAAGGCACCAAGGAAATGCCGCAGTGTGGCTTTTCCTCTCGCGTGGCGGGCGTTTTGAACTACATCGGCGTGGAGTACACCGATGTGAACGTTCTGGCCGACGAGGAAATCCGCCAGGGCATCAAGGACTACTCCGACTGGCCCACCATTCCGCAGCTCTATGTCAAAGGTGAGTTCGTGGGCGGCTGTGACATCATCACCGAGATGACCCTGTCGGGTGAACTCGATGGCATGTTCGAGGAAAACGGCGTCAGCTTCGACAAGGCCGCCGCAGACAAGATCCGCGAAGCCAACGGCTGAGGCGGGCGCACGCAATACGACATGAAGAAGGCCTGTCCGCAGATCGCGCGACAGGCCTTTTTCTTTCAGGCAATACATGCCCGCATGCAGACTCTGTTCATAGAGATCGACTACTGCGCGGCGGCGGCCTTTTCCTCGATCTGCTGGGCCAGCGCCTCGGCGCGGGCGGCAACCTCTGCCAGGCCTTCCTCCACCTGCGGCGGCACCACGGGCACCTCGACGCGTTCGGGTTCGGGCGGCGGCGCATTGCGCAGCTCTTCCAATTCAGCGGTACGTTGGGCCAGTTCAGCGTCGCGTTCAGCCAGAACCGCTTCGACCTCTTTGATCCGATCCTCGACGGCGGCGGTCTTATCCGCCAGCATCAGGCCCGCCATCAGAAGCATCCGGGCTTCGGGCATGCGCCCGATCTGATCCGAGAGCACCTGCGCCTCGTCATCCAGCATCTTTGCCGCCGAGTGCAGGTAGCTTTCCTCACCCTCCTGGCAGGAGACCTCGAATCCACGGCCGCCAATATGAATGGTCACTTCGGGCATCAGACTTCCTCTCCTTCGGGCAGGTTGGGCGCACCGGCAAGCAAAGGCTCAAGCCGCGCCAGCACCGCATTGACCTGCGCCTTGTCACTGGCTTGAGCGGCCCGCAGACCGTCGATTTCAGCCGCCATGGCCGCGTTGATCAGCCCCGGATCGCCCAGTCCCTCGGCATTGGCTTCGCGCAGGGCCGCATTTGAGGTGCGCAATTGTTCATTGGCGAGGCGCAGCTGCTGCAATTCGGTGTCGAGCCGCACCAGCATCTGATCGGCACCTTCGGTGTCGACCGGGGCGCCCGTCGGCGCCGCAGCGGGCGCCTCCCCACCTTCCAGACGCGCGGTCAGCGCCGCATTTGCGGCCTGCAACTCTTCAATCTGATCTTCCAGCGCTTCCTTGTCGGTCGCGGCGGAATTGGCTGTGACCTCCAACTGCGACTTCAGCCGGGACACCTCCTGTTTCAGGGCTGCTGCTTCGGGGGAGTTGCCCGCCTCATTGCGCAGAAGCTCCAGCTCGGCCTTCAGGGCGGCGATATCCTCGTCGCCCGTACCGCCGGGCGCCTGCTGCTCCAGCTCCTTCTGGCGGGCGCGCAGAACCTTGACCCGTTCGGTCAACTGGGCGTTGGCGATACGCTCCTCGTCCAAAGCCTCTTCCAGAGCGCTGGTATCAGCCGCCGCAACCGCCCGTGCCTCGGCCGAGGACCTAGCCTCTTCAAGCGCTCCGACACCGGCGCCAATCCGCTCCATCGCGGCCAGGATACGCCCCTGCAAATCTTCGATCTGGTTCATGCCTGTTCCTCACCCGTCCACATCGCTGGCGCGCCCGCACGCATTTTCCAATTGCGCCGTTTCGACTGAGCCCCTGCCACCGTCCCAGGCAGGCTGCCCCCGGTTGGACTGCCCCAGCAAAACTGTCTCAGTTGCCCCGTCCCAGTCAAAACGCACCCGTTTCAAATGCGCCAGCGTTCACGGCTTCGCTGCATCTCACTGCGAATCACACCAAAGACGCGAAACCATACTCACCTTAGCCAATGCAGGAGTAAAACACCCCCTGTTTGCTTTCAAGCACTTGCAGGCGAACCTTCGCGTTCTGTTCACAGAAAGCCCTGCGAATGCTTGATCTTTGCCGCATCACTGGTATTCAGCGCGCAATCTGCCTGCCAACCTAAAGGAACAGTCCAGTGGATCTGACAGCCCTGCGCAACGCGAATCCCGATCATTGGAACAAGGCTGCGGCCATCCGTGCCCTGACCCTCGATGCCGTTACTGCCGCCAACTCCGGCCATTCCGGCATGCCGATCGGCATGGCCGATGTGGCCACCGTCCTGTTTGAAAAACATCTCAAATTCGACGTATCCGCACCCAAATGGGCCGACCGGGACCGGTTCATCCTGTCTGCGGGCCATGGCTCGATGCTGATCTATTCGCTTCTCTATCTCATGGGGGACGCACAGGTCACGCTGGAGCAGATCAAGAACTTCCGCCAGATGGGCGCCTTGACGGCGGGCCACCCGGAAAACTTCCTGATCGACGCGGTGGAAACCACGACCGGCCCGTTGGGTCAGGGGATTGCCAATGCCGTGGGCTTTGCCATGGCCGAGGAAATGCAGCGCGCCCAGTACGGCAAGAAGATCGTTGACCATTACACCTATGTGGTCGCCGGCGACGGCTGCCTGATGGAGGGCATCAGCCAGGAGGCCATCGGCATCGCCGGACGCCAGCAGCTGGGCAAGCTGATCGTCCTTTGGGACAACAACAACATCACCATCGACGGCACCGTCGAGCTGTCGGACCGCACCAACCAGGTGCAGCGCTTCAAGGCGTCGGGCTGGCAGGTGTTGGAAATCGACGGTCACGATCCCGAGGCCATCGATGCGGCCATCACCGCCGCCAAGAAGACCAAGAAACCGTCGATGATTGCCTGCAAGACCCATATCGCCCTGGGCCACGCGGCGCAGGACACCTCCAAGGGGCACGGCGCACTGACCGACAAGGAGCAGCTGAAGGCCGCCAAGGAAGCCTATGGCGCGCCGCTGGGTGACTTCGAAGTGCCCGCTGATATCAAGGCACAATGGGAAGCCATCGGCGCTCGTGGCGCAGCCGACCGCGCCGCCTGGGAGGCCCGCTTTGCCGAGATCTCCAAGCAGAAACAGGATCGGTTCAACCGTGCCTATGCGCTGGAGGCCCCCAAGAAGCTGTCTGCCGCCATCAAGGCGCTGAAAAAGCAGGTCAGCGAAGAGCAGCCGAAGGTTGCCACCCGCAAGGCCAGCGAAATGGCCCTGGCGGTGATCAACCCGCTGATGCCGGAAACCGTGGGTGGCTCGGCCGACCTGACCGGGTCCAACAACACCAAGACCGGCGATCTGGGCGTCTTTGACACCGACAACCGCAAGGGTCGCTATGTCTACTGGGGCATTCGTGAGCACGGCATGGCCGCGGCAATGAACGGCATGGCCCTGCACGGCGGTATGCGCCCCTATGGCGGCACCTTCTTCTGCTTCACCGATTATGCGCGCCCCTCGATGCGCCTGGCGGCGCTGATGAAGATCCCGACCGTCTTTGTGATGACCCACGATTCGATCGGCGTCGGCGAAGATGGCCCGACCCACCAGCCGGTGGAGCACTTGGCGATCTGCCGCGCGACCCCGAACACCTATGTGTTCCGCCCCGCCGACACGGTTGAGGCGGCAGAGGCCTGGGAAATCGCCGTCACCGCCAAGGAAACCCCTTCGGTGATGGTGCTGACCCGTCAGAACCTGCCCACCGTCCGGACCGAGCACAAGCTGAGCAACCTCACCGAAAAGGGCGCCTATGTCCTGGCCGAGGCGGAAGGCAAGCGCCAGGTGATCCTGATCGCCACCGGCTCCGAGGTCTCCCTCGCGATGGAAGCCAAGGCCAAGCTGGAAGCCGAAGGAATCGGCACCCGCGTCGTCTCCATGCCCTGCATGGAGCTGTTCGCACAGCAGGACGAGGCCTACCGCCGCAAGGTCCTGCCCGCAGGCCCGGTACGCGTCGGCATCGAAGCCGCCGTGCGTGCCGGAGGCTGGGACCGTTGGCTGCTGGGCGAACGTGGTCAGGAGAAGAAAGCCGCCTTCGTCGGCATGGACCGCTTTGGCGCTTCGGCTCCGGCAGGTGAATTGTTCGAGAAATTCGGCATCACCGCAGAGGCCGCCGCTGCCAAAGCGAAAGAGCTGCTTGGCTAAGCATCGGGCCGCTCGGCAGTTCAGACACATCAGAGGCGCCCCACCCGGGCGCCTCTTTCATTTTCGGGCAAAGATCCAATCGCACCCAGCTATTTCTCTGATATTACGGATAAATACATCGCACGATGGCGCGCAGATCCACAGGGCCAATGCGCATGCATTCGATAATCTAGGTGGGAGTTGAGGCTGGTACCCAAGGCCGGACTCGAACCGGCACGCCCGCAAAGGCGGGGGATTTTGAATCCCCTGCGTCTACCATTCCGCCACTTGGGCCTCGGAGCTGTTGTTACCCAAGGCAGCAGGATAGGTCCAGAGACAAAGATCGAAACGGCAGCAGAAATCTGCGGAATTCCAACGGCAGGCCAGCTGCGTGTTGACCTTGCCGCGGGGCCATGCAACCTCGGCCCTCAGAGCGGAAACAAGCGGGTAGAGACATGCTGCGCAGCCTATATGATCGCACGATGGCATTGGCGGATCACCCTCAAGCGCTGTGGTGGCTGGCGGCGGTGTCTTTCGTGGAAAGCTCGGTCTTTCCGATTCCACCGGATGTGCTGATGATCCCGATGATCCTGGCACGCCCATCGCGCGCCTGGCTGATTGCCCTGGTTGCGCTGGTCTCTTCGGTTCTGGGGGGGCTTCTGGGCTATGCCATCGGAGCCTTCTTCTACGAAGGCATCGGTCAGCCGATCCTGCAGGCCATGGGCAAGGCGGATGCGATGGAGGCCTTCAACACCCGGTTCAATGATTTTGGCTTCTGGGCCGTTCTGACGGCGGGGATCACACCCTTCCCCTATAAGGTGATCACCATCATGTCGGGCTGGACCGGCATGCCGCTGGCTACCTTCCTGGCCACCTCCATCCTGGCGCGGGCCCTGCGCTTCTTTGCGGTCGCCGCCCTGTTGCGCCTGTTCGGCGACCCCGTGCGCAGCTTTATCGAACGGCGGTTGGGGTTTGTGTTCACCCTGTTTCTTGTGCTTCTGTTCGGCGGCTTCCTTGTTGTGAGATACCTATGACACTCAGATCCTTCCTGATCCTTCTGGCGGCTGGAGGCTCGGCAGCACTGCTGCTGGGCGCATTCGGGTTTCAATACATCGGCGACATGCCGCCCTGCAAAATGTGCTACTGGCAGCGGTATCCCCATGGGGCCGCTGTTGCGATTGGTGCCCTCGCCCTGATCCTGTCCGGGGCCGCCCTGCCCTATCTTGGCGCGCTGGCCGCCCTGGCGACCTCTGCCATCGGCGGTTTTCATGCCGGGGTCGAGCAAGGCTGGTGGGAAGGGCCAAGCACCTGCACCTCCGGTCCTGTCTCCGGCCTGACGCCGGAACAGCTGATGGAGCAGATCATGGCCGCCCCCCTGGTGCGCTGCGATGAGATCCCCTGGGAGATGTTCGGCCTGTCGATGGCTGGATGGAATGCGGTAATCTCTTTTGGGTTGGCGCTGATCTGGATCGCCGCCGCCCGCCACAGCCGCTAATCCTGCCCGAGTTCAGCTGTCCTTCTTGGTGGCCAGCAGGAGGTTGGTCTCGCTATTGGCAATGCCTTCGAAGTTGCGGATCTTCGTCAAGGCCAGATCCAGCGTTTCCAGCGTTTCCGTGCCCAGCTCCACGATCAGGTCCCAGCGCCCGTTCGTGGTGTGAATGGCGCGCACCTCTGGCAGGCCCTGCAGCTGACGGATGATCCGGCTGGCGCCGCGCCCTTCGATCCCGATCATCATCAACCCCCGCACCGGGTCGCGCAACACGTCCTCTTTCAGCACCACGGAGAAACCGAGGATATCACCGCGCGATTGCAGCCGCTCGATCCGGGCGCGCACCGTGGTCCGAGACAGGTTCAACTGCAACGCCAGATCAGACAGGGACGCCCGCGCATTGTGGCGCAGCGCAGAGATCAGGCGCTCATCCGTTTTGTCCACTTGGACCTCCAAAACAATCATTCGACGATCAATATGGTCAATTAATGGACTTACATCCACCCCAAAACGGATATTTTCTGGCCCCCATGACAATTTTCAGCGGGAGCCAGACCTCGTGTCCACTCAAAACTGTATTCTCATCGGAGCGCCCGTCGACAGCGGCAAGCGTCGCGCCGGCTGCCTGATGGGACCCGATGCCTTTCGCACTGCGGGCCTGCCCGGGGCGCTATCGGAGCTTGGCCACAGTGTCACCGACCTGGGCAACCTGGCGCCCGATCCTCATACCCCGGATGACGACGCGGCGCGGCTTTACGGTCTCAATCGCACGATTGCATGGACCACTGCCCTGGCACGCGCCGCAGAAGAGAGCCTGCCCAATGGCCTGCCCATTTTCCTTGGCGGCGATCATGCGCTGTCGCTTGGCTCTGTTCTGGGGGCGGCCAACCACGCCGCCCGCGCCGGGCGCCCACTGTTCGTGCTCTGGCTCGATGCCCATACGGATTTCCACACGCCGCAGACCACCGGCAGCGGCAATCTGCATGGCACGCCGGTCGGATATGTCACCGGGCAAGGTGGTTTTGATGGCTTCCCGCCGGTAGAGCACCCGGTCCCGGAGGAGAATGTCTGCATGATCGGTCTTCGCTCGGTCGACCCGGCCGAGCGACAGGCGTTGGAAAGCAGCCGGATCCGCCGCCATGACATGCGCGATATCGATGAAAACGGCATCAAGGGGCCTTTGACCGCATTCCTTGATCAGGTGGCCGCCCAAAACGGTATGCTGCATGTGTCGCTGGATGTGGACTTCCTTGATCCTTCCATCGCGCCCGCCGTTGGCACCACGGTTCCCGGTGGCGCGACAGTGCGCGAAGCACATCTGGTCTGCGAAATGCTGCATGATTCCGGCCTGATGACCTCCCTCGATCTTGTCGAACTCAACCCCTTCCTTGATGAACGCGGGCGTACCGCGCATCTGATGGTCGATCTCTGTGCCTCGGCGCTCGGCCGCCGCGTTTTCGACCGCCCCACACGGAGCTACCAATGACCCAGCCTTCCCACAAAGCCCTGGTGCCTTTTGTCAGCGTCGACAACATGATGCGCCTTGTTCATCACGTCGGGATCGAGCAGATGCTGCGCGATCTGGCCACTTACGTGGAAGAGGATTTCCGCCGCTGGGAACTGTTCGACAAGACCCCGCGCGTGGCCAGCCATTCAGACGTCGGCGTGATCGAGTTGATGCCCACCTCGGATGGGGAGGCCTACGGGTTCAAATACGTCAACGGTCACCCCAAGAACACCGCCGAGGGCCTGCAGACGGTGACCGCATTCGGCCTCTTGGCGGATGTCTACACCGGCTATCCGGTGCTACTGACCGAAATGACCCTGCTGACCGCCCTGCGCACGGCGGCGACATCAGCCATGGCCGCCAAGTATCTGGCGCCAAGGGGCGCTGATACCATGGCGATGATCGGCAACGGGGCCCAGTCGGAGTTTCAGAGCCTTGCGATGAAGGCGATCTGCGGGCTGAAGTCTGTCCGTCTTTACGATCAGGATCCCAAGGCCACCGAGAAATGCGCCCGCAATCTGGCGGGGTCCGGCCTGGAGGTCATCCGCTGTCGCAGCGCCGAGGAGGCCATTGAAGGCGCCCAGATCCTGACCACCTGTACCGCCGACAAGCAGAACGCCACGATCCTGAGTGACAACATGGTTGGCCCCGGCGTGCACATCAACGCCATCGGCGGCGATTGCCCCGGCAAGACGGAACTTGCGCCGGGCATCCTCGACCGATCCGAGGTTTTTGTGGAATTTCCGCCGCAAACCCGGATCGAAGGCGAGATCCAGCAGATGCCCGATGATTTCCCGGTGACAGAGCTGTGGCAAGTGATCACCGACGCGCGGCCCGGGCGGCGCGATGCGCGGCAAATCACCCTGTTCGACAGTGTCGGCTTTGCGATCGAGGATTTCAGCGCGTTGCGCTATATCCGCGACCGGATCAAGGACAGTGCCTTTTACATCGAGCTGGACATGCTGGCCGACCCGGATGATCCGAGGGACCTGTTCGGGATGCTGCAACGCTCAGGCGCGGCCCAGCCCGCCTGAGGATCAGGCCTCCAGCTCGCTGTCCCAGTAAAGGAAATCCATCCAACTGTCATGCAGATGGTTGGGTGGAAACTTACGACCGATATTGCGCAGCTCCTCGGCGCCGGGGCGTTTCGGGGCTTTGCGCAGATGCATGCCTGCCCGGTGCAAGGACTTGGACCCTTTGCGCAGATTGCACTTGGAACAGGCCGCCACAACATTTTCCCAGCTGGTCACGCCTCCAGCGGCGCGCGGCACCACGTGGTCAAAGGTCAGATCCCCCCTTGCGCCGCAGTATTGGCAGCAGAATTCATCCCTCAGAAACAAATTAAAGCGCGTGAAGGCCACGCGCTTTTGAGGTTTCACATAGTCTTTCAGGACAACGACCGAAGGTATTCGGATTTCGGTGCTGGGGCTGTGCACGACGGTGTCATACTCCGCCACAATCGCCACCCGATCCAGCCAGGCTGCCTTGACCGCGTCCTGCCAGGGCCAAAGCGATAGGGGATAGTAGGACAAGGGCCGGTAATCCGCATTGAGCACCAGTGCCGGATGATGCTTCAAGGCACCCGGATCGCGTACAAACTCGTTTCTGAAATCGCCGTCCATTCTAAACGTCTTCCTCACCCTGTCTGCCGGTTTCCTGGCACCAGAGCGGGGAACCCGCCCCAGTCTATGAATGACTATATATCGCGTTTGAAAGCTGGCAAGCCCTTTGCGCGCCACAACATCTCGGGGCTGTGGATAAAGCGATTCCATGACACTGCGGTAACGGATCTGCCCAAGATCCTTGCGCCCCGCGCAAGCCGGGCCTATTGCGGGCCACATGACCCGGCTCATTCGTTTCAACAAACCCTATGACGTGCTGCCGCAATTCACCGACCGCAGCACCGAAGGCACCCCGCGCAAAACGCTCAGCGATTTCATCGACTGCCCAGGCGTCTATCCTGCCGGTCGGCTGGACCGCGACAGCGAGGGGTTGATGCTGTTGACGGACAACGGCCGCCTGCAGGCCTGGATCAGCGATCCGCGCAACAAGATGGCAAAAACCTATTGGGTTCAGGTGGAAGGCACCCCGGATGACGCCGCGCTGGAGGCCCTGCGCAAGGGGATCGAGCTGAAGGACGGTATGACCCGGCCCGCCAAGGCGCGCCTGATTGACGAGCCGCCCGGCCTTTGGGCGCGCACACCGCCGATCCGGGTGCGCAAATCGGTGCCCGACAGCTGGCTGGAACTGACGATCACCGAAGGGCGCAACCGCCAGGTGCGCCGGATGACCGCCGCGGTGGGCCACCCCACCCTGCGACTGATCCGCTCTGCCATTGGCGCCTGGAGCCTGGACGGGCTGGCGCAGGGCGCATGGGCTGATCTTGACCCACCCAAGGTGCCCGGACGGCCAAAACCCGCGCATGTGCCAAACCGCAAGGCACAGGCCAGGCGGGCCGAGGAAAAGGCCATTGAGGCAGGACAAAACAGAAAGGGCGGCAAGAGCCGAAAGCCCCGCCGCCCGTCCTGAACTCCGCATAATAGCCGATCAGAGGCTCAGCTTGTCCCGCATGAAGGCCAGCGCCACGCTCAACCCATCCGGAGCAATGCCATGGCCGGTGCCCTTTTGAATATGGGCAAAGACATCCTGGAAACCGGCCTCCTGCAGCGCCTCGGCGGCCTCGGGCAGAGATTGCACCGGCACCACGTCATCGGCATCGCCATGCACCAGAAGCACCGGCATGCGGCTGACGACCTCGTCCTTGAAAGTATCCGGCCCCAAGAGACGGCCCGAAAAGGCGACGATCCCGGCAATCGGGTCTTCGCGGCGCGGCGCCACATGCAGGCTCATCATGGTGCCTTGCGAGAACCCAAACAGCACCACCTGTTCGGGCAGCACATCCTCATCCACCATCAGCGCGTCAAGGAAGGCATTGAGATCTTCCACCGCCGCCTGCATGCCGCGCATGCTTTCCTCCTCAGAAGAGCCATCGATCCAGGGGATCGGGAACCACTGATAGCCAAAGGGCGCCCCGGCGCAGTTCTCGGGCGCATCGGGCGCCACGAACAATGTGTCGGGCAGATGTTCACCCAAGGGGTCTGCCAACCCCAGAAGATCGGCACCATTGGCGCCATAGCCATGCAGAAACACCACAACCGAGCGGGTTGAGCCGGAAAGCGGCTCTTTGCGGCCTGCAGTCAAAACACGTGTCATCGGATCCCTTCCCTGTCCTTTGCCACATGGTAATAGGCCCAGAGCAGCCGCGCCGCAACCGAGCGCCAGGGTGACCAGCCTTGCGCCATCTGGCGTAGGGCACGTTCCTTGGGGCGCTCGGGCAGGTCGAATAGGATCCGCGCACCCTCTTGCAGGGCCAGATCGCCGGGCGCAAAGACGTCCGCTCGCCCCAGCGAGAACATCGCGTAGATCTCGGCCGTCCAGACGCCGATACCGGAGACCTGGGTCAGAATGCTGACGACCTCTGCATCAGGTTTCCCCCGCAAATCATTGAAATCTATATCCGCCTCGGAGAGTGCGCGAGCATAGCGGATCTTTTGTCGGCTCAGACCCGCTGCGCGCAATTCATCATCAGAGACGCGCATGATCATCTCGGGCGCGGTCAATTGCGCGTCTTCCATCCGCGCCCATATGGCCCGCGCCGACGCCACGCTCACCTGCTGGCTGACAATGGCGCTCAGAAGTTCGGCAAAGCCATCCGGCTTGCGCCTGAGCGGCAGTGGTCCGGTCTGCTCAAGCGCCTGGGCAAAGCGCGGATCGTGATCCGACAGCCAAGCGGCCCCCTCAGCGACGCAGGCATCGCTGTGGATGATGCGGCCAATGCCGGAGTTTAGATCCCCTTGTGACGACACGTCGCCTGTTCCTTCACCTGTTATCTAATGCACATAGACCTGTGCGTTGTGCATCAGCAGCGCAAGGCGGCTTGTTCCGGCACACATTCAAGGTTACGCATCCCACATGACGCATAGCATGACCACCCCCGACGACAGAGTCGCCAAGAAGAACGTTGCCATCCTGGTGATGGCGCAGGCCTTCCTCGGCGCACAGATGCCGATGATCTTCACCATTGGCGGGCTGGCGGGACAGTCTCTCGCCTCCAACCCCTGTTTTGCGACGCTGCCGATCTCCCTGATCGTTGCCGGCTCGATGATGGCGGCGACGCCGATTTCTGCCATCATGCAGCGTTGGGGCCGTCGCGCCGGGTTCTTTACCGGGGCGATGTTTGGCGCGCTGGGCGGTGTGGTCGGGGCCTATGGGCTCTATCTGGGGTCCTTCCCGATCTTCCTTCTGGGCAGCCTGTTGACCGGCGTCTACATGAGCGCGCATGGCTTTTACCGCTTTGCCGCCGCCGACACGGCATCAGAAGAATTCCGCCCCAAGGCGATTTCCTACGTGATGGCGGGCGGGCTGTTGTCTGCCATTATCGGCCCGCAGCTGGTCAAGGCCACCAGCCAGGCCTTTGTGGTGCCTTTCATGGGCACCTATATGGCGGTGATCGCGGTCAATATCCTTGGCGCCGGGCTGTTCCTGTTTCTCAACATCCCGAAACCGCCCGTGCCAAGCCAGGACGCCCCCAAGGGACGCAGCCGCATTGAACTGCTCAAAACGCCGGTGATCGCTGTCTCCGTGATCTGCGCCATGGTCTCTTACGCGCTGATGAACCTGGTGATGACCTCGACCCCGCTTGCGGTCGTGGGCTGCGGCTTTACCGAGGGCAACGCCGCGGATGTGGTGACAGCCCACGTGCTGGCCATGTATGTGCCCTCCTTCTTTACCGGCCATCTGATCGCGCGGTTCGGCGTGCATAAAATCGTCGCGGCGGGCCTGTTCATCCTTGCCGGTGCCGGAGCCGTTGCCCTGAACGGCGTCGATCTCGAAAACTTCTTTGTCGCGCTGGTTCTCCTGGGGATTGGCTGGAACTTCGGCTTTATCGGCGCCACCACCATGCTGGCCGGCGCCCATGAGCCGCATGAGCGCGGCCGGATGCAGGGGCTCAACGATCTCTTGGTCTTTGGCGGTGTCACCATGGCCTCTCTTGCATCGGGTGGGTTGATGAACTGCTCGGGCGGCAATCCGGTGGACGGCTGGAGTGCCGTCAACATGGCCATGGCCCCCTTCCTGGTTCTGGCCGGCGGTGCGCTTCTGTGGCTGATCCTGCGCCCCAAGCAGATCTAAATCGCCGCGCAAGCATTTGGCAAAAATAGAAAAGCCGCCTCTCGAGGGCGGCTTTTTGCACGTCCTAAAAGGGGCTACCAACGCCCCAATGCGGTTCGCCCCATCAGCCCAACGCGGCGGCGGAATTCACTGGTTCCAAGCCGACCCGCCGCCACCCGTTCCGGTTCCCTGATTGCCTGCTTCAGGATCTCCCGCGCCTGCCATCCCGCCAGCAGGGCGACACCTGCCTCCTTCGACACAGAGGCCCGCGTCCGGGTTGCATCCAGGATGTGCTGATACCCCTGTTCGGCCAGGCGCCGCACCCCTTCACTGGTACCATCCAGCAGTGGGACGCGTTTCTGTTTCTCCAGCTCGGGGATGGCGCGCAGCCAATTGGCAATCCCGACCCCGCGCCCGAAGGCACGAACCGTGGCTTCCTCGGCTTCGCCAAGCGACGCCGCCGCCATCCACATCAGGCTGCCCGAGGTTGCATCAATATAGCGCTCGAAAGCGGCTTCATCCTCGAAAGGGTCACGGTAGATATCCCAGCGCCGCGCCTCTGCCATGGCATCGATGTGCTGCGCCAAGTCAGGCCGTAGCAGGCGCGCCAGCGGTGTCGCCACATAGTGACGGCGGACCGCCCCTCCGCTTGCAAGCTCTGCTCCCACATCGCGCCACCATTGCACGCGCATCTCCGCAATCATGCTTTCCTGGCTGGCCCAGGGCGCCCGCGACAGTTCCAGGTTGAAGGCATAGAGTGCAAAAAGCAGCGGACGCGCCGCCAGCGGAGCGGCCATTGTGGCCATGAAGCGATCCGGGTCTCCCTGGTGCAGCAGATCCGCGCATCCCTTCAGATCGTCGTCAAATTCCACCCAGGAACTCCTTTACGGCCAGTGCGGTTGCGGGCGCATCTACAATAGCAAGATGCCCGACATTCGGTACGGTGACATAGCGGCCCCGTGGGTTGACCGGTGTCATCAGGGCTTCGTATCCCTCCGCCACAAAGGCTTCGTCCTTTTCCCCTGCGATCACAAGGAAGTCCGGCAAGGACTTGATGTCCTGCAAGTAGTCGCCACGCGGCGCGTATGAGGTGTTGAGCCTGAAGGAGTAGCTGGTCGTCGCCAGATGCCCAAACGGACCGTCCAGGACCTCTTGCGGCATGTTGAACTCGATCGCGGACAGATGGTTGAACCGGGTGATCCCGACGGCATTCAGCATCGACAGGCCGACAATCCTTCGCGTTAACGGCCTCGCCCAACCACCTGAATTCTTGCGCGTTGTCGGCGCATTGTGCTTCAGAAACGGGGCTAGCAGGACCGCGCGATCGATCATCGCGCCGTGATCTCCCCCGGCAAAGCGCACCACCAACCCGCCGCCCGAGGAATGCCCAAGCAGGACAACCTTCTGGCCGGGTTCAACCCTGGCCGCAATCAGATCCGCCAGATCGTCCTCCAGCTGGCCGATATATGCGACATCACCGCGCCGCCCAGGAGCGCCCCCGTGTCCGCGCAAATCGGGTACCAGCACATGCCCCGCGATCTGCGGGGCAAGGCTGGCGTATTGCAAGCCGTTCCAGCCGGACCCATGCACCAGTACCACCAGCGGCCCCGGCCCGTTGCGATAGCTGCGGACCTGAAGATCATAGCCATCCCGCATGGCAACTGATGTGGGATCGGGCATCTGTGACCCCGAAGACTGGCCCGCAGACAGGCCCGAGAAATCCAGCCCCGCCTGCGGATCGGCGGGCCGCCCCCCTGCGGGCCGGTCGGACAGGATCAGCACAAAGGGCAGCGCCGTCATCACGCCGGCCCCGATGATGGCCATCCTGACCAGCGCAGAAATCATGCCTCGCTCGCGCAATCGCGGATCAGTTTCCAGCGGATTGCGTCCAGCAGCGCCTCGAATGAGGCGTCGATTATGTTGGGGCTGACGCCGACCGTGGACCAGCGGCGGCCCTGGTTGTCGGCACTGTCGATCACTACGCGCGTCACCGCCTCGGTGCCGCCTTGGGTGATGCGCACCTTGAAATCCACCAGGCGCATATCGTCGATCACCTCGGAATAGCGCCCCAGATCCTTGGCCAGCGCCTTGGCCAACGCGTTCACCGGGCCGCGATCACTGCCGGTTTCATCCATGGATTCGCTGACCGACAGGCGCTTTTCGCCGTCCACCTTCACGACCACGACCGCCTCTGAGAGGCTTATCATCTTGTTATACTTGTTCTTGCGCCGCTCGACCGTGACCTTGTAGCGTTTCACCTCGAAGAAGCTCGGGAGCTGGCCCAATTCCTCGCGCGCCAACAGCTCGAACGAGGCCTGGGCAGTGTCGTAGGAATATCCCTCATCCTCGCGCGCCTTGATCCGCTCCAGGATTCGCGCCAGCGCGGGATCTCCCTTTGCGACACTCAGCCCCGCATCGGTCAGCCGCTTGCGCAGGTTGGACTGGCCCGCCTGGTTCGACATCGGAATGATGCGCGCATTGCCCACCAGTTCGGGCTGGATATGCTCATAGGTGGAGGGATCCTTCAGGATCGCGCTGGCATGCAGCCCCGCCTTATGAGCAAAGGCAGAGGCCCCCACGTAAGGCGCCTGTTTCATCGGCACCCGGTTCAGGATGTCATCCAGCATCCGGCTCAACCGCGTCAGACCTTTCAGAGCCTTGCGCGAAACGCCCGTCTCAAAGCTGCTCGCATAGGGTTCTTTGAGCAGCAAGGAGGGGATCAGCGTGGTCAGGTTTGCATTTCCGCAACGCTCCCCCAGCCCGTTGAGCGTCCCCTGAACCTGCCGCACGCCCGCATCCACCGCCGCCAGCGAACAGGCCACGGCGTTTTCGGTGTCGTTATGGGTGTGGATGCCCAGGCGCTCCCCAGGGATGCCGGAGGCGATCACCTCGGTGACGATCCGGTGCACCTCGGCGGGCATGCAGCCGCCATTGGTATCGCAGAGCACCACCCAACGCGCGCCAGCCTCCAGCGCCGCGCGACAGGCCGCCAGGGCATAGTCCGGGTTGTCCTTGTAGCCATCGAAGAAATGCTCGGCATCATAAAGCGCCTCACGCCCCTCGGCGACGATATGCGCAATGGAAGCGCCGATGTTTTCGAGGTTTTCCTCAAGGCTGATGCCAAGGGCCGCCGTCACATGGTAATCATGCGCCTTGCCCACCAGGCAGACCGTATCGGTGCCTGCATTCATCACCGCTGCCAGCACATCGTCATTTGCGGCCGAGCGCCCTGCCCGTTTGGTCATGCCAAAGGCAGCAAGCCGCGCCCGGGTCTTGGGCGCTACCTCGAAAAAGGCGCTGTCGGTGGGATTGGCACCGGGCCAGCCGCCCTCGATATAGTCGATGCCGAGATCATCCAGCGCCTTGGCGATCTGCTGTTTCTCGGCGGTGGAGAACTGCACGCCCTGGGTCTGCTGCCCGTCCCGCAGGGTGGTGTCATAAAGGTAAAGACGTTCCTTGGTCATTCCTGCCTCATTCTGTTTGCCGGGCAGCGCCCGGCCCGGGGTGGGCGTCTGTGGGTCAAAGGTTGTCCAGCTTGGCCGGATCAAACCCTGCCCCCGGCACCAGTTCAACACCGGTCTTGCTCATGCGGACCTCAAGCCCGGCCTCCGTATAGGCCGTCTTCAAACGATCCACTTCGGAAAAGTCCTTGCTTTCCATGGCCGCCTGACGCGCCTTGAACAGCCGCGCCTCGTGGGAGGAAAGGTCCACGTCTGGCGCCTTCACCCAATCCGGAATATCCTCGCCCAGCAATCCAAGCAGTTCCATGCTGGACCTGAGCGCAACCAAGTCTCCGGCCTGTGAGAATTGGTGGCACTCTGCCAAAACGCCATGCGTGTTAATATCATCCGCTACGAGATCAACGACGTGCGATTCCGGCTGCCCGCCCGGAAGGGCCTCTGCCGCTTGCGCGTACCACTTGCGCAGCGTCTTCTCTGCTTCCTTCGCCTTCTTCTCGGTCCAGTCCATCGGCTTGCGATAATGTGTCGACAGGAAGACGAAGCGGATCACCTCGCCGGGAATGCCCTGCTCCAACAGATCATGCACGGTGAAGAAATTGCCGAGCGATTTCGACATCTTCTTGCCTTCGACCTGCAGCATCTCGTTGTGCAGCCAGTAGTGCGCGAATTCCCCTTCGGGATGGGCGCAGCAGCTTTGGGCGATCTCGTTTTCATGGTGAGGAAACATCAGGTCGTTGCCGCCGCCGTGAATATCGAAGGTGTCGCCCAATAGCTCATAGGACATAGCCGAGCATTCGATATGCCAGCCGGGCCGACCGCGCCCCCAGGGGCTGTCCCAGCCGGGCAGATCCTCGCTTGACGGCTTCCACAGCACGAAATCCATCGGGTTCTTCTTGTAGGGCGCAACCTCCACCCGTGCGCCCGCGATCATGTCATCCACCGACCGGCCCGAGAGTTTGCCGTAGCCCTCGCGCCAGCTGTCCACGGCGAAAAGCACATGCCCCTCGGCGGCATAGGCGTGGCCCTTGGCGATCAGATCCTCGATCATCGCGATCATCTGGGGGATATACTCGGTCGCCCGCGGCATGTGGTTCGGCTCCAGCGCGCCAAGGGCGCCCATGTCATCGAGGAACCACTGGGTTGTCTCGGCGGTGATCTCCCCGATGGGGCGGCCGCTTTCGGCAGCGCGGGCGTTGATCTTGTCATCCACGTCGGTGAAATTGCGCGCATAGGTCACGTGATCCGCACCATAGACGTGGCGCAACAGCCGGTAGAGCACGTCAAAGACCACAACGGGGCGGGCATTGCCCAGATGCGCCCGGTCATAGACCGTCGGACCACAGACATACATCCGCACGTTTTCCGGATCGATCGGGGTAAAGACCTCTTTCTTGCGGGTCTTGGTGTTGTGCAGTTTGATTACGGTATCGGTCGTCATGACAGCTCCTAGGACGGGCACGGGCATGCAGGCATCAAGCCAATGCGCAGGGCGCGCAGCGCGGGCTTAGCAATTTGTCACTTGGAAGGGAACGACGAAACCAGCCCGCTGTGGATTTCAGCAGGTAATGCAGCAGCAGATAATGAGGGTTGCAGACGTGGTCATGCAGTCCGGTTAGCACGTCAGTTGAACCAGGCCAAGGAAAATCAAAGGCCATGCGCCGATCACGGACCCAATGAGACAGAGCGGACGGTCAGAATCGAAAGGCGGCGCGAAAAGACAGGGTTTCGTCGCCCAAGGTCGCTCCATTCGGCGAAGAGCCAGGCGCATGATGCAAGAATTCACCGCTCATCTGCAGGATCCGATTGACCGACACCCGCACGCCCAGCCCGATGACCTGATTGCGCTCCTGGTCGGATCCCTGCTGTCGCTCGCCAAAGGTCACATAGCCAAGCGTACGGCCAAGATCGATCCCCGCCCGCAGCTGCAGCATCTGGCTGTCGTCCTGCAAGCCGGGGCCAAAACTGTCCGGCACACGCCCCTGTTGGAAGGATCCGCCAAGAACCAGATCGCCGTAATCCCGATCAAACCCGGCCTGAAACCCCGTGGCGCCCCGTGTCGACACCGGTTCGTTCAGAGGTGCAAAAGACCTCACCAATTCGGAGTGATCCCGCGCTGCAGGCGTGTGAACAAAGGATCTGGACCAATCCGCGGACCCCGCAGGCACCGCAATCGCAAGTCCAAGGCTGACACCCACCGCGCAGGCGCTCAGATTAAGAGATTTGAAACCACGTGATAACACGGCAGACATCCTATCGACCCCGATCCTGTGCCCGGGCCAGCGCGATTTTGCGCCCCCCAATTTCTATAGCCAATAATGGTGAAGAGATTGTTCCACACCATGTCCGGGATGCAACCTATCCTAGCATTCAAGACAGGGGATCAGGCCGGTAATATGTGTTCAATTTTCGAAAACTCAGTCGACCGGATCCGACCTCCAACCCCAAACGGAAGGGTGTCGCGCGCCCGGAGGCTGAAAAAGATGACGCTTTTTTCACAGCCGTCGCAAACGCGATAGTTTTTCCCGAATGGCCTGCAACACTGAAGCTCACAGAAAGGAGCATGTGATGCAGGCAGAACGCAGCCGTATCAACCTCGTCTGGCGCACCATCGGCGCCAGCCGGGGACGTGCTGCGCGAGGTCGGCCGGAACGGCGTTGAACCGCCGTCGTTCAAATCTGCCCCCTCACTCGCATTTACAGGCTCCACATGACAGAACTCTCACCTACCCGCACCACAACCCGCAGCGGTGGACGCGCCGCCCGACGCGCGGCCCGACGCGCACCGCTTGCCCAGGATCTGCGGCCCATCCACCCCGGCCTGACCGGCGGCACCTATTCTCCGATGACGCAGGCCGAGGTCGAACGGATTCACCACGCCGCCTTGGACGCATTGGAACGGATCGGTCTTGCCGACGCGCCGCAAAGCGGGATCGACTACCTGACCGCAGCGGGCTGCACGCTTGGCAGCGACGGGCGCCTGCGGTTCCCCCGCACCTTGGTGGAAGACACCCTGGCCATCGCCAACCGTTCGGTCACCCTGTGCAGCCGCAACGGGGAAACCGACCTCGACCTGTCCGGCACCCGTGTCCATTACGGCACCGCAGGTGCCGCGGTCCATATGGTCGATGTGGAGGGGCGGTTCTATCGCGACTCCACGGTTCAGGATCTGCATGACGCCGCCCGGATCTGCGATGCGCTGGACAATATCCATTTTGTCCAACGCCCCATGGTCTGCCGCGACATCGCCGACAATCAGGAGATGGACCTCAACACCATCTATGCCTGCTGTTCCGGCACCTTCAAACATGTGGGCACCTCCTTCACCGATCCCAGCCACGTCGCCCCCGCCATGGAGATGCTGCACATGATTGCAGGCGGCGAAGACAAATGGCGCGAACGGCCCTTTGTCTCCAACAGCAACTGTTTCGTGGTGCCACCGATGAAGTTCGCCACGGAAAGCTGCCTGGTGATGGAGGAATGCATTCGCCACGGCATGCCGGTGCTGTTGCTGTCAGCCGGTATGGCCGGCGCCACGGCCCCCTCGACCATTGCCGGGGCGATCGTTCAGGCAGTGGCGGAATGCCTGGCCGGATTGGTTTACGTAAACGCCATAAGCCCGGGTTATCCTGCGATTTTTGGCACCTGGCCCTTTGGGTTGGACCTGCGCACCGGCGCCATGACCGGCGGTTCCGGAGAACAGGCGCTGTTGAGTGCCGGCTGCGGGCAGATGCACCGGTTTTACGGCCTTCCCGGCGGCGCGGCGGGGGGCATCGCCGATAGCAAGCTGCCGGATATGCAAGCCGGATGGGAGCAGATGTGCTCCAATGTCATGGCCGGTCTTTCGGGCGTCAACATGATCTACGAAGCAGCAGGCATGCATGCCTCCCTGCTGGGGTTTTGCCATGAATCGCTGATCCTGGGCGACGATCTTATCGGTCAGGCGCTGCGCTGCGTGCGCGGGATCGAAGTCACTGACGAAACCCTTGCCCTGGATCAGATCGCCGAGGTCTGTCTGGGCGGCAGCGGTCACTACCTTGGTACCGATCAGACCCTTTCGCGGATGCAGCGCGACCATGTCTATCCCAGCCTTGGCGATCGAACCTCCCCGAAAGAATGGGCCGAGAACGACAAGCCGGAGCTGATCGACAAGGCGCGCAGACGCAAGGAAGAGCTCCTGTCGCGGCAAAGCCCCGCGCGATTTGCCCCCGATCTGGATCGCACGCTGCGCAACAGGTTCAAGATCCACCTCCCCACCACCTGAACACCAGGGATATCCCTGCCCGAATGCAGCGAAATCCGGCATTTCCCGGCATCATTCTTGTGCAACGCCCCCTCCCGGCATACACGGGAGGGGAAGCAGGTATCGGAGGCAGACCGTGGCATCCTTGAAGAAGTGGCTGGATCGTCGTCGCAACCCCTGGAAGGGGGTGTTCTATGATGCGCTCAAACAATTCCGCAAGGACAAGGCCGTCAGGTTTCTTGCCACCTACCCCGACCTGCCAGCCGGTTCCGTTGTCCTGGATATCGGCGGCTTCAAAGGGGAATGGACCGATACGGTTCTGGCCTCGCAACCCGATTGCACGGTCTATATCTTCGAGCCCCATCCGACCTTTGCCGAAAACCTGCGCCAGAAATTTGCCGGTGATGATCGTGTGCATGTCCAAGACTATGCGATAGGCGCGGCAGAGGGGACGTTGAACCTGTCGGACGAGGGAGACGCGTCTTCCTCCGTTGCCGATCACCAGCGCAGCTTCAGCGCCAGAATTGTTCCCGTTCAACAGTTTTTTGACGACCACCTTTCCGATCAACGCATCGCCCTCGCCAAGATCAACATCGAAGGCGGGGAGTATGATTTGCTTCCGGCGCTGATTGATGCCGATCTGATCGGGCGTATCGACCGCCTCCAGGTTCAGTTCCACCTGTTTGAACCATCGCTGATCGACGCCCGCGACAGGATTATCGCGCAGCTTGGCGAGACCCACAAGGCGGCATGGAGCTATGCCTTCGTCTGGGAAGAGTGGCACGCAAAACGCTAGGCTCAGCCCCGCTCGCAATCCTCCTGAACAGCCCGCGAAATTGAAAAAGCCCCTCCCGTTTCCGGAAGGGGCGAGTTTCGCCAATCAGGCTCGTTACGTCTACCGCCCGAGTTTATTGCCTGGGCCTTCTTGGCGTTCAGGGCAAGCGCACTCGCCCCGGATGCCGGATCAGCTGCAGCCCGAAGTGGCGCCGCAGGTGTTGCATTTCATGCAGGTGCCATTGCGCACCAGGGTGTAGTTGCCGCATTCGCCGCAGGCTTCGCCCTCGTAGCCCTGCATCTTGGCCTTGGTGCGCGCATCCATGCCGCTGACCGTGACCGAGGTGGTTTCGGTCACCGAAGCGGTTTCTGTCACCTCTGGCACCAGCGTTTGCAGCGCGGTGACCGGGTCGGCAGCGCCACCCAGCGGTGTGATCCCGTCCAGCGCGGTCTGACCGCCGTTCAGCACCACCAATTCCTGCGGCAGACGCTTGCGCAGATAGCCGGTGGAGGAGATCTGTTTCAGAACCTCCAGCGACCGGGTCGCGGCGCTTTCGCTCAGCTCGGTCAGGTTGGAGACGCCTTCTTCCTCGCCACGGCCGATGTCGTCAAAGGCGGGGCCTTCGGGTTTCACATGGGCCAGATCGGTGCGGTCCAGATAGCTCACCGCCAGTTCGCGGAAGACATAATCCAGGATCGAGGTCGCATTCTTGATGCTGTCGTTGCCCTGCACCATGCCGGCCGGTTCGAACTTGGTGAAGGTGAAGGCATCGACGAACTCTTCCAGCGGCACACCGTATTGCAGGCCGACCGATACCGCGATGGCAAAGTTGTTCATCATCGCCCGGAAGCCGGCGCCCTCTTTATGCATATCGATGAAGATCTCACCGAGGTTGCCATCCTCGTATTCACCGGTACGCAGGTAGACCTTGTGGCCACCCACGACGGCCTTCTGGGTATAGCCCTTGCGGCGATGAGGCATCTTGGTGCGGTGGGATTTCACCACCTCCTTGATCACCACCTTCTCGACGATCTTCTCGGCCAGGGTGACGGCCTTCTCCTGCTGGCTGCCGCTTTCCAGGATCTCTGCCGCCTCGTCATCGTCCTCGACCAGGGCCGCCGCCAGCGGCTGGCTCAGCTTGGAGCCGTCACGATAGAGCGCATTCGCCTTGACGCCGAGCGACCAGGACAGCTCGTAAGCCTTCTGACAATCCTCGATGGTGGCGTCATTGGGCATGTTGATCGTCTTGGAGATCGCCCCCGAAATAAAGCTCTGCGCCGCCGCCATCATGCGGATATGGCTGTCAACGCTCAGATAACGCTTGCCTTTCTTCCCACAGGGGTTGGCGCAATCGAAGATATGATAGTGCTCTTCCTTCAGGTGCGGCGCCCCTTCCAGGGTCATGGTGCCGCAGACATGGTCATTGGCAGCGTCAATATCTGCCTTGGTAAAGCCAAGGTGACGCAGAAGGTCAAAGGTCGGATCGTTGAGCTTGGTCGCCGGGATCCCCAGCACACCGGTGCAGAATTCTTCGCCCAGCGTCCACTGATTGAAGACGAAACGCACATCAAAGGCCGATTCCAGCGCCGCGTCGATCTTGGCCAGCTCATTGGGGCCAAAGCCATGACCGGTCAGCGAGGTGTGGTTGATCCCCGGCGCATTGCCGATGGTGCCATGGCCCACCGCATAAGAGACGATCTCTTCGATCTGAGCCGAGGTATAGCCCAGCCCTTCCAAAGCGGCGGGAACCGAGCGGTTGATGATCTTGAAGTAGCCGCCCCCGGCCAGTTTCTTGAACTTCACCAGGGCAAAGTCTGGCTCGATCCCGGTGGTGTCGCAGTCCATCACCAGGCCAATGGTGCCGGTCGGCGCGATCACCGTGGCCTGGGCGTTGCGGTAGCCGTGTTTTTCGCCCAGCTCCAGCGCTTCGTCCCAGGCACCTGCGGCCAGATCGGTCAGCCGTGCATCCGGGCAGTTCTTCAGGTCCAGCGGCACCGGCGGCACCGACAGGCCATCATAGCCCGTGGTCTTGCCATAGGCGGCGGTGCGGTGGTTGCGCATCACCCGCAGCATGTGGTCGCGGTTCTTGTCAAACCCGGGGAACGGGCCCAGTTCCGATGCGATTTCAGCCGAGGTGGCATAGGCAACGCCGGTCATGATCGCGGTGAGCGAGCCACAAAGCGCGCGCCCCTCGTCGCTGTCATAGCCATAGCCCATGTTCATCAGCAATCCGCCGATATTGGCATAGCCCAGCCCCAGGGTGCGGTAGTCATAGGACCGTTGGGCGATCTCTTTGGACGGAAATTGCGCCATCATCACGCTGACTTCCAGCGTCAGTGTCCACAACCGGCAGGCGTGCATGTAGTCACCGGCCTGGAACTGCCCGTCCTTGAGGAAGGTCAACAGGTTCAGCGAGGCCAGGTTGCAGGCGGTATCGTCCAGGAACATGTATTCCGAACAGGGGTTTGAGCCGCGGATCTCACCGTCTTCGGGGCAGGTATGCCAGTCGTTCACGGTGTCGTGGAACTGGATGCCCGGATCGGCGCAGGCCCAGGCGGCGTGGCCGACCTTCTCCCACAGATCGCGCGCCTTGACGGTCTTGGCAACACGGCCATCGGTGCGGTTGATCAGTTCCCAGTCGGCGTCCTTTTCCACCGCATGCAGGAAGGCATTGGTGACCCGGATCGAGTTGTTGGAGTTCTGACCCGAAACCGAGGAATAGGCGTCGCTGTCCCAGTCGGTGTCATAGGTCGGGAATTCGATCGAGGTGTGGCCCTGCTTGGCATAATCTAGGACCCGCTTGATATAGGTCTCAGGGATCGCGACCTTCTTGGCTTCGCGAATGGCCTTCTTCAACCCGTCGTTCTTGGCCGGTTCATAGGCATCCGCCTCAAGCCCGTCCCATTCGCGGATCGCGGCAAAGATGCCGTTCAGCATCTGCTCGTGCATTTTCGACCCCGCGACGATCGAGGCAACCTTCTGCTCTTCGATCACCTTCCACTGGATGAAATCCTCGATATCCGGGTGGTCCGCATCGACGATCACCATCTTGGCCGCGCGCCGGGTGGTACCGCCGGATTTGATCGCGCCGGCCGCCCGGTCACCGATCTTGAGGAAACCCATCAGGCCCGAGGATTTGCCGCCGCCCGACAGGGGCTCGCCCTCGCCACGCAGGTGGCTGAAGTTGGTGCCGGTGCCGGAGCCGTATTTGAACAGGCGCGCCTCACGCACCCAAAGATCCATGATACCGCCGTCATTGACCAGATCGTCGGAGACCGACTGGATGAAGCAGGCATGCGGCTGGGGGTGTTCATAGGCGCTGTCGGATTTGGTCAGCTTGCCGGTCTTGTAATCCACATAGTGGTGACCCTGCGCCGGGCCGTCGATGCCATAAGCCCAATGCAGGCCGGTGTTGAACCACTGCGGCGAATTCGGCGCGGCGCGCTGGGTCGCCAGCATGTAGCGCATCTCGTCGTAATAGGCGCGCGCGTCTTCCTCGGAGGAGAAATAGCCGCCCTTCCAGCCCCAGTAGGTCCAGCCGCCGGCAAGACGGTCAAACACTTGTTTTGAAGAGGTTTCTCCGCCGACTTCGACATCATCCCCATCCGCAACCGAGCGCCACAGGAATTCCGGCACCCCCTTTTCGCGCACCTTCTTCAGGCGGCTCGGCACACCGGCTTTGCGGAAGTATTTCTGCGCGATCACGTCGCTTGCAACCTGGCTCCAGTCCGCCGGAACTTCGATGTTCTCCAGGCGGAAGACGATGGTGCCATCCGGGTTGCGAATCTCAGACGTGGCAGAGATGAAATCCAGCTCTGAATAGGCGTCCTGCCCGGCCTTGGTAAACTTGCGTTCGATTTTCATGCTCTGCCCCTTTGAGTTCGCTCTGTCCGTCTTTTTGTCAGCGGCCATCCGCCCGCCTTTGCCACAGCCAAACACAATAGAAATCGCTGCATGCGCTCATTCACAGCATGCCGCGAAGGCCCCACACCTGCCCCGAACTTCGGATCTCTATAAATGTTTAGTCTTGTTGCGGCGCCGAGGATCCCCACCAGATCTTGTGGCGCTACAAGCAGCTTCCACAATCTGACGTATTCGCGCCCACAGGGTCAACGCAAAATTTACCTATTACTTACCAATTTTTCAGTTGACCGGAGGACTCAAAAAATGCCGCGGAAACCCGAAGTGATTCACCCGCGCAAACTTGCTGACACGCCGACCGGCCAAGACCCGAAGGCCTTGCCTAGAATTTGTTGCGAAACCCTAATGGTTTGCCGCAAGCACCTAATACGATCATCCTACACCACCTACACTGCGACCCCGTCATGCACGTAACCGGCCCTCCCTGGCCTGTCACTTTCGCAAGCGGCCTACTCCTGGCCGACCCGTGGCCCAAATGCACATCGTTTCATCAGCACACCTGACCCCATAAAAGCAAAACGGGTAACCATTTGGCGCCAGTTCGCGCCACATGGTTAACACAAGGTTAACACAAGATCTGGTATCCGCAAAGCACCCAGCACCAAGATCAAAGTGATTCCCGTTTGGTGGACCTTTGGGCGGACCACGCAAACGCCGCTCCCCTGCCCCAGGCGGAGCTGGGATCAGCGGATCATCACCAAACATGTAGGAAGAAGTGGTCGGGGCGGCGAGATTCGAACTCACGACCCCCTGTACCCAAAACAGGTGCGCTACCAGACTGCGCCACGCCCCGGACCGTGCGCTTTCCTAGCGATGTGGATCAGGTTTGAAAAGCCCTAACAGGGCCAAACCGGCGTGTTGTTGGAAAAAACTTCGTGGCGCATCTCGCTGCCCGGTCCGATGCCATAGCGCTGCGCCAATCCGGCGTTGATTTCCAACACCGCAAAGACCCGATCCCCACCTGGAATCGGCGTCTCATCATGCGGTATCGCATTGGCATGCACCGAGGTGACCCGGCCGGTTTCATCCAGAAACAGGATATCCAGGGGAATGAGGGTGTTTTTCATCCAGAAGGCGGCGCGGGCGGGACGTTCATAGACAAACAGCATGCCGGCACCGCGCGCCAGGCTGTCGCGAAACATCAGCCCCTGCGCCCGGCTTTGCTCGGTATCGGCGATTTCAACGGTAAAGGCCGCCTGTCCCCAGTCGCCGCGCAGATCCACCCGGTGCCGCACGCAGTTTTGCGCCGCCAATGCAGGGGCTGCCATGGTGCACAGCAGCCAAACGGCGACCCAGCGGAGCATGCCGTTGGACCGCCCCCTCATGGCGCTATAGCCCGAGATCGCTGGTGATGGCGGCTTCCCAGGCCAGCACCTCGACGGCCATGCAGCCGCGTTTGCCTTCGATCACCCGCAGCGCCAGGGCTTCTCCCGGTTGCAGATCCGCCAACCCGGATTGCCGCAGCACCTCCACATGCAGGAAGACGTCATCGCCACGGCCAAACAGATTTGCAAAACCAAACCCCTTGCCCTTGTCGAACCATTTCACCCGTGCAGGTTCCAGCGGACGGGAGCGCAGTTCCTCGCTGTCGAGTTCCATGAAATCGCTCAGCACCGGCGCATCATCCCGTGCTGGGGGCACGATCGAAAGAACCTCGACCGCCTGCACGCCGCGTTCGGTCGCATGGGTCAGGATCGAAATACCGGCCCCGTCGGCAATGGAGCTCTGTCCAAAATTTCGAAGGACATTCACGTGCAGAAGAATGTCCGGACCGCCGTCATCCGACACCACAAAGCCGTAGCCCTTTGTCGGATCGAACCATTTCACCGTACCCTGGATTTGCCGTAGGCTGCTTTGATCGTCTGCCACTAGTCTCGTCCGCCGCGTCGTATTGGTTTTCTCGATGCTTGATGCGCGATTTCCGCATATGAGTTCAAGATAAAAAAATTCCCCTTTGTTGAGAATTTAATGCTCCGCGAAAAAACACTTACGGATTTAATCGCTCGACATTCCATTGATCTTCCGGCGAATTTCGACGCCAGACAAAGCGATCATGAAGCCGGAATGCACCATCGGCCCAGAATTCGATTTCTCTTGGCACAATTCGAAAACCGCCCCAGAACGGCGGACGATCCGGATCAGGCCCCTTGATTGCAGTCACTTTGGCCACCTCGGCCATCAAAGCCGCACGGCTGCTCAGCGGTTGCGACTGACGCGAGGCCCAGGCGCCAAGGCGGCTTTTGAGCGATCGTGACCGATAGTAATCATCGGCCTGCGGTCCCTCTTCCCGGCTCACATCCCCGCGCACCCGAATCTGGCGTCGCAGGCTTTTCCAATGCATGACAAAGGCCGCCTTGCCGGAATGCGCCAACTCCTGGCCCTTCGCGCTTTCGTAATTGGTGTAAAAAACGAAACCGTCCTTTTCGATGTCCTTCAACAGGACCATACGCGCATTTGGCAGGCCATCTTGATCCACCGTCGACAAGGCAATCGCATTGGGATCGTTGATCTCTGTGGCCTCGGCCTCTGAAAGCCAGTTTCGCGCAATCTCAAACGGGTCGTCGCCCGCAAATAGCCCGGTCCGCTCTGACATGGAAACCTCATTCCTGTTTGCGCGCCACCCTACGCGGCATCTATTGGGCGCACAAGCGCAGGCACGGCTCTGTAAGCGCCTGCGTCAATGCGGCCAATCAAAAGCACGCTTTTCAGTCGGAAGACCCCGGGCTTGGCGCCTATTAATCCTCTCTTGATGCAGGCGCGCGGGCATATTACACGTCCCAAAGTTCAAATTTTCAGGCGGAGAACCTGCATGCCCAGTCAACTGCTGTCCGGAAAACGTGGCCTCATCATGGGTCTGGCCAACGACAAGTCCATCGCTTGGGGGATAGCGCGGGCCTGCGCCGATGCCGGAGCCGAGCTTGCCTTTTCCTATCAGGGAGAGGCGTTGAAGAAACGTGTGGATCCGCTCGCCGCGCAATTGGGCAGCGACATCGTTCTGCCCTGCGATGTCTCGGACGAGGCCTCGGTGGACGCGCTGTTCGAGACCCTGCAGGAAAAATGGGGCAAGCTGGATTTTGTCGTTCACGCCATCGGATTTTCCGACAAGAACGAATTGCGCGGCCGCTACGTGGATACCAGCCGCGACAATTTCCAGATGACCATGGATATCTCGGTCTATTCCTTCACCGCCGTGGCCCGCCGCGCAGAGAAGATGATGACCGACGGCGGCTCGATGCTGACGCTGACCTATTACGGCGCCGAACAGGTGATGCCGCATTACAATGTCATGGGCGTCGCCAAGGCGGCCCTGGAGGCCTCGGTGAAATACCTGGCCGAGGATCTGGGCAAGGACGGCATCCGCGTGAACGCAATCTCTGCCGGACCGATCAAGACCCTGGCCGCCAGCGGCATCGGCGATTTCCGCTATATCATGAAGTGGAACGAGTATAACTCGCCCCTGCGCCGCAACGTGACGATCGATGACGTTGGCAAATCCGCGCTTTACCTGCTGTCGGATCTCAGCTCGGGCGTGACCGGTGAGAACCTTCATGTCGATGCGGGCTATCACGTGGTGGGCATGAAGGCGGTCGACGCCCCTGACATCAGCAAGTGATCGCAGGTCCATCCGTCCAGCCACACCGCCACACCTGACGCAATCCCATCGGAGCAAGACGCAAGATGACAGATCGCCTGCCACACGAAAAAGGGTTTCACATCAGTTGGGACCAGATCCACAGGGACAGCCGGGCGCTGGCCTGGCGTCTGGATGGTCAGGGGCCGGACGATGGCGCCTGGCGGGCCGTGGTCGCAATCACCCGCGGCGGCATGGCGCCGGCGATGATCGTCAGCCGCGAGCTGGACATCCGCACCGTCGATACGATTTCGGTCAAATCCTACCACCACCAGGCCCAGGGCGAGGCACAGGTTCTGAAGGCGCCCGATGCAGGCCTGATGGGCAACGGTGAAGGCATCCTGATCGTCGATGATCTGGTGGACAGCGGCAAGACTCTGGAACTGGTGCGCCAGATGTACCCCAAGGCGCATTTCGCCACCGTCTATGCCAAACCCAAGGGCCGCCCCATGGTCGATACCTTCATCACCGAGGTGAGCCAGGACACCTGGATCTTCTTCCCCTGGGACATGGCCTTGCAATATGTCGAACCCTATCGCGGAAACGACTGATCAAATGGCAGCCGCTAGGGCCGCAATGAAGATCACCAAAGGCGCGCCCAGTGGGCGCGCTTTTTCTTGAGCGCCCCTCTGTTGCATGCCACAGATGGTTTCTGACTTGCGCCCTGGACCCGGCGCTTTGAATACAGGAAATTGCACATGAACACCTCCAGCCGGTCGGCCATGCCACGTCATGCCTCTCGCACCGAAGCGACCTTCTGCTCTCCGATCGTCGAATCCCGGCGCTGGCTGCAGGGTGTGACCTTCCCGGCAACGCGCCCGCTGATCAACGTCAGCCAGGCGGCCCCGGCCGAAGCCCCGCCGGAGGGTCTGCGCCAGGCCATTGCCGAGGCGGCGATGACCCAGACCGAAGCGCATCTGTACGGGCCGGTGCTGGGACGGGACGACCTGCGCGCAGCACTCGCCCAGCAAATCAACAGCCACTATGGCGCGGCGGTCCAGCCCGCACAGGTCGGCATCACCTCCGGCTGCAACCAGGCCTTTGCCGCCAGCATTGCCAGCCTTTGCGCCGAAGGGGATGAGGTGATCATCCCGGTGCCCTGGTATTTCAACCACAAAATGTGGCTCGATATGGCCGGTGTCCGGGCCGTGCCGCTGCAGGTTGGCGCGGATATGACCCCGGAGCCCGCGCAGGCCGCACAGCTGATCACACCCAAAACCCGTGCCATCGTGCTGGTCACGCCCAACAATCCCTGCGGTGTTGAATACCCGGCGGGGCTGGTACAGGCCTTCTTCGATCTGGCGCGCGATCGCGGGCTTGCCTTGATCCTGGATGAAACCTACCGGGATTTCGACAGCCGCAGCGGCCCGCCCCATGCCCTGTTTCAGGATCCCGCCTGGGACGACACGCTGATCCATCTTTACTCCTTTTCCAAGGCCTACCGGCTGACCGGGCACCGGGTGGGCGCCATTGCGACCTCGGCCAAGCGGTTGTTCGAGATGGAAAAATTCCTGGATACTGTCACGATCTGCCCGGCGCAGCTGGGTCAGATCGGTGCTCTTTGGGGGCTGCAAAACCTGCAGGACTGGCTGGCCGGGGAACGTCAGGACATCCTCGATCGCAAGGCCGCCATCGAGGAGGGCTTTCCCAAGCTGGCCGCGAAAGGCTGGTCTCTGCTGGGCTGCGGCGCCTATTTCGCCTATGTCGAGCACCCGTTTTCGCAGTCCTCTGACGCGATTGCCCAACAGCTGGTGCAGCAGGCCTCCGTGCTGATGTTGCCGGGCACCATGTTCATGCCCGAAGGCGATCCGGCGGGGCACCGTCAATTCCGCATCGCCTTTGCCAATGTGGACCCTGCGGGCATCGCCGAGCTGTTCGACAGGCTGGCCGCGTTCGAGCCGGGTTGATCCGGTTCCGTCCCGCCAATCCGACCAGTAGTTCTTGCCCCCAATGGGGCGGCAGCGTATGCAGAACCCCGAGAAATCACATGGCACCCTGCCCGCATGCACCTGCAGCGGGTAGCAGGCAGAAATGAGGGCACAATGGCCGCAGGCATGAAGAATCTATCCCGTACCTTTGTTTGGATCCTGATGGGGATGCTGATAGTAGGTCTTGCCGGGTTTGGCGCGGTCAATTTCTCGAGCTCGCTCAGCTCTGTCGCCCTGGTGGGAGAGCGGGAAGTCACGGTCGACGCATACATGCGCGAGTTGCAGCGCGAACAGAACGCGCTGCAGGCGCAGACCGGCCAGGCAATGCCCATGTCGCAACTTACGGCGATGGGGCTGGATCGCGTTGTGCTTGGCCGTCTGATCACCCTGGCCGCCATCGACAACGAGGTGGACAGCCTTGGCATCTCCATCGGCGATGAGAACCTGCTGAAAGAGCTGACCCAGGTGCCTGCCTTCCAGAATGCCAGCGGGGAGTTCGACCGGGAGACCTATCGCTTTACCCTTGATAACGCCGGTTTCACCGAGGCCGAGTTCGAGGACGACCTGCGCCGTGAAGCCGCCCGCACCCTGGTGCAGGGCGCCATCATGTCCGGTGCCAAGATGCCCGCCGTGCTGGGCGATACCCTGGTCGCCTATATCGGAGAGCGCCGCAGCTTTTCCTACGTGAGCCTGTCGAATGACGCGGTGCCGCTCACCATGCAGATGCCCGGCGACGAAGAGCTGACCGCCTTTTATGAGGCAAATATCGACCAGTTCACCCTGCCCGAGACCAAGGTTCTGACCTATGTGCACCTCAGCCCCGAGATGATCCTGGATCAGGTCGAGGTGGACAACGATGCCCTGCAGAGCCTCTATCAGGACCGCGCCGCAGATTACCTGGTCCCCGAGCGGCGCCTGGTGGAACGTCTGGTCTTTGCCGATGCGGACAGCGCCGCCAGCGCTCGCGCTCAGCTAGATGTGGGCGGCACGACGTTTGAGGTTTTGGTTCAGGATCGCGGCCTCTCCCTGGCGGATATCGATCTTGGCGATGTGACCGTGGAAGAGCTGGCCGAGGCTGGCGCCGATATCTTTGCGGCCGAGGTGGGATCCGTGGTTGGCCCCCTGCCCTCCAACCTGGGCCCTGCCCTGTTCCGGGTAAACGGCCAGCTGGAAGCACGCGAAACCACCTTTGATCAAGCCAAGGAAGAGCTGCGCGCTGAACTGGCCGCCGACCGCGCCCGCCGGGTGATCGAACAGCAGGCAGAACCCATCGAGGACATGCTGGCCGGTGGCGTCACCCTGGAGGAACTGCCGGGCGAAAGTGACATGCAGATCGGAACGCTCAACTGGACTGGCAGCAATGACGAGGATATCGCGGGCTACGATGGCTTCCGCGAGGCAGCCGAGGCGGTCACCATCGATGATTTCCCCTCCATCGCCTTCCTCGACGACGGCAGCCTCTTCGCCCTGCGCCTGGACGAGATCCTGCCGCCGCGCCCGCAACCCTTTGAAGAGGCACGCGAAAACATATTCCAAGCCTGGAACGCCAGCCGCGCGGCAGATGCCGTGGCAGCCCAGGCCGAAGAGATCCTGAAACACGCGCAAGAAAACGGTGCCTTCCCCGAAGGCCTGGAGGTCAAGACCGAGACCGGCCAGACCCGCACCGCCTATATCGATGGCACCCCGGTCAACATGATGCTGGCCGCCTTTGAAATGGAGCCGGGTGACCTGCGCCTTGTCAGCGGTGAGGACAGCACCGTCGTGCTGCGGCTCGATGAGGTGCTGACCGCCGAGGACAGCCCCGAAATGCAGATGCTGGCCGAGGCCATGGGCGCCCAGTTGGATCAGGCGCTGTCTCAGGCGCTGTTCGAAGCCTTTGCCGAGGATGCACAGCTGCGCGCCGCCCCCCGCGTCGACCAGCAGGCATTGAACGCGGTTCAGTCCAGCTTCCAGTAAAGACACAGACCCAGATCAAGGCAGCTCAAGATGGCTCTGATACCCGATTTCGACACATTTGCCGCCGCCTATGATGCCGGAGAAAACCAGCTGGTCTATACCCGGCTGGCGGCAGATCTGGACACCCCCGTCTCGCTGATGCTGAAGCTGACCGGCGCCCAGAAAGACGCCTTCATGCTGGAATCGGTGACCGGCGGAGAGGTGCGCGGGCGTTACTCGATCATCGGCATGAAGCCGGATCTGGTCTGGCGGTGTCGCGGCACGCAGTCCGAGATCAACCGCTCGGCCCGTTTTGATGCCGAAGGGTTTGAGGCGCAGGACGGCGATCCTCTGGACAACCTGCGCGCTCTGCTGGCCGAAAGCCGGATTGACCTGCCCGACGACCTGCCCCAGGCCGCCGCCGGGCTGTTTGGCTATCTTGGCTACGATATGGTGCGTCTGGTGGAACATCTGCCCGATGTGAACCCCGATCCTCTGGGCCTGCCCGATGCCATCATGATGCGCCCCTCGGTGGTTGCGGTGCTGGATGGCGTCAAGGGTGAGGTCACCGTGGTCTCCCCCGCCTGGGTGGGAGGCGGGCAATCCGCCAAGGCCGCCTATGCCCAGGCTGCCGAGCGGGTGATGGACGCGGTCCGCGATCTGGAACGCGCCATGCCCGCCGAGACCCGCGATCTGGGCGATGCGGATGAAATCGCACCACCGGTCAGCAACTTCACCAAATCCGGCTACATGGAAGCCGTTGAGAAGGCCAAGGACTATATCCGCGCCGGCGATATCTTTCAGGTGGTGCCGGCACAGCGGTGGAAACAGGACTTCCCGCTGCCGCCCTTTGCGCTCTACCGCTCGCTGCGGCGCACCAACCCCTCGCCCTTCATGTTCTATTTCAACTTCGGCGGCTTTCAGGTCATCGGCGCCAGCCCGGAAATCCTGGTGCGGGTCTTTGGCAATGAGGTCACCATCCGTCCCATCGCAGGCACCCGTCCGCGCGGCGCCACCCCGGAAGAGGACAAGGCGCTGGAGGCCGACCTTCTGGCCGACAAGAAGGAGCTGGCAGAGCATCTGATGCTGCTGGATCTGGGCCGCAACGATACCGGCCGCGTGTCCAAGATCGGCACCGTGCGGCCGACCGAGAAGTTCATCATCGAACGCTACAGCCACGTGATGCATATCGTCTCCAACGTGGTCGGGGAGCTGGACGCGGACAAGGACGCCCTGGATGCCTTCTTTGCAGGCATGCCCGCCGGCACGGTCTCCGGCGCGCCAAAGGTACGCGCGATGGAGATCATCGACGAGCTGGAGCCTGAAAAACGCGGCGTCTACGGCGGTGGGGTCGGCTATTTCTCGGCAGGCGGCGACATGGACATGTGTATCGCCCTGCGCACCGCCATCGTGCAGGATCAGACGCTCTACATTCAGGCGGGCGGCGGTGTTGTCTATGACAGCGACCCCGAGGCGGAATATATGGAGACGGTGCATAAATCCAATGCGATCCGCCGCGCTGCCGCAGATGCGGCCCGTTTTACCGGCAGCCGCAACCGCTAAAAACTACTCGCTTGGGTGTTTACTGGCCGGTCCCGGCCAGATTGGACCGCAGGCTGGCTGAGATCGGCGCCAGAGCAACGCGGCTGGCGCGGTCCTGCAATCCCCACAAGAGCAGCGCCGAAATCGTGTCGGGCTGCAGCCGTCCCAGCATGATCACGGCACCCTCCTGGCCCGCCCGGAACGCCGCCTGATCCAGGAAACGGCGCATGGCGCGCGGGTTCTGCCCGGCTCCATCGAAATCACGGAACACCACGCCAGCGGGCACGCCGTCGCGCAGGGCGAGTTTCTGTACCGTATTGAGCCCATTGTTCTGCAGCACCAGCCCGTAACCGCCCGCGCGCACCGCGTCAGCCACCTGATCGGCCAGCGGACGATTGCCCTGCACGCCGCTGACAACGCCTTCCAGCACGCCAACCGCCTGCGGCAGGAGGTCAAACCAGACGGCCAGCGCGGTTTCGGCATCCTGCGGCTGCGCTTCGCGGGGCAGATCGGAGAGGATCAAGACCTCAAACCCGGCGGCGCGCCGTTCGGCCATCTTTTCGGCCGCGCGCGGATCTTGCGGATCGATGGCAAAGCTGATCGGATAAGGAAACTCTGCAAGCGCCTCGGCGCCGACAGATTGCGCGTCATCAATCAGCACAATCGACATCAGCGGACGATCATCGCTGAGATCAAAGGGCTCCGAATTGGCCTCAAACGGGGTTTGCGCCGTATTATCCTCGAGGCTATCAGCGGCTTCGTCACGCTCTGTCAGGGGCACAACGGGGGTGCCAATGCGCGGCGTCCCGGCGCGGTCCGGCGCATCCGCCGTGGGCAGGGCTGCAATGCGGTTCGCGCGCCCCTCCTCCGGCTGTGCCTCTGCCTTGGCACTCTCCTGATCCTCCTCGGACATTCCCGCATCCTCGGCCATCTTTTCCTCGGCCGACGTTTCCTCGGTGGAGGACGGCGGCGCGGGCGGCGTAATACCAATCACCGGCGGCGCGGTCGGCGCCGGGGCGCTCCCCAGTTGCGGCATGGTAATCGACGGCGAAACGGACAGGCCGGGATCCGTAACAGGCGGCTGTTGTGCGGCAATTTCAGGTCCGGGAACCGGCTGTTGATCCCCTTGCGGCGGCTCTGCCCCTGTCTGGGAAGACACCGAAGGGGCCGGTGTGGGCGCTGTCGCGGTTGAGACATCGACCGGATCCTCGCCCGTCGCGCTCTGTGCCAGCGCACCAGGCTCTTGACTGCCGCTTGCGGTGTCGAGTTCCTTCGGAGCCTCTGGCACAACGGGAACCGCGGCGCTGTCCGTGCCCTCGACAGTGCCCGCACTACCAACTTCGGGGCGTTCGGAGGGTTCCGTATCCGCGGGTTCGATTGCGCTCAGATCATCCGATGGTGCGTTTTCCAACGCCGCCGGTGCGGCCTCGACCAGATCCGCATCCGCCTGCGGCGTACCCATCGGCGCAGGTCCGCTCTCTGCCGGGGCAGTGCCGGTAATTGGCCCGGTCGCGCTGACGTCGATCTGCTGCGGCAACGGGGTCGACAGCGACCACATTGCGGCAACACAGGCTGCCACCAATGCTCCGATACTAACGCCGCCCAGAAAGCCCCGCATGCCCGTTCCGCCTCTCGTTTTCTTTCCGGCCTGCCCTCCGGTCGGCGCAATGTCGATGCGACCGATCGCTCACATCAAAAACGCGCCGCACCCTTGACGCTGCCGGGCAAGCCTGAACATGTATGTCGCAACAACTATACTGCGGTGCAAGCCCTGCCCGCCACCCTTAAAAGAGCCTGCCAAGATGTTGCTGCTGATCGACAACTACGACTCCTTCACCTACAACCTCGTGCACTATCTGGGTGAGCTGGGCGCCGAGATGGAGGTGCGCCGCAACGATGCGCTATCTGTCGAAGAAGCGCTGTCCTTGCGTCCCTCTGGCATTCTCCTCAGCCCCGGCCCCTGCGATCCCGATCAGGCTGGGATCTGCCTCCCCCTGACACTGGCGGCCGCCGAGGCGGGCATTCCCCTGATGGGTGTCTGCCTGGGGCACCAGACCATCGGCCAGGCCTTTGGCGGCAAGGTGGTGCGCTGCCACGAGATCGTCCACGGCAAGATGGGTCAGGTTCACCATCAGGGCAAAGGCCTGTTTGCCGGGCTGCCCTCGCCGTTCCAGGCGACCCGCTATCATTCGCTGATCGTGGAGCGCGACAGCCTGCCCGCCTGCCTGGAGGTCACGGCCGAACTGGAGGATGGCACCATCATGGGGCTGCAGCACCGCGATCTGCCGATCCATGGGGTTCAGTTCCACCCGGAATCCATCGCCTCGGAACATGGTCACGCCCTGCTCCAGAACTTCCTCAATGACATGAAGGTGCCCGCATGAGCGACCAGATGAAGCCGCTGATCGATGCCGCTGCCGATCGCCCGCTAACCCGTGCGGAAGCCGAAGAAGCCTTTGCCATGCTGTTCGAGGGGGAAGCGACGCCCAGCCAGATGGGCGGGCTGTTGATGGCGCTGCGCACCCGTGGTGAAACCGTGGACGAATATGCCGCCGCTGCTGCGGTGATGCGGTCCAAATGCAATGCGGTCCGCGCGCCCGAAGGGGCAATCGATATTGTCGGCACCGGCGGAGATGGTAAGGGCACGCTCAACATATCGACTGCGACCGCCTTTGTGGTTGCAGGCGCAGGCACGGTGGTGGCCAAGCATGGCAACCGCAACCTCAGCTCCAAATCCGGCGCGGCGGATGCCCTGGGGCAGATGGGAATCCAGGTGATGGTCGGCCCGCAGGTGGTTGAAAAATCACTGAAAGAGGCTGGAATCGGCTTCATGATGGCGCCCATGCACCACCCGGCCATTGCCCATGTGATGCCCACGCGGCAAGAACTCGGCACTCGCACGATCTTCAATATTCTGGGGCCGCTCACAAACCCCGCAGGTGTGAAACGGCAACTGACCGGCGCCTTTTCCCGCGACCTGATCCGGCCCATGGCGGAAACGCTGGGCCAGTTGGGATCGGAGCGCGCCTGGCTGGTGCACGGCTCTGACGGCACTGATGAGCTGACCATTACCGGCGTCAGCTGGGTTGCGGCGCTGGAAGAGGATGGCAGCATCCGCGACGTGGAACTCCACCCCGAAGACGCAGGCCTTCCGGTGCATCCCTTCGAGGACATCATCGGCGGCACGCCCGAGGAAAACGCAACCGCCTTCCGCGCCCTGCTGGACGGCGCGCCCTCGGCCTATCGCGATGCGGTCCTGCTGAACAGCGCCGCCGCCCTGGTGGTGGCGGGCGCTGCAGGTGATCTGCGCGAAGGCGTCACAAAGGCGCGCGAGAGCATCGACAGCGGCGCCGCCAAGGAGAAGATCGCAGCGGTCGCCCGGATCACCACCGAGGCCACCTGATGGCGCTGCCGACCGGACTTGGCGCCTGGACCGATTTGCCCTTCTTCGAAACCCGTTGGCCCGAAATCGATACCGCCTTGCAGCAGGACAGGCGCGAGATCCTGCCCCCCGCATCACAGCGGTTCGCGGCCCTGGAACTGACCCAACCCGAGGACACCCGGGTGGTCATCCTGGGTCAGGATCCCTATCCGACCCCCGGCCATGCCCATGGGCTGGCCTTCTCGGTGGAACCGGGTGTGACGCCCCTGCCGCGATCGCTTTCCAATATTTTCAAGGAATTGCAGAGCGATGCTCACAGTTCACGCCCCAACGGCGATCTGCGCGCCTGGGCGCGCCAGGGGGTGTTGTTGCTCAACACCGCCCTTAGCGTGCCTGCGGGCGATGCCAACGGGCACAAGGATCTGGGCTGGGATCAACTGGTCCGCGAGGTTCTGGAACGCACATCCGGGCGCCCTACTGCCTATGTGTTTTGGGGAAAACAGGCGCAAAGGCTTGAAAAACACCTTCATCCGGGCGATCACCTGATCCTGAAGACTGCGCATCCCTCGCCGCTATCGGCGCGACGCGGCTTCTTCGGATCGCGGCCGTTTTCGGCAATCAACACCTGGCTGCAAGAACGCGGCCATGCGCCCATCGACTGGGCCGCCTGACGGGAGGCAAGCTTATGACAGAAAACGTGCTCGACAAGATCAAGGCCTACAAGCTCGAAGAAGTGGCCGCTGACAAGGCCGCCGTTCCCATGGCTGAGGTGGAAGCCGCCGCCCGCGAGGCCTCACCTGTGCGCGGTTTTGCCGAGGCGTTGATCGGTGCCGGTCGCCAGGGCTACGGGCTTATCGCCGAAATCAAGAAGGCCAGCCCCTCCAAGGGTCTGATTCGCGAGGATTTCGACCCGGTCGCGCTGGCGCAGGCCTATGAGCAGGGCGGCGCCACCTGCCTGTCAGTGCTCACTGACACCCCGAGTTTTCAAGGCGCAAAATCCTTCCTGACCGAAGCGCGGGACGCCTGCACCCTGCCCGCCCTGCGCAAGGATTTCATGTATGACCCCTATCAGGTGGCCGAAGCCCGTGCCCTTGGCGCCGATTGCATCCTGATCATCCTAGCCTCGGTCTCAGACGCGCAAGCCGCAGAGCTGGAAGACTGCGCCATGGCCTGGGACATGGACGTCCTCCTGGAGGTGCACAATGCCGAAGAACTGGAGCGCGCCTGCGCCCTGAAATCCCCGCTGATGGGAATAAACAACCGCAATCTCAAGACCTTCGAGACCACGCTTGATACCACGCGAGAGCTCTCCCGCAAGGTTCCCGCGGATCGGACCATCGTCTGCGAAAGCGGCTTGTTCACCCCGCAGGATCTGGCCGATATGGCGCGCTACGGTGCCCGCACCTTCCTGATCGGTGAGGCGCTGATGCGGCAGGACGATGTCGCCGCCGCGACCCGGAAACTGCTGGCCAACCCTCTCACGCCGGGGGCGATGTGATGGCGCTCACGCATTTTGACGGCAAGGGCGATGCCCACATGGTGGATGTCTCGGACAAGGCGGTGACCTCTCGTATCGCCACCGCCGAAGGCCACATCAAGATGGCCCGGGAAACCTTTGATATCATATCCGAAGGGCGCGCCAAAAAGGGGGACGTTCTCAGCGTTGCCCGGTTGGCCGGCATCATGGGGGCCAAGAAGACGCCGGATCTGATCCCCCTGTGCCATCCCCTGCCGGTGACCAAGGTCGCGGTGGAGCTGACCCTGGATCCGGACCTGCCCGGCGTGCGGATCGAAGGCACGGTCAAGACCACCGGCCAGACCGGTGTTGAAATGGAGGCCCTGACAGCGGTCTCTGTCGCAGCACTCACCGTCTATGACATGGCCAAGGCCGTGGATAAGGCGATGGAGATCGGCGGCATTCGCGTCACGTTGAAAGACGGCGGTAAATCAGGCCGGTACGAGGCATAGATGATCTCAGTCAGCGAAGCCCGCGCGCATCTGTTGAAACTGGTGTCTCCACTGGAGACCGAGATGGTTCCCCTCGCAGAGGCATCGGGCCGGGTATTGGCACGTGAAGTTTCTGCCCGGCGGGATCAGCCGCCTTTTTCCGCGTCGGCCATGGACGGTTACGCCGTCAAAGGCGCCGAAGTCGAGCTGCACGCCATGTTCAAGGTGATCGGCGAGGCCGCCGCCGGGCATCGCTTTGAAGGCGTGGTCGGTGCAGGCCAAGCGGTGCGGATCTTCACCGGCGCCCCGATCCCCGAAGGCGCCGGTTTCGTGGTCATCCAGGAAGATGTCACCCGCAAGGGCGACCTAATCACCATCACCGATGAGCCCGGCGATGGCGACAACATCCGCCCCCGTGGCGGCGACTTTTGCGCCGGACAGACCGTAGCGGCGCCCCGCCGCCTGACCGCTTCTGACATAGCCCTGCTCGCGGCGATGAACATCGCCGAAGTGCCCGTCACCCGGCGGCCCGAAATTGCGTTGATCTCTACCGGTGACGAATTGGTCATGCCCGGCAGCACCCCCGGCCCGGATCAGATCATTGCCTCCAATACCTTTGGCCTGAAGGCGCTGCTCGAAGGATTGGGCGCCCATGTGCGCATCCTGCCGATCGCCCGCGACACCCACAGTTCCCTGCGCACGGCCTTTTCCCTGGCCAAAGGCGCCGATCTGGTGGTGACCATCGGCGGCGCCTCGGTTGGCGATCACGACCTCGTTGCCGATGTTGCCGCTGACCTTGGAATGGAGCGGTCCTTTTACAAGGTGGCGATGCGCCCCGGCAAACCGCTGATGGCGGGACGCTTGGATGGTGCCGCAATGGCAGGCCTGCCAGGCAATCCGGTCTCTGCCATGGTCTGCGGCCATATCTTTCTGGCCCCGATGGTGCGGGCCATGCTGGGGCTGCCGCCGCAGCAGGATGCGATCCAAACTGCCACCCTTGCAGCGCCGCTTAGCCGGAACGGGCCGCGCGAACACTATATGCGGGCCACTCTGACGGAGCAGGGACAGATCGAGGCGTTTGAACGGCAGGACAGCTCTCTGCTCTCTATCCTGGCTGAGGCAAACGCCCTGTTGATCCGCCCGCCGCATGATCCGGCCCGCGCGGTTGGTGACAGGGTTTCCTACCTGCAATTGTGACCGCAAATCACCCTCTGATTGCAAAATGAGAGCAAAATCACCAAAGCCGCCGCGCATTCTATTGACACAAAACGTGAACATGAATAGAACAAAACAAAACACAACGGCGCAAAGGGGCGGTTATGCTGACGCAAAAGCAGTTGGATCTGTTGGAGTTCATTCACACACGCCTGCAACGGGATGGTGTGCCCCCCAGCTTTGACGAAATGAAGGTCGCGCTGGATCTGCGCTCCAAATCCGGCATTCACCGGCTGATCACAGCGCTTGAGGAACGCGGGTTTATCCGCCGCCTGGCGCACCGGGCGCGTGCGATTGAAATCCTCCGCCTCCCCGACAGCATCGCGGGCGGTGGCGCAGGGTTTTCGCCTAGGGTGATTGCAGGTGGTGCCGATGACAATGACCACTCGGCCCAGGGCGCCGCGCCGATGGCTGCCCAGGCCGCAGCTGCGATGGAACTGCCGGTGATGGGGCGGATCGCTGCCGGCGTTCCGATAGAGGCGATCAGCCAGATCTCCAACAGGGTGAGCGTGCCCAGTTCCATGCTTTCTGCCAATGGCGCCCATTACGCGCTGGAGGTGCGCGGCGATTCCATGATCGAGGCCGGGATCAACGATGGCGATATCGTGGTGATCCGCGAATCCGACACTGCCGACGATGGCGACATCGTGGTCGCCCTGGTCGAAGGACATGAGGCAACCCTGAAGAAGATCTACCGCCGCCACAACAACACGGTTGAGCTGGAAGCCGCGAACCCCGCCTACAAGACACGCTGCTACCCCGCGGATCAGGTCAAGGTTCAAGGTCGCCTGGTGGGGCTTATCCGAAGCTATTGATCGGTGGCACGCCCCTGGCGCTCCTCGTCTATTGCAACCCGTTGATCTCAGTGCCGCAATACGGGTGTCCGTGTGATACGAGGCCCGGTGTGATCGGGGCGTCAGCTTACATGTCTCGACCTTGGAGCAAAGGGAAGCTTGCCTTCAGTTTCGCGCATTTGCGCTGGCCTGTGGGCCTGTCCAAAGTCGCCGCCCGGCAAGATCGGCTGCGGTGACCAGGGTTCCATCGGCTTCGATCCTGATACTGCCAGTTTCGCGCATCTTCTGTGGATCCAGCACCAGACAGGGACCGTCAATCTTTAGATCGACAGTCGACACCAGGATCTCGTCCGCGGTGCACCCCACCACCTGAGCGGCTGCGCCCTTGCCCACCAGGTGATACATCCGGAATGACCCGACAGAGGCCTGCCATGGCCGTGACGGCTCGGTCGGCGTGCGCGCATGGGCGGCTTTCTGGCTGCTGCGATCCCCGTCATTCTCCAACCAGACCTTTGCGGCAAATCCTTTGGCCTTCTCGCGCGATAGCATCCTTCCGTCCGGACCCAGAACCCCGACCAAACCGGCCTCCGGAGAAATCAGGGCGGCGGGGCGGTGGCTCTGCGACCACAGGAGACCTGCCACAAGGATGGGCACCCCCCCCGCCACACGAAGCAGGCCCTGCCAGATCAACAGGAACAGCCCACCGCCCGCGATCAGCGGCAGCACCAAAGGATCGGGCTGCAGAATACTGCGATCGGCCCCCGGCAAGGCCGCCACATGGCTGGCCACAGCCAAGATCCAGTCCAATCCAGCGGCCATCACCGTCAGCGCCAGCTCCTCCGCCCCCAGCGGCAGCAACATCAGGGCAGCAACAGCCGCGGGCACGACGATCAGCCCCATCACCGGCACCGCCAGCAGATTGGCCAGCAGCCCGTAGTGAGACAGGGTGTTGAAATGGGCCGCCCCAAATGGCGCGGTTGCCAGCCCCGCCACAAGCGAGGACAGGCACAGGCCGACAATGGGGCGCAGCCAAGTCGGCCCCAGGGAATAGCCGCGGTCCCGGATCCCGGAAAAGACGCCAACCAAAGCGGCAGTCGCGGCAAAGCTCATCTGAAAGCCCGGGCTGAGCAGGGCTTCCGGGCGCCTCAGCAAGACAAGGACGGCGGCAACTGCAACCGCCCGTAGGGAAATCGCACGCCGATCGATCAGCACGGCGCCAAGCATCACGAGCACCATGATAAAGGCACGTTCGGTGGCCACATTGCCTCCGGACAAGGCCAGGTATCCAAAGGCCGCCAGAAGCGCCACCGCAGCTGCCCATTTCTTGACGTTGATCCGCAGGGCAAGGGCCGGAACCAGACATAGACCGAACCGCAAGACGGCAAAGACGAATCCGGCGACCAGCCCCATATGCAGGCCCGAAATCGCCAGAAGATGGGCAAGGTTGCTTGCCCGCAGGTCCTGCAGCGTCTCCTGGCTGACCCCGCTTCGGTCACCGGTGGTGATGGCCGCGGCAATCGCACCGCTCGGACCGGGCAGCCGCTGCCGCAGGCCCAGGGCGATGTCCCGGCGCAGGCCCTCCAGGCTCATCTCCGGGGGCGGCGCATCAACCATCAGGACGGGCACCCGCGTGTAGCCGCTTGCCCCCAGCTGCATGAACCAGGCATATCTCCGGAAATCAAAGCCCCCCGGCTCGACCGGTCCCTGAGGCGGCATCAGATGCGCCGTCGTTGCAACCCGTGCGCCCACCGGCGGCAAGGTGGCATCGGTCAGAAGCGTGATCCGCACCCGTTCAGGCGTTTTGGGGCCAGGCACATCCGTGAGACGCAGCTGATCCAGGGTCAGTCGCATCAGGTCGCGAGCCGATCGATCGATCTGAACAAGACGCCCCTCCACCGGGCCATAATAGCGAAAGGACAGAACCGGCGCCTCCAGCCAGTGGCTGCGCAGCCCGGCAACAGAAAATCCGATCAATGCGATCAGGAGGGCACGGCCCAGCAATCCTATGGCACTGGCATGCAGCACCGACAGGCCGCTTACCCCGACCAGGGTCGCGACGCTCAGATAGGTCAGTGCGCCCGGTTCGACCGGCACAGCGAAATAGACCCCTATTCCAAGCCCAAGAAACACTGGCCCCCAAGCCAGCAGATGTCCCCTTTGAACCTGTAGCAGCTGGTCCAGGATGCGCATCATTCCCATGCTTGCTCCTGACCCTTCGGGTGGGTAGACAGGCTAAAACGCTAATCCCCCTATGGTTACCAAAAGGTAAATCACTTCCATGTCCAAACCGGTCGTCACCCGTTTCGCCCCCTCGCCCACCGGCTTTCTGCACATCGGTGGCGCGCGTACCGCGCTGTTCAACTGGCTTTATGCGCGCGGGCGCGGCGGCAAATTCCTGCTGCGGATCGAAGACACCGACCGTGAACGCTCGACCCCCGAAGCAACGGCAGCGATCCTGCAGGGGCTGGAGTGGCTGGGGCTGGATCACGATGGCGATGTGATCAGCCAGTTTGCCCGCGCCGACCGCCATGCCGAGGTTGCCCACCAGCTATTGGCCGAGGGCAAGGCCTACAAGTGTTTTGCCAGCCAGGATGAAATCGCGGCCTTCCGCGATGCGGCGCGGGCCGAGGGCAAATCCACCCTGTATCGTTCACCCTGGCGCGATGCGGATCCCGCGACTCATCCGGATGCGCCCTATGTGGTGCGCATCAAGGCACCGCAGGAGGGCACAACCGTCATTCACGACGAGGTCCAGGGCGATGTAACCATTCGCAACGACCAGCTGGACGACATGATTCTGCTGCGCTCGGATGGCACACCGGTCTACATGCTGGCCGTGGTGGTGGACGATCACGATATGGGCGTGACCCATGTGATCCGCGGCGATGACCACCTGAACAACGCCGCCCGGCAGATGATGATCTACCAGGCCATGGGCTGGGATATTCCGGTCTGGGCCCATATCCCGCTGATCCATGGCCCCGATGGCAAGAAACTCTCCAAACGCCACGGCGCCCTGGGCGCGCAGGAGTACCAGTCGATGGGCTATCCGGCGGCCGGCATGCGCAACTACCTGGCGCGGCTTGGCTGGAGCCATGGCGATGACGAGTTCTTCACCGACGCCCAGGCGCGCGACTGGTTCGATCTGGATGGTATCGGCAAAAGCCCGGCGCGGTTCGACACCAAGAAACTGGAAAACCTCTGCGGCCAGCATATCGCCGTTAGCGATGACGCCGCATTGCGGCAGGAAATCACCGCCTATCTGGCGGCGGCGGGCGAAGCAGCCCTGACTGACGTTCAGTCAAATGATCTTGAACGCGCCATGTACTGTTTGAAGGACCGGGCCAAGACTTTCCCGGAACTTCTTGAGAAGGCGCATTTTGTCCTTGTTTCGCGCCCCATCGAGCCGGATGCGAAGGCGGCAAAAGCCCTGTCATCTGTATCCGATAGTATACTGAAAGAATTGACGCCGCAGTTGCAAAGTGCTAGCTGGACCCGTGACGATCTGGAGGCGCTTCTGAACGCATTTGCGGAAGCACATGATACCAAGTTCGGCAAGCTGGCAGGCCCCTTGCGGGCAGCTCTTGCGGGCCGGGCGGTAACGCCTTCGGTGTTCGATATGATGCTAATTCTGGGCCGCGAGGAAACGCTGGCCCGTTTGACCGAAGCAGCAGGCTGACCCCTTACCTTAACGCTTGGGTAAGCCTGTTCCGATACGACCTCACCTGCGCGATGCATCGCGTGGGTGCTGCCTGCGCAAGACCCGGATGAAATCCGGGCTTTTTGCGCCTGTAACAGGAAGGGACATCTATGACCGATACCAATAAGACAGCCCAGCTCAGCCTCAATGGCGAAACCTATGAGCTGCCCATCTTCTCTCCGACCGCTGGGCCCGATGTCCTGGACATCCGCAAACTCTACGCCCAGGCCGGTGTCTTTACCTATGATCCCGGTTTCACCTCCACCGCGAGCTGCGACAGCACCATCACCTTCATCGACGGTGGCAAGGGCGAGCTGCTGCACCGTGGCTATCCGATCGACCAGCTGGCCTCGCAGTCGCATCACCTCGAAGTCTGCTACCTGCTGCTTTATGGTGAGCTGCCCACCGCCGCGCAGCTGGAAGACTTTGAAACCCGTGTGACCCGTCACACCATGGTGCATGAGCAGATGCACAACTTCTTCCGCGGCTTCCGCCGTGACGCGCATCCGATGGCGACCCTGGTGGGTGTGGTCGGCGCCATGTCCGCCTTCTATCACGATTCCACCGACATCAACGATCCCTGGCAGCGTGAAGTGGCCGCGATCCGCCTGATCGCCAAACTGCCCACCATCGCAGCCATGGCCTACAAGTATTCGATCGGCCAGCCCTTCGTTTATCCGCGCAACGATCTGGATTACGCGGCGAACTTCCTGCACATGTGCTTCTCGGTTCCGGCCGAGGAATACCACGTCGACCCGATCCTCGCCCGCGCCATGGACCGGATCTTCATCCTGCACGCCGATCACGAGCAGAACGCCTCGACCTCGACCGTGCGTCTGGCCTCCTCTTCGGGCGCCAACCCCTTTGCCTGTATCGCTGCCGGTATCGCCTGTCTCTGGGGTCCGGCCCATGGCGGCGCCAACCAGGCCTGCCTGGAGATGCTGAAGGAAATCGGCACCGTTGACCGCATTCCGGAATTCCTGGCCCGCGCCAAGGACAAGAACGATCCGTTCCGCCTGATGGGTTTTGGTCACCGGGTCTACAAGAACACCGACCCGCGCGCCAAGGTGCTGAAGCAATCCGCCGATGAGGTGCTGGAGCTGCTGGGCGTCGAAGACAACCCGCTGCTGCAGGTCGCCAAGGAACTGGAGCAGACCGCGCTTAACGATCCGTACTTCATCGAGAAGAAACTGTTCCCGAACGTGGACTTCTACTCGGGCATCATCCTGGAGGCGATGGGCTTCCCGACCTCCATGTTCACGCCGATCTTCGCCCTGTCGCGTACCGTCGGCTGGATCTCGCAGTGGAAAGAGATGATCGCAGACCCACAGAACAAGATCGGCCGTCCGCGTCAGCTGTACCTCGGCCAGACCGCGCGCGATTACGTGGATATCGAAAACCGCTGATCGCCCCTATTTCGAACACAACCGCCCTGCACCTCTGGTTGCGGGGCGGTTTCTTTTTAAGCGGGATTTCGTTTCAGAAACACCCGCGATACACGACACTGTATCCTTAATAAGAACAATTGAGACTCAATATTTATATTGTTCTCAGGGCATAGACAGAAAACGAAGAATATCGAATTCGCCTTGCCCCCAAATTGCGAGCAATTAAACTTTAAGTAGAATCGTCATTATTGGGGGAAGAATTGTGCTTTGGATTGGTTTGCTGGGACTGAGCCTTGTGGCCGGTTTCATTATATTGGACGACGATGATGATCAGGCATCCACTGGTCAGGAAGAGCCACCCGGCCAGGAAGACCCGGATCTGCCGCCAAACACCTTCGCGGGCACCGACGGCAACGATATCCTGATCGGAAATCAGCAGGACAACAGCCTGCTGGGGCGGGAGGGCGACGACTCTCTGGAAGGTCGCATCGGGGGCGACCGGCTGTTCGGCGATGACGGCATGGATACGCTTTTTGGCGGCGACGGCAACGACAGTGTCTTTGGCGGCGATGGCGATGATTTCCTGAACGGCGGGCGCGGTGACGATCTCATTCGCGGCGGCGCTGATCATGATGTGCTGATCGATCGCCTCGGCTCTGACACCATGAACGGCGACTTGGGGCAGGATCTGATCATATCCAGCGGGCAGCTGCCGCCCGGACTGCTACAGGCGCAACTGCAGGCCTCCGGGCCAGAAAACGGCCCCCAGGATCTGCTGCGCCAATTGGGGATCGACATGACCGACGATCCGGATCGCAACGGTGACAGCGTCGATGGCGGTCAGGGGGACGACACCCTGCTCTTTGGCGTGGATGACACGGTCACTGGCGGCGATGGCGCAGATCGCTTTATCACCGGCTCCTGGCTCGAAGGTCAGGAAGCTGCCACCATCACCGATTTCCAGCTCGGAGAGGATCAACTGGTCTACACCTATGATCCAGCCGCTGGCGGGGAGCCGGAACTGACGGTCGAAAATGCAGCCAATGGATCCGGAGGCAGCGATGCCATCGTCTATGCCGATGGAGTCGAGGTTCTGCGTATTCTGGCACAGGACGGCCAGTTCGATCCGGCCCTGGACATTCGCCTGCTCCCCTATCCGGTCGGTGTCGGCTGATCAGGGTTCAGGCTATCCTACGTAACTGACGCCAAACCCCAGAGTTACCGGGGTTTGGCGCGCCCATGTTTGCCATGGCGAGGGTTGCCGGGGCGCGCATATCAAGGCGCTGTGAGGCGGCAGAATACGCTCCGGGTGTCGACCTCAAGCCAGCCCGACCCACAGTTCGCCCCACGGGGCGCGATTTCAGCGACCTTCGAACTTCGCAGGGCGTTTCTCCATGAAGGCGGTGACCCCTTCGAGGAAATCGCGGGTCTTGCCGCATTCGCCCTGCAGATGCGCCTCCGCCGACAGCTGTTCCGGCAGGCTCTTGCCATAGCTGCCGCGGATCGCGGTCTTGATGGCGCCAAAGGCCTTGGTCGGACCGTTGGCCAGATAGGCCGCCCGCGCCCGCCAATGGGCATCAAACTCTGCATCGGGGACCGCTTCCCAGATCATGCCCCAATCGCTGGCCTGCCGGGCGGTGATCTTGTCGGCAAAAAGCGCCGCGCCCATTGCCTTGGCCAGCCCCATCTGACGGGGCAGGAACCAGGTGCCGCCGGCATCGGGCATCAGGCCGATCCGGGCAAAGGCCTGCATGAAATAGGCGCTTTCGGTGGCAATCACCACATCTGCGGCCAAGGCAAGGTTCGCCCCGGCCCCGGCCACGGGACCGTTGACCACCGACATGGTGGGTACGGGGCAGTCATAGAGCGCCTCCAGCATGGGCGTATATTCATCCCTGAGGGTCCGCTCCATATCCAGAGCCGCCGAGCCCGACGCATCGCTCAGATCCTGACCCGAGCAGAAGGCGCCCCCGGCCCCGGTCAGCACAACCGCCCGTGCCTCGCCAGCGGCGCGTTTCAGCGCATGGGTGATCTCGGCCCGCATCTGGCCTGTCAGGGCGTTCATCTTCGATGGCCGGTTCAGGGTCACGATCGCCAGACCGTCATCGTTGGAATAGAGGATCTCTTTGTAGTCCATCACGGGGCCTCATCTGTCATTTCGGGCGCGCGGTGCAGATCGCGCACGCACTTTGCTTTGCGCCATGGTGGCGCAAAGCCAGGGGCCGGGAAAGATGGACCCGGCGTCACTCGTCCAGAATTTGCCGCAGACGGGCCTCTTCCTCGTGGCTCAGCCCTGCCTCGGCCGTCTTCGGCGCCCGCGCACGGCCGCGCAGATAGGCGGCAGCCAGTCCCAGCGCCAGGAGCATCATCAACGGCCCCGCGGCCCACAGCATCCAATTGGCCCCCGAGGTGGTGGGGCGCAGCAGCACATATTCACCGTAGCGATCCACCACGAAATCGATGACCTCACCGTCGCTGTCCCCCGCCACCAGCCGTTCCCGCACCAGCAGGCGCAGATCGCGGGCCAGATCGGCATTGGATTCGTCGATATTCTCGTTCCGGCAGACCAGGCAACGCAGATCCTTTGACAATTCCCGCGCGCGCCCTTCCAGAACCGGATCCGCCAGGACTTCATCCGGCTGCACCGCCCATGCGGCTCCGGGGAGCGTTACCCCCAGTGCACCCACGAACAGCGCCAAAGATGTGACGGCAACCTTGAACATTCCCGCGCCCCTCATTCTGCCGGAACCTTTGCTCCGCCTGCGCTTTTTCGCGCGCCAGCCGCCACCCGGAACCGCCTGTCGCTGAGGCTGAGAAGGCCGCCCAAAGCCATCAGGATACAGCCGCCCCAGATCCAGTTCGCCAGCGGTTTGATATAGGTCCGCACGGTCCAGCCGCCGCTGTCCTGCTGGTCGCCAATCACCACGTAGATGTCACGCAGGATCTGGTAATCGATCGCCGCTTCGGTGGTGGGCATCTTGGCAACCGGGTAGTCCCGTTTTTCCGGATGCAGCACCGCGACCTCATCCCCACTCTGGAAAACGCTGACCGTCGCCATGGTGGTGAAGTAATTGGGGCCCCGCGCCCGATCGACCGAATCCAGCACCAGTTCATAGGAGCCAACCGTGAACGGCTCCCCGATCTGCGCGACGCGAATGTCCTCTTCCTGCCAGGCCGTGAGGCCTGCAATCGCAAAGATGGTGATGCCAAGACCCGAATGGGCCACGGACTTGCCCCAGTCGGCGCGCGGCAGGCGCAGCAAACGCCCCGCACGACCACCCTGCCCGGTGCGCGACCACAGATCCGCCGCCGCACCAAAGACCATCCAGGCGCCCAGGAACAGACCCACAGGCCCCAGCGCCGAACGCCCCGTCTGCATCGCCCAGGCGAGAACCGCCAGGGCCAGCGACAGCACCAGAACATAGCGCAGATACCAGACGGTCTGCCCGATCCGCCCCCGTTTCCAGGGCATCATGGCGCCGATAGGCAGGATCGCACCCAGCACCACCATGAAGGGGGTAAAGGCCGCGTTGAAGAAGGGCGGACCGACGCTCAGCTTACGATCAAAGGCCATTTCGGCCACCACGGGCCAGAGCGTGCCGAAGAAGACGACAAAGCAGCTGACCGCCAGCAGGATGTTGTTGGCCACCAGCGCGCCTTCGCGGCTGACAATGCCAAAAACACCCTTGGCCTGCATTTCCTGTGACCGGGCGGCGAACAGTGTCAGCGCACCACCGGTGAAGAAGGCCAGGATGAACAGGATGAAAACACCGCGTTCGGGATCATTGGCAAAGGCATGCACCGAGGTCAGAAGACCGGACCGCACAATGAAGGTCCCGATCAGCGAGAAGCCGAAGGCCAGGATCGCCAGGAGGATGGTCCAGCTTTTCAGCGCCTCGCGTTTTTCGACAACGATGGCCGAATGCAGCAGTGCCGCCGCCAAGAGCCAGGGCATGAAGGAGGCGTTCTCCACCGGGTCCCAGAACCAGAACCCGCCCCAGCCAAGCTCGTAGTAAGCCCACCAGGATCCCAGCGCGATGCCGATGGTCAGGAAGATCCAGGCCGCCAGCGTCCAGGGCCGCACCCAGCGTCCCCAGGCCGCATCGATCCGCCCTTCGATCAGGGCCGCCACGGCAAAGGAAAACGCCATCGAAAGCCCGACATAGCCGAGGTACAGAAACGGCGGATGGAAGGCGAGACCCGGATCCTGAAGCAGCGGGTTCAGATCCTGCCCGTCAAAGGGCGGCACCGCCAGGCGCAGAAAGGGGTTGGAGGTGAACAGGATGAAGGCAAAGAAGGCAACCCCGATGGCCGCCTGAACCGCCAATACCCGCGCCTTCAGGGTTTGCGGCAGGCCGCCGCCAAAGATCGAGGCCAGCGCGCCGAACAGGCTGACGATCAGCACCCAAAGCAGCATGGAGCCTTCGTGGTTCCCCCAGGTGCCGGAGATCTTGTAGAGCATCGGTTTCGCCGAATGGCTGTTCAGCGTCACCAGCCGCAGCGAGAAATCCGAGGTGACAAAGGCCCAGACCAGCGCCGCAAAGGCAAAGGCGGTAAAGAAGAACTGCGCCTGCGCAGCCGGTTCGGCAACGGCCATCCAGCCGGGCCAGCGTTTATGGGCACCCACCATGGGGACAACCATCTGGACGATGGCCACCATGAAGGCGAGGACGAGGGCGAAGTGACCGAGTTCTGTAATCATGCCTCAGTCTATAATATTTTGCAGAAGCCGCGCCAATGACATTCGGCGCGTCCAGCCGCCGCAGTACACGATTTCGTGATCAACCATTGAGAGATTGGGAAGCACTCTCTTCTTCGCTGCGCCGCCAGGCGCGCAGGGCTGCGTTCTCGGCCTCTGCCAGGCGCGTCTCGGCCTCCTGTGCGCCTTCCTTCTGTGTGTCTGTCTGTTGCCCGCCTGTTTCCTGCAGCTGAACTCCCACCGGCAACCGATTGAAAGCACGTGCGAGGCTGCGTTGAAAGTCCTGGCTCTTGGCCTGATGACGTGCTCCGAAATAGAAGGAGACGATCACGCCCAACAGCCACCACAGCGGCTCCGGCACCAGAGCAAGCCCCCGCATCCTTTGTGCGAACCAGATCGGTTCGATCATTGCGCTCGCCAAGAGCGCCAGGGTGGCAAAGGCCATCAAAGGGCGCGGCAGGCGGTTCAGCCCATCCATCACCCTGTCAAAACCACTGCGCTCGGCACGGTCGAACTCGGCTGCGAATTGCCGCAGGGCGGCGCTGCGATCCAGATGCGCACGCTGTGCCCCGCCCTCGGCATTTTCGCGGAACACCTCAACGGTCTCGCGTAACAGGTTGCGATCATTTCCAAATAAGGACTTGAGCAGCGCCATGATCATCGCCTTACCTCTCCCAATCCGCGACCCGCGCCCGAAACTGGGCCGCATCCATGTGGTACCTGTCTGACATGAACGCCTCTGCCCGGCGGATCCAGCCGCCTTTGTTGCCTGCACGGGTGCGGGCATATTTGCGGCTGGCGGGGCGTCGGTCGGCGAGGTCGAAGTAATAGCTGCGGCGCGCGATCCCATAGGCATCGCGCAAGGCAGAGGCATCGACACGTGCCGCACGATGCGCCGCAGCCGCCGTCTGCGGCCCCATGACGCCATCGACGGCCACGTCAAAACCCATCTGCACCAGAAGCCGCTGCAGGATACGGATCGCATTACCGCCCGCGTTCACATACATGTCAAAGACGCTGTCTTGCAGAGAATGCGGCAGGCGGTGCAGGCCCGGGCGCTCGAAATACTCTTTGACGAAGATCTCCACCGCCTGCTCCCGGCTCAACGCCTTCACATCGGCAAGACCCACCTGCCCGTCTCCGGTCAGATCAAGGCCCAGGCGGCGCAGGGTGTGGATGGTAACGCCAAATTTGGTTGCGCCGCCAGGATCGTCGGGGTCATTCACATAGTCACCCTCCCGATCTACGATTTCTTCTGCAATCTGCGTGACTTGCATGGGCTTTCTCTTTCTTGCTCACTGCAAAGCCTCACACAAAACAGCTCATGTCCTGTTGCGCCAGCGGCCGCCGCCCGGGCAACGGATCATTCTGTGCTTGTGCCCCTTGAACGCGGTCTGCTAGGCGCTTTGGCCAGCAACGGGCCACAACAGGCAGGACAGGACTATGACGCAGAACTCCATCCAGGTGGTCGACCGCGCGACCGGCGAGATCTTCAACGAGGTGATCCTGGGCGAGAAATGGATCCGCTGGGCCTATCAGGACTCAGGCTCCAGCCTGCTTGAACGGCTGTTGTTCCGCTCCTCCGTCGTCAGTCGGCTGTTTGGCGCCTGGTTCGACTCGTCTCTGTCGAAGGGCAAGATCACATCGGTGATCGAAGAGCTTTCGATTGACATGGAAGAGGCGCGCGATCCAGTTGAAAGCTATAGATGTTTCAACGATTTCTTCATCCGTCACCTGACCCCGGAAAGCCGCCCCTACAGCGACGATACTGAAGAGGTGGTATCACCTGCGGATGGCCGCGTGCTGGTGTTCCCCGAACTGGACGGCGATACCTTCATTCCGGTGAAAGGCCACCCTATGTCGATCCGAACCATGCTGCCCGGCCTGCATGAGCGGTTCATGGGCGGTGCCCTGGCGATCGTACGTCTATGCCCTGCGGATTACCATCGCTACCACTTCCCGATGGCGGGCCGGATCATCGACAGCCGCGACATCCCCGGCGCACTGCATTCGGTGAACCCCATCGCCCTTGGGGCCGGGCCAGACGTTTTTGGCGACAACAAGCGCAGCCTCACCCTGATCGAAACCGAAACCGCTGGCACCCTGTGTTTCGTCGAAGTGGGCGCCTTTGGTGTCGGCTCCATCGTCAATACGACGACCAGCGGAACCGTCACCAAGATGCAGGAAAAGGGTTACTTCAAGTTCGGCGGATCCACTGTCGTGATTGTCTTCGAACCCGGCAAGATACGCTTTTCAGACGACCTGATTGCCAACAGCGCCAAGGGCTTGGAAACCCTCGTTAAGGTCGGGCAACCGCTGGCAACAGCCCTGTAAAAGCTATTTCTCGGGCGGGATGGAATAAGTCATGGTGGAGCGCGCCACCATCTTGTCCGACCCGGCCGAGAACATGTGCACATCGCCCACCGCCAGCGAGCGCCCCAGTTTCAACAGGGTGCCCTTGGCAATCAGGTCAACGCCCGCCTCGGGTTTGCGCATGAAATCGAGCGAGCAGTTCGTGGTGACCGCCAACGCCTTGCGCCCCAGCCGCGACAACACCAGCCCGTAAACGGTCACATCGGCCAGCGCGAACATGGACGGGCCCGAGACGGTGCCGCCGGGGCGCAGGTGCCGCTCGGCCGTCAACAGGCGCATGGTGATCCCCGCCTCGGTCAACTCATCCACCGCGAAATCATCCGCCACCTGCGGAAAAATCTCTGCCATATAGGCGGACAACCCCGCCGCATCAAAAGCCAAGCCCATGCTTTTCCTTCTCCCTTGTCCAACATAGAGTTGCCCCAAACAGGGTCAGGAGGACAAGATGACAATTCTGGAACGTCGCGACGCAAATGCGATCGCACACCTGCGCATGAACGCGCCCGAACGGCTGAATGCGCTCTCGGATGAGATGCTAGCCGCCCTGCAAGAGCAGATTGATGCGCTGCAAGGTGACAGCAGCATCAAGGCGGTGGTGCTGTCCGGCGCGGGCAAGGCCTTTTGCGCTGGTCACGACATTCGCCAGATGACAGCAGGGCGCGAAGCGGCGGATGGCGGCAAATCCTATTTCCAGGATCTCTTTGCCCGCTGCACCTCTGTCATGCTGGGCCTGCAGCGCCTGCCCCAGCCGGTGATTGCCCAGGTGCATGGCATTGCCACGGCAGCGGGCTGTCAGCTGGTCGCCTCCTGCGATCTGGCCGTGGCCGCGGATGACACGCGGTTTGGCGTCAATGGTGTCAATATCGGGCTGTTCTGCTCCACCCCGATGGTGGCCCTGTCGCGCAATATCCCGCGCAAACATGCGTTTGAGCTGCTGACCACCGGCGAATTCATGACCGCCACCCGCGCAGCCGAACTGGGCCTGATCAACCGCGCGGTTCCGGGGAGCGATCTGGAGGGTGAAACCCTGAAGCTGGCGGAAACCATCGCCGGCAAGCTGGTCTCCGCCGTCAAGATCGGCAAGGAAGCCTATTACCGGCAATTGGAAATGCCGCTGGAGGAGGCCTATGCCTATACCAGCGATGTCATCGTGGAAAACCTGATGCACCGTGACACCATCGAAGGGCTCAATGCCTTTATCGAAAAACGCCCGCCCAACTGGGACACCGACTGATTTTTCCGAAAATTTGAGCCAAGTTCAGTCTTTGTTTACGATTGACAGGATATTGTTTCCATATCCGGTCTTTCAATAAAGGCAGGATCATGGCAAAGATTGGGCACCGGTCGCAAGCCGGTCACAATTTTGGGTCGCTGCGTCGGAAGGTCCCTCCGATCCGGGTCTCTCTCCCCGGCTGACATTCCCGCCGCAGCGACCCCAAAATCTCCTCCTGCAGATCAAAGAACGCGCGTGGTGCCCTGAGGTTTGCATCCAGTTCTGTCTTCCTTGGGATACTGCACCCGCGCATGTCATATTGCGCAAGGCCCCTCCCTGCCCTATGTGGCACCTCATGACACAAGACTTGCATATCGTGGGCGGCGGCATGGCCGGGTCCGAGGCCGCCTGGCAGGCGGCGAACATGGGCGTCAAGGTGGTGCTGCATGAAATGCGGCCCAAGGTGGAAACCTTTGCCCATCAAACCGGCAACCTCGGGGAGATGGTCTGTTCCAACTCCTTCCGCTCGGACGATGACGAGCAGAACGCTGTCGGCCTGTTGCATTGGGAGATGCGCGCCGCGGGTGGGTTGATCATGACCACGGCCGATGCCCACCGCCTGCCCGCGGGTGGCGCTCTGGCCGTTGACCGTGATCCCTTTGCCGAAACCATTACGGCCAAGTTGAAGAGCCACCCGAATGTGACTGTGTCCTATGAAGAAGTCACCGACCTGCCCAGCGACGGCCAGTGGATCTTTGCGACTGGCCCGCTGACCTCTCCGACGCTGGGCAAGGCGATCCAGGCGGAAACCGGGGCCGAGGCGCTGGCCTTTTTCGATGCCATCGCCCCGATCGTCTATGCCGAGAGCATCGACATGTCCAAGGCCTGGATGCAGTCGCGCTATGACAAGGGCGAAACCGAGGAAGAGCGCACCGCCTACCTCAACTGCCCGATGGACAAGGACCAGTACGAGGCCTTCATCGACGCGCTGCTCGCCGCCGACAAGACCGAGTTTCACGAAGGCGAGACGGCCGGCTATTTCGACGGCTGCCTGCCGATCGAGGTGATGGCTGAACGGGGCCGCGAGACCCTGCGCCATGGGCCGATGAAACCCGTGGGCCTCACCAACCCGCATCAGCCTGAGGTAAAGGCCCATGCGGTGGTGCAGCTGCGCCGCGACAATGCGCTGGGAACGCTGTTCAACATCGTCGGCTTCCAGACCAAGATGAAATACGGCGCCCAGACCGAGGTTTTCCGGATGATTCCGGGGCTGGAGAATGCCAGCTTTGCCCGCCTGGGCGGCATTCACCGCAATACCTTCCTGAACTCGCCCACGCTGCTCGACAGCCAGATGCGGCTGAAATCCAAACCCCATATCCGCTTTGCCGGGCAGATCACCGGGGTGGAAGGCTATGTGGAAAGTGCTGCCATGGGTCTGCTGGCGGGCCGCATGGCCGCCGCGGAAATCCTCGACAAGCCCCTGACCGAGGTGCCGCAGGACAGCGCCATGGGCGCCCTGATCCACCACATCACCGGCGGCGCCGAGGCCAAGACCTTTCAGCCGATGAACGTGAACTTTGGCCTGTTCCGCCCGGTCGATGGTCTCAAAGGCGGGCGCCGGGGTCGCAAGGACCGCTACAAGGCCTATACCGACCGCGCCAAGGCCGCCTGGAGCGACTGGCTGCAGCAGTTTGCGTGATATGCGAGGGGCGCGATGACATTTCGGACCCGCTTTGCGCCCTCGCCCACCGGCCCGCTTCATCTGGGCCATGCCTATTCCGCCATTGTCGCCCATGACATGGCCCGCGCCGCCGGTGGTGAATTCCTGTTGCGGATGGAAGACACCGACCTGCAACGGGCCAAGCCCGAATGGGATGCGGCGGTGATCGAGGATCTGAGCTGGATCGGCCTCAGCTGGGACGGCCCCATCCTGCGCCAGTCGGAACATCTGAACGGTTACAACAAATACCTGGAAACCTTTGAGAGTATGGGGCTTTTATACCCCTGCTCCTGTAGCCGCTCCGATATCCGGGCCGCCCTTGCCGCCCCCCAGGAAGGCGTTGCGCATGATGTCTATCCCGGAACCTGCAAGGGCCGCCCAATGGAGAGCCGCAAACCCGGCGATGCGCTGCGCCTGCATCTGGATCGCGCCCTTGCCCGCCTGAGTGGCCAAAGCGTAGCCTTTGAGGAAACCGGCGAGGCCCACAGGGGCACCCATCATCTTGACCCGCAGCGTGCTCTGCAGGAGATCGGCGATGTGGTTCTGTGCCGCAAGGGCGAAGAGATCATCGCCTATTTCCTGGCCTCGGCGCTGGATGATGTGCACCAGGGCATCACCCATGTGGTGCGGGGCGAGGATCTGTTCGACTTCACCCAGCTGCAGGTGCTGCTGCTGACGCTGCTGGATCTGCCCGTGCCCGTCTACCACCATCATCGGCTGATCCGGGATGAGGCGGGAAAAAGGCTGGCCAAGCGCGACGATGCCCGCGCAATCTCCAAATACCGCGCCGAAGGTGCAACCCCGCAGGATATCCGTCGCATGGTGGGACTGGTCTGAGGTGGGACTGGCCTGAACCCCCTCAAACCATGGGTTTCATCAGTTCCACTTCTTCGCCTTCACGCACAGCGGTATAGAAGCAGCTGCGGCGGTTGGTGTGACAGGCCGGACCTGTCTGGCGCACCACGGCCAAAAGGCAATCCCGGTCGCAATCCAGCCGCAGATCCACCAATTCCTGCACATGGCCCGAGCTTTCGCCCTTGACCCAGAACGACTGCCGCGAGCGGGACCAATAGGTGACCTTGCCCGTCTCCAGCGTGCGCGCCACGCTTTCCGCATTCATCCAGGCCATCATCAGAACCTCGCCGCCGTCATGGTCCTGGGCGATGCAGGGAATGAGCCCGTTGGCATCGTAACGCAGGGTCTGAGGATCGAAAGTCATGGCAAAAACCTTTTGCATCTGGGTGTTCGCTCCCTATGTATGAGGAAGTCCAGCAAAGGGAAAGCCCGAGGCCCGCATGTCCAGCGAAACCGATCTGATCAAGCTCTACTCCTCCAGGATCCTGGCCCTGGCCGCCGATATCCCGCATCTGGACCGGCTGGACACCCCCGATGTGAGCGTGAAAAAGCGATCTCCCCTGTGTGGGTCGACGGTGACCGTGGATCTGAAGGTAGAGGATGGGAAGATCACCGACTTCGGTCAGGACGTCAAAGCCTGCGCTCTGGGTCAGGCCGCTGCTGCGGTGGTGGGGGAACACGTCATTGGCTGTTCCCTGGAGACGATCAAGACCGCCCGCGACCAGCTCAAATCCATGCTGACCGAAGGCGGCCCCACCCCCGATGCCCCCTTTGAGGAGTTGGAAGTCCTGATCCCGGCGCGTGAGTTCAAGAACCGCCACGCCTCGATCATGCTGGCCCTGGATGCCACCCTCGAAGCCCTGCAACAGCAAAGCGAGGAAAGCTGCGCTTAACGGAAAATTCACTGTGTGCGGCGTATTCGGATTCTGTAGCGAGTACCCGGAGTTCCAATGCAGCAGCCCCATTGCGCCCAAGAATCCACCTCCAAAATCGACAGCAATCTAAACGAACTTGCCGAGATTTCATCCCAACTTGGCTTTGAAATCGTTGATATTGCAGGATTTATGGATTCCATCGAAAGCAAATCCAAAGCCCAGCTTGACGATTTGCAACAACTGGATTTGGGCGCGGAACGGGTTGTCAAAGCCAACGCTCAGGTGATGGACACGGTCGGCGCGGTTACGGTTTCCGCCCAGCAAACGCTGGATTCGGTCCGGAACTCTGTCACCCTGGTGCGCGAAAGCAGTGGCCGCGGTCAGGAAGTTGCCGAATGGGTCCAGGACCTCAACAGCAGAACCGAGGCCGTCGCCGATACGGTCGACGCGATGCGCAAGGACAACGAAAAGATCACCGCCATCGCGGCCCAGGTGAATATCCTGGCGATCAATGCGAAAATCGAGGCCGGGCGCGCGGGTGATGCCGGGCGCGGCTTTGCCGTCGTCGCCGAGGCGATCAACGATCTGTCCAAGCGGACCACCGTTGCGGCCAGCGAGATCAGCAAGAACATCGAGGCCCTCTACGCCTGGATCAAATCCCTGGACAAAGAGACGGAGACCATTTCCAAATCTGCCAGCGCAATTCTGGATCAGGCCCGCGACACCGATGCCTCCCTGGCCAGCATTGAGAAAGACGCCCAGCACGTGAACAGCGAGACAGGCCGCATCCTAGGTGATGCCACCACCGTCCGTGATGCCATGGAGGCCTGCTTTCCCAATATCAACCGGATCAAAGTCTCGGTTCAGGAAACCACAGGCGGCATTCAAAACGCCCATGAACGCATTGAAAAGCTGGTGGTTTCCTCTGAACGTCTGGTGCAGGGCACAATCGCCGCAGGCGGTCAATCGACCGACAAGAAGTTCATTACCTTTGTGACCGACATGGCTGCAAACATTAGCACGCTGTTCGAAAAAGCTCTGGAAAGCGGACGTATTACCGAGGCGGATCTGTTTGACCGCACCTATGTTCCGATCCCGAACACCAACCCGCAACAGGTGATGAGCCGTTTCACGCAGCTGACCGACAGCCTGTTGCCCCCCCTTTTGGAGTCCGCGCTCGATCTCGATCCACGGGTGGTCTTCTCGGCGGCGGTTGACAACAATGGCTATCTGCCAACCCACAACAAGAAGTTCTCTCATCCGCAAGGGCCCGATCCGGAGTGGAACATGGGCAATTGCCGCAATCGCCGGATCTTTGACGACCGCGTCGGCCTGAAGGCCGGACGCAACACCGGCCCCTTCCTGATGCAGGTCTATCGCCGCGACATGGGCGGTGGCGAGTTTGTCATGATGAAGGATCTCTCCTCCCCCATCACCGTGAAGGGGCGCCACTGGGGCGGCTTGCGAATGGCCTTTACCATCTGATCGGCACAATCCTTTCCGCAAGTGGCATTGCCCCGCCCCCACACCTCGCCCCCAGAGGCACGCAAAAAAACCGCCGCACATCCGGGCAGATGGCGGCGGCAGAAAAGCTCTTCATGCGGGGGTGGGACGCGCTTTCCGGCAATCGGGATGCGCCGGAAGGGTAGCGATACAGGCAGGTGCTCCCTCATCAATACGGGACAGGATGCAAGCGCGGCCCCATGAACAGCTCAGGCAGGAAATTCTCGGGGCTCAGATCAAAGCAGACCAGGCAGGTGCAGCGCGGCCACCAGCATCACAGCCAGCGCACCAACACCAATGGCATCTTGCAAAAGGGTCGATTGCGCGTTTTGCAGCGTTGTTTTCAACTGTGCGATCATGGTCATTCCTCCGGCTCTGTCTGGGGTGAGACGCTGTTGCGCCCTCTTGTTGCCACTTTGTTCTCACACACGAGACGACAGGTAAAGAACTTTTTGAGAACATTTGCGAACTTTTGAGAACAAAAGACGTTCCCACTGTTCAGATCGGGCGCTAACCCACTGAAATCAATCGGAATGCCTGATCCTGCTTCATCAGCCACAAGAGCACGCGCGCTGCACGTCCACGGGCGCCGGTCAGGCCGGGATCCTGGGCAAGCAAGGCCCGAGCATCGCTTTGCGCGACAGCCATCAACGGGGCCTGGCGCTCTAGATCAGCGATTCTGAACCGTGGCAGGCCGGATTGGGCGGTGCCGATCATATCCCCGGCCCCGCGCATCTGCAGATCGGTTTCGGCAATGCAAAAGCCATCTTCGGATTCCCGCAGGACCTCCAATCGCCGCCGTCCGCCATCACTCAAAGGCGGTTGATACATCAAAAGGCAGGTGGATTGGGCACTGCCACGCCCCACCCGCCCGCGCAGCTGATGCAGTTGCGCCAGGCCAAAGATCTCGGCCCGCTCGATCACCATGATCGTGGCATTGGGAACGTTCACGCCGACCTCGATCACCGTGGTCGCCACCAGAACCTTGGTCTCGCCACTCTGGAAGGCGGCCATGGCGGCGTCCTTCTCTGCCGGAGGCATCTGGCCATGCACCAGGCCGACCACGCCCTCACCCAGCACCGCGCGCAAGTGTTTGAAGCGTTCCTCGGCGGCGGTCAGGTCCATTACCTCGGATTCGCCCACCAAGGGGCAGACCCAGTAGCATTGCCGCCCCTCGTCAATCGCGTGACGCAGGTGGCTGACCACCTCCTCCATGCGTTCGGTGCTGATCACCGCCGTTTTCACCGGTTTGCGCCCCGGCGGTTTCTCGTCCAGCACCGAGACATCCATATCGCCATATTGGGCCAATGCCAGTGAGCGCGGGATCGGGGTCGCGGTCATCACCAGAACATCGGCGCCGATCCCTTTTTCGGCCAGTTCCATACGTTGACGAACGCCAAACCGATGCTGCTCATCGATAATTGCTAGGCGTAAATCTGCAAAATGAACGTCCTGTTGGAACACCGCATGGGTGCCGACCAGGATCTGGATATCGCCACGTTCCAGGGCAGCAAGCTTGGCCTTGCGCTCTGCCCCCTTGTCGCGGCCGGTCAGCAGTTCCAGGACCACGCCCGCCTCATCGGCCAAGGGGCGCAGCCCTTCATAGTGCTGCTGGGCCAGGATGCTGGTGGGCGCCATCATAACCCCCTGCCCGCCTGCCTCTACCGCGACCAACAGCGCCATCAGCCCGACAAGAGTCTTGCCCGCGCCAACGTCGCCCTGAAGCAGGCGGTTCATCCGCTGGTCGGATGCCATGTCGGCGGTGATTTCCTCGATCGCGCGCTGCTGCGCCCCCGTGGGCCGATAGGGCAAGGCGGCAAGAACCCGCGATTGCAGCTTTCCGGTAGCCCGACTCTGGATGCCGCGCGATTTGCGTTCCGACTGCCGCGCCAGGGCCAGCGTCAACTGATGGGCAAAGAGCTCGTCATAGGCCAACCGCGCCCGCGCGGGCGCATCGGCGGCCAGATCCTCCAGCCCCTTGGGTTCATGAGCCTGGTTCATTGCCTGTTTCCAGCCAGGCCAGTCTTCTTTGGCGACCTGACCCGGATCGATCCATTCCGGCAGATCCGTCAGCAGTTTCAGGGCACCGCGCGCGGCCTTGAACATGGTCTTCTGGGTCACCCCATGGGTCAGATGGTAGACCGGTTCGAAATCGGGGATATCCGCAGCCTCGTCCAGCGGCAGAATATGATCGGGATGCACCATCTGCGCGATGCCGTCGAACAGTTCCAGCTTGCCCGACACCAGCCGCCGCGCCCCTTCGGGGCATTGCGCGGTCAGGTAGCGGCTGCGGCCATGAAAGAAGACCAGCTGGAAATCCGTCTGGGCATCGCGCACCGTGATCCGATAGGCCCCGCCCTTGTTGCGTGCCGGGCGATGGCTACCGATGGTGACTTCAACCGTGGCAACCGATGGCAGATCCAGCCCCTGGATGGTGTCACGCCTGCGCCTGTCCTGCACGGAATATGGCAGTGAAAACAACAGGTCACGCGGAGTCTCCACATCCAGTTGCGCCAGATGCTGCGCGGTCTTGGGACCGATCCCCGGCAGCGTATCCAGCGCACCAAACAGGGGAAACAGGATCTCGGGGCGCCCGCTCATGACTGTTCGATCAACTCCAGCCAGCTATCCTCGTCCAAGACCTTGATGCCCAGTTCAGCGGCCTTCGTCGCCTTGGACCCGGCGCCGGGGCCTGCCACCAGGATATCGGTCTTCTTTGAGACCGAGCCGGAGACCTTGGCCCCTAAGGACTCTGCCCGCGCCTTCGCCTCGGCCCGGGTCATTTTTTCCAGGGTTCCGGTGAAGACAACCGTTTTGCCAGAAACCGGGCTTTCGGCGGCGGGGGCGTCCGGGGCGATGACGGACAGATGCGCGACCAGACGGTCAATCGCCGCCCGTTCCTCCGCGTTGGCCAGCGCATCGGAGAGCGACAGCGCGAGGATGGGGCCGATACCGTCGGTTCCAACCAGATCATCCCAGGCAGATTGGGCCTCTGCCGGCACCGCGCAGGCCGTGATCGCCGCCGCCCGCGTTTCCGAAATCCGGGCCCGGCGGCCCGCGTCTTGTGCTGCGATCCGCTCTGCCTCTTCTGCCTCATCGGCAGCCCGATGCGCCAAGGCGGCGGGACGGGCCGCATCCGCCGCGTCCACCAACGCGGTCCAGCCCATATAGTGCAGCGCCAGATCGCGACCGGCCACCTCACCGACATGACGAATGCCCAAGGCAAAGATCAGCTTGGCCAGCGGGATATTGCGCTTTTCATCGATCGCATCGAACAGGTTGCTGGCCGATTTCTCTCCCCAGCCTTCGCGGTTCTTCAATTGCTGCATGCCGGAGCCGAACCGCTCACGCAGGGTGAAGATGTCGGCAGGCTCCCTGATCCAGCTGTCGCCGTAGAATTGTTCCACCTGCTTGTTGCCGAGCCCTTCGATGTCAAAGGCGCTACGAGAGACGAAATGCTTCATCTTTTCAACGGCCTGCGCGGGGCAGATCAAACCACCAGAACATCGGCGCACGGCATCGCCTTCTTCGCGGATCGCGGATGAGCCGCATTCCGGGCAGACATGGGGAAACTCAAACGGCACCGCGTCTTCGGGACGTTTACCGAGATCCACATCGGCCACTTTCGGGATCACATCCCCGGCGCGATAGATCTGCACCCAGTCCCCGACCCGGATGTCCTTGCCGCCCCGGATTTCAGCACCCTTGGAATCGCGTCCGGCGATATAATCCTCGTTATGCAGCGTCGCATTGGACACCACGACCCCGCCCACGGTCACCGGCGAGAGGCGCGCAACCGGGCTGAGCGCCCCGGTGCGCCCCACCTGAATGTCGATGGCCTCCAGCCGGGTCCAGGCCAGTTCTGCCGGAAACTTATGGGCAATCGCCCATCGCGGCGTGGTGGAGCGGAACCCCAGCCGCCCCTGCAGCGCAAGATCGTTCACCTTGTAGACGACCCCGTCGATATCATAGCCAAGCGTTGCCCGCTGCGCCTCGATACTCCGGTAATGGGCGATCATCTCCTCGACCGTTTCACACAGCTGGGTCAGGGGATTGGTGGAAAAGCCTAAGGATCGCAGTCTGTTTATGGCGTCAATTTGCATCTCTGCCAGAGGGGCAGATAGATCACCCCAGCTATAGGCGAAGAACTGCAAGGGCCGCGCCCGTGTGATCTCTGGATCCAGTTGCCTCAGCGATCCGGCAGCGGCGTTGCGCGGGTTGGCAAAGCTCTTGCCGCCCCTTTCGGCCTGTCGCGCATTCAAGTCAGCAAAGGCCTCGTGGCTCATGTAGACTTCGCCCCGCACCTCTAAAACCTCGGGCGCGCCTTCGAGGACTTGGGGAATATCAGCGATGGTACGGGCGTTTTCGGTCACGTTTTCACCGACACTGCCATCGCCCCGGGTTGCCGCCTGCACCAAACGACCGCCTTCATAGCGCAGCGACAGCGACAGCCCGTCGATCTTAGGCTCCGCCGTGAAGGACAGCGGCGCATCCGGCGAAAGGCCCAGGTATTTCCGGATACTGCGCACGAAATCCGCAACGTCTTCGTCCTCGAAGGCATTGCCGAGCGACAGCATCGGGATCGAATGGGTTATCTTGCCAAAGCCCGAGGCCGCAGGCGCGCCCACCGAATTGAGCTGGGTCGCGTCCTTTTGCAGCTCAGGAAAGGCCTCGACCAAGGCAATATACCTGTGCTTCGACGCATCATATTCCGCATCCGAAATCACCGGCGAATCGTCCTGATGATAGGCCAGATCGGCCGCGCGCAGTTTTTCCTGCAAGGACAGGAACTCCGCCCGTGCTTCGGCTTCGGTGATGTCCATTGCTGCGGCTTGTTGGTCTTGCGTCACACCGGCCCCCATTGTGCTTTGTCCTAGGTGATAGGGCGCAACAGCCTGCAGGTCCAGTAATCCGCGCAGCCTTTTTGGTGCTGCAGCGCATAGAAAAAACCCGCCGAAGCGGGTTTCATCCTACGTCGCACTTTCGGCTGCGTTATGCGCCAACTGCCATGCGCTGTTCGCCGCTATTGCCCAGCTGATCGTCCTGCGGATCGCGCAGCACATAGCCACGGCCCCAGACGGTTTCGATGTAGTTCTCGCCGCCGGTCGCAGTGCTGAGTTTCTTCCGCAGCTTGCAAATGAACACGTCGATGATCTTCAGCTCGGGCTCATCCATGCCACCATAAAGATGGTTCAGGAACATTTCCTTGGTCAGGGTGGTGCCCTTGCGCAGGCTCAGAAGTTCCAGCATCTGGTATTCCTTGCCCGTCAGATGCACGGCCTTGCCTTCGACCTCCACCGTCTTGGCATCCAGGTTAACCGAGATCTTGCCGGTCTTGATGATCGATTGCGAATGCCCCTTGGAGCGGCGAATAATCGCATGAATCCGGGCCACCAACTCTTCGCGGTGGAAGGGCTTGGTCAGATAATCGTCCGCGCCAAAGCCGAATCCCTTGATCTTGTTGTCGGTGTCATCGGCACCGGAAAGGATCAGAATCGGTGTTTCGATGCGCGCCATGCGCAGCTGACGCAGCACTTCGTGGCCATTCATATCCGGCAGACCCAGATCCAGCAGGATCAGGTCGTAGTCGTAAAGTTTGGCCAGATCGATGCCTTCTTCCCCCAGATCCGTCGTGTAGACGTTCAGGTTAGCATGGGTGAGCATCAATTCAATGCTTTTCGCAGTGGTTGGATCATCTTCGACAAGAAGAATGCGCATGTTTTTTATCTCCGCCTGTATCCTGTTTCCCTCAGGTCGCGTTAACCTTGCTGGAAAATAGTTAATGGCCCGTTACCATAATCGTTAAATCTCAACTACAAAGCAACCTGGTTAACACATACTACCACAGGATGAGTGATTGGTGGAGGGGTATCTTTTGGATACTAACGCACACTAAGGCTTACGGTACTTCTTCAATTGGGTAGTTTTCAGCGCCTCTTCACCATGATCGGCCACCGCCGCAACCCAACTGCGGAACTCTTCTTCGCTCAGACTATATAGACTCAGCGCCTCGTTCTGGGGAAGCAATCCATAGAGAACCCCCCTGACCACCGAAGCCTTGCGCGAGGCGACCCAACGCTTGGTGGTCTTCGGCGGAAGATCCGCCCGTGTCATGATGGTGCCATCCGGCAATGTCACGGCGCGGGGTCCATCAACTTTCTTCAAGAACATCACTTTATCCTTGTGCGGATTTGCGTATTTAGGTGCCCAAGCAGGTTTGGCCGATTGTCCTTAACGGCACGTGAACCACGCCCTTGAGGATCGTTAGGATTTTCCTATATTCTGCAACGCCTTTCCCTTGATCCAAGGAGTCGCCCCATGGCGCTGGACAATGACGCACCGCTGAATTCGCTTGGCTTTGCCAAACCGCCCTCGGAAACGCGAGTGGTGGTTGCCATGTCCGGCGGCGTGGATAGCTCTGTTGTGGCAGCATATCTGGCCGATCAGGGCTATGATGTGGTCGGCGTGACGCTGCAGCTTTACGACCATGGTGCGGCACTTGCGAAAAAGGGCGCCTGCTGCGCAGGGATCGATATCCACGACGCACGGCGCGTCGCCGAAGAGCGCGGCTTCCCTCATTACGTTCTGGATTATGAGAACATTTTTAAGGATGCCGTTATCGATGAGTTCGCCGACAGCTACCTTGCCGGGGCGACACCGGTGCCTTGCATCCGCTGCAACGAACGGGTCAAGTTCAAGGATCTTCTGGAAACCGCCAAGGATCTGGAGGCCGACTGCATGGCCACCGGTCATTACATCCAGCGCAAGATGGGCCCCAAGGGCGCCGAACTCCACTGCGCCGAAGACGCCAACCGGGACCAGAGTTATTTCCTTTTCTCAACAACACCGGAACAGCTGGATTTCCTGCGTTTTCCCCTGGGCCATCTGCCTTCGAAGGATGCCACCCGCGAAATGGCGGCTGAATACGGTCTGGCGGTGGCGGACAAGCCCGACAGCCAGGACATCTGTTTCGTGCCCGATGGCAACTATGCCAGCGTGATCGAGAAACTGCGCCCCGGTGCCGCTGACCCCGGAGAGATCGTTCATGCGGACGGGCGGGTCCTGGGCCAGCATACCGGCGTAATCCATTATACCATCGGGCAACGCCGGGGCCTGGGCATCGGCGGTCTCAGCGAGCCCCTCTATGTGGTGCGGCTGGATGTTGACAAGAAACAGGTGGTTGTCGGTCCCAAGGAGATGCTGGCCACCCGCATCATTCCCGTGCGGGAAATCAACTGGCTGGGAGACGAACCCTTCACCAGCCAAAAGGAATGGCATGTGGCGGTCAAGGTGCGCTCCACCCGCCCCCCGCGCGAGGCGATCATCCGCCCCCTGTCGGACACCACCGCCGAGGTCGAGCTGCTGACCCCGGAAGAAGGCGTCTCTCCCGGCCAGGCCTGCGTGTTCTATGATACCGAAAGCAGCCGGATCTTCGGCGGCGGCTGGATCTGGCGCGGCTACTGAAGCCCCGCCAAGACTGCCCGCGCCGCCCTGAGGCCGGGCGCTTCGCCCCCCTCGCCCAAGCGCTCCATGGTGAGCGCCATGGCGGCGGCCTGCGCCTCGGGATTGCGGCACAGATCCGAAAGGGCACCGGCAATCCGGTGAGGCGTGCAATCCGGGCCGAGGCATTCGGGAACCACGCGGCTGTCGCTGACCAGGTTGACCAGTGTCACCGTGTCGATCAGCGCCATGCGCTTCATAATCTGCCAGGTGAGCCACTGGAACCTGTAGGCGATGACCATCGGCGTACGCGCCGCCGCCAGTTCCAGTGAAACCGTGCCAGAGGCCGCAAGCGCCAGATCCGCCATGGCAAAGGCCGCCCGTTTGCGCGCCTCTGCCCTGGCCGGTTCCAGACCGGTTGGATCGAGCAGGCGCACGCCCTTGGGCCAATCCGCCACCTGCTCTCGCACCAAGTCCGCAACGGGTCCCGCGGTCGGCACCACGATCTGATACGCAGGATGGGCGGCGACAAAGTCTTTCAGTGCTTCGCCAAAGACCGGCGCCAGCCGCGACACTTCGGATCGCCGCGATCCCGGCAGCGCCAGAATCACCGGGGCCTCGCCAAGGTCCAGCTCTGCCCGCAGCGCCGCGATCTCCGCCTCTGTCGCTTTTGGTTCCGCCACCACCGGATGGCCGACGAAATCGCACCGCATGCCTGCCGCCTCCATATAGGGAGGCTCGAATGGCAGCAGCGCCAGCACGTGATCGATAGAGCGCGCCATCTTCGCAGCCCGACCCGGACGCCAGGCCCAGACCGAGGGCGCCACATAATGGACGGTGCGGATGTTGCTCTGCGCTTTCACCAATCCTGCCACGCGCAGGCAGAAATCCGGGCTGTCGATGGTGATCAGCACATCGGGCTGCATCGCAAGAACGGCCTCGGCCGTTTCCCGGATACGCCGTTTCAGGTGGCGATATTTCGGCAGCACCTCTGCCAGCCCCATCACCGAGAGTTCCTTCATGGGAAAGCGGGAGCTGAGCCCCTGCTCTGCCATCAAGGTGCCGCCGATCCCGTCGAAGGACACACCCGGGACCAGGGTCTTCAAACCGGCCATCAGCGCGGCCCCCAGCCGGTCCCCCGAGGGTTCCCCGGCGAGGATGAAGACCCGAAGGCTCATTCCGGCGCGCGCAGCCACAGGAACAGGCCCAAGGCGTCGCAGGTCTCGATCACCGCCTCCTGATCCAGGACGATCACGCCGCCCGCCTCCAGCACGAGGCCCGAAAGGCCCGCGGCGGCGGCCTTTCTCGCGGTTTCCGGACCGATGGTGGGCAGATCCGCGCGCCGGTCCTGGCCGAGTTTCGGCGCCTTGACCAGAACGCCGCCCTGCCCGTCGGGCCGACGCGCCAAGGTCTCCAGCATCCAGTCGGTGCCAAAGAGGGTCTCGACCGCGATGGCCTGCCCTGCGCGCACCGCGCAGGCCTGGCCGATATCCGCAGCGCTCATGGCGGCGACGATCTCTGCGCCGCGCAGGGCATCCGCCTTGTCCAATTCGCCCGGCTGCACCCGCGTCGGCACGCCCGGGGCCATCAGCAGATCCGGCGCCACCTCATGGGCGGCGCGGACGGTGAACCCCGAAGCCTCGATCAACTGCATGACCGCCCGCAGGGCGCCATCGTCGCCCGCCGTCAGCGCGCCCTGCAGCACCGGCACCATAGGAAGGGTTGCCGCATCGATGGCGCTAGGGTCGATTGAGGGCCGTGTCACGGCACCAGCCAGACAGATCTCCTGCACACCGGCCGATTTCAGCCGCTCCAGGAAGCTGCCGAACTGTTCCAGCCGGAAGGTGATTTCTGGATCCAGCGCATCGGGTTCGGAGCCTGCCATGGCACAGATCAGCGGACGCTCTGCCAGACGGTTGCAGAGTTCCAGAGGCAGCGCCCCCTGCCCGGCAATCAATGCGATCATGGACTTATCCTCCGGGCGTCAGGAAGGAACGGTCGCTTGCGCCGCTGATGAAGGTGATGATCTCCTCCACATAGGCGCTGTCGGTTTCCTCGCCCAGCCGCCGGGCGCGTTCCTGAAAGGTGCCTTCCCCCTGGGCCAGCATCTGAAAGGCGGCCCGCAGCGCGGTGATGTCAGAGCGCGCAACGCCCTTACGCTTGAGCCCGACCAGGTTCAGACCGTCCAGCTCGCCGCGCGGCGCCTGTACCAGACCGTAGGGAATGACGTCATTGGTCACCATGGTCACCGCGCCTATGATGGCGCCACGTCCGATCCGCACCCATTGATGGATGCCGGACAGACCGCCGATGATCACATCGTCCTCAAGCACGCAATGCCCGGCCACGGCGGCCGAATTCACCACGATCACACGGTCCCCGACCTGCGCATCATGAGCGATGTGACAGCCCGCCATGAACAGCCCGTCATCGCCGATGCGGGTCACACCGCCGCCGCCTTCGGTGCCGGCATTCACGGTGACATGTTCACGGATGCGGTTACGCTTCCCGATGACGGTGCGGCTTTTCTCGCCCTTGAATTTCAGATCCTGCGGGATTTCTCCGATCACGGCGAAGGAAAACACGGTGGTGTCTTCACCGATCTCGGTATCCCCGGTGACCACCACATGCGACTTCAGCACCACCCGGTCCGCAAGTGTCACACCCGCGCCAATGATGCAGAAGGGGCCGATCTCGCAGCCTTCGCCGATCTTGGCGCCCTCTTCGATCACCGCGGAAGGATGGATCAGGCTCATCTGGCTCAATCCTTTTGAATATCGACCATGGCGGAAAACTCTGCCTCAGCGGCAGTTTCCCCATCAACCGAGGCAATCCCCTTGAATTTGAAGATCTTGCCGCCCTTCTTGCCGCGCAGGGTTTCGACCTTCATTTCCAGCACGTCACCGGGCACCACCTTGCGACGGAATTTGCACTTGTCGATGTTCATGAAATAGATCAGCAGATCCGTATCCACCATATCCATGCCCACGCCCAGCATCACGCCGGCGGTCTGCGCCATGGCTTCGACGATGGTCACGCCGGGCATGATCGGAGTACCGGGGAAATGCCCCTGGAAATGCGGCTCGTTCATGGTCACGTTCTTGATCCCGCGTGCCGACGCATAGCCGTCGATATCAACCACCTTATCCACCAGAAGGAACGGATAACGGTGCGGCAAGATCCGCTGGATCATGTGAATATCGGCACTTTTTAAATCGGCGTTCATGGCGGGTATCCCGTTGGTTTTCGTTTTGCGTCCCTATCAAGCCAGGTCCGTCTGGGCAAGCATGCAGGACTGTTTGCGATGCGCTTGCGCTCAGGGGTCGGTGGTCTCGCGATCCATATCGCTGCCATCCCCCAGCACCGCATCGATCCGCGTGATCGCCAGTTCCGTCACATCCGCGGCCTCGGAACTCAGGAAGACCGAGGAATGATCCAGAATGGCGCCGGCGCCGCTATCGCGCATGATAGCTTGCAGGATGGGCAGCGAGGCGACGAAGAACTCCCGCCGGGCCGTTTCTCCCATCTGGTTGATCTTCTGCAGTTTTTGCACCTGAGTGCGGCGGGTTTCCTGAACCTTTTGATCAAAGGCATCGGCCAGGGCGCGGAACGCCTCCGGCTCCATCGACGGCCTGCGCTCGGTGAGCTCCAGCTCCTCGGCCCTGAGTTCGGCCTCCACCCGCCTGTTCTCGGCAGTGAGCACCGCGCCCTCTGCCTCCAGCTCGCGATTGATGCGTTGACCAAAGGCGCTTTCTGAGAACAACCGGTCCGGCTGGATGGTGAGGATGCCACTGAGCGGCACACCGATGTCCAGCTCCTGCCCCATGGTGATGCCCAGGCTGCGATTGGCCGCTGTGCCTTGCGCCTGGGCCTGGCCCGGATCGAGGACCAACACGCAAGCACTGATCGCAAGCGCCATGGCCGCCACCCGGCGATAGCGCCCTTGCGACATAGCAAAGGGCGCCGACCTTTCGGCCAACGCCCAGGCACAGATCCGCCGGACTGTCACCCAGCCCAACAGATCAGAACCGTGCCTGCAGTGTGAGGTCGAAGCTCTGCTCTTCGTCAAAGTCTTCTTTCTTGATGGCATTGGAGAAATTGAACCGCAGCGGCCCAAAGGCCGTGGTCCAAAGGATCGACAGGCCAACAACGTGACGCCAGGAGCCGTTCTGCCCCACGATGCTGCCCGCACTGGCCGCCGTATTCGAATCCTGCAGTCCCCAGAGGTTACCAACATCATAGAAGATCCCGCCACGCAGGCCGAGCTCCTCGGGAAGGCCAAGTGGGAATTCGGCATCGAACCGCGCCACCGCATAGAGGTTGCCGCCCAGGAAATCGTCATAGGTCCCGCCATCGGCGCGCGGCGATCTATCCCGAGGTCCGATCCCGCCAGGCTCAAAACCACGCATGATGCTGGGTGCCAGGACAAAGCGGTCAATCGAGCGGCTGTCGTCATTGCCCAGCCAGTTCAACGCCCCGGTTTCAAAAGTGGCCCGCAGGGTCACCTCTTCGTTCAGGATCTTCCTTTGCGCGACGATCTTGGCCGAGGTTCTGATGAACTCGCTGTCTCCCCCCAGCCCCGCGTAATCGATGCCGGTCTGGACCACGAACCCCTTGTTGGGATCAAGGCCGGTCAGTCGGCTGTCGTAGGTATAGGTAAAGCCGATCAGGCTCGTGCTCTTTTCGCCCTGGTTGATTTCGCTGCGCACCATCGGCCCGGCCACGGGATAGGTGCCGCCGGTATAGGTCGCATCAGCCCGCCCGACCATTTCGCTTGCCGCCCATTCATAGCGCATCTGGAAGGAGGTGTTTTCATTGAGATTGAACGTCAGCGCCGGGCGGAAGAACTTGCGCGAGGTATCGTATTCGGCATAGCTCGAATCCGTCTCGGAGAGACCCAGATCCAGATCGAACTTGAGATCACGCCCCAGCAGGTGCGGCTCGGTGAAGCCAAGCACATATTCCTCGGATTCCTGTGCAGTGGCGATCGAGAAGGACAGGCGTTGACCGCGGCCGAGGAAGTTGTTTTCCGTCAGCCCGATGTTAACACCAAAGCCGTCGTTGACCGAATAGGCGCCGCCCAGGCTCAATGAACCCGTCGGTTTTTCCTCGACGTTGACGTCCACAATCACCTGGCTGTCCGAGCTGCCTTCGCGCACGTCCACATCGGTTTGCGCGAAGAAGCCCAGGGCCTTGATCCGTTCCGCCGATTCCCGGATTTCCCGAGGGTTGAACGGATCGCCTTCGACGGCGCGGAACATTTTCCGGATCACACGGTCCAGGGTCGTGGTGTTGCCTTCGATGTCGATCCGTTCGACAAAGACACGCGGACCGCGCACCAGGGCAAATTCGACGTCCAGCGTCAGGTCGCGGTCGTTGCGGGAAATCCGCGGCTCGACCCTAAGGAAATCCACCCCTTGGCGCGTTGCCAGTGTTTCCATCTTCTCGATCGCACGCTCCATATGCAACGGCGAATAGATCACCCCTGGCTTGATCTTGAGGACCGAGAAATACAGATCCGGATCCGCTTCGGCAATCTCGCTGGTGACCGTGATGTTCCCGAACCGGAACTGCTGGCCCTCGGTGATATCCACCACCAGATAGACAGCATCCCGTTCCTGGGTCACTTCGGCATTGGTGCTGTTGATGTTGAAATCCACATATCCACGGGACAGGTAGAAATCACGCAGCACCTGGCGGTCGAACTGAAGGCGGTCCTCAATCAATGTATCCTTGTTGATGAAGGTGCGCAGCAGCCCCGCCTGCTTGGTCTCGAGAACCCGACGCAGGCGGCGATCCGAATAGACCTTGTTGCCAACAAAGGAGACCCGCTCCACCTCGATGGTATCGCCTTCTGTAATCTCGAATACCAGATCGACACGGTTGTCGCTGCGGCGGATGATCCGGGGCGTCACCCGAGAGGCCAGACGACCCTGGGCGCCATAGGCGGCGGCAATCACTTCCGCATCGGCCTCTGCCTGAGCAGCACTGAAGACCCGACGCGGCGCGGATTCGATCAGCTCTTCCAGCTGCTCATCCTTGATCCGGCGGTTGCCCTCGAAACTGATCCGGCTGATGGTCGGGAATTCCGTGACCTTGATGACCAGGGTATTGCCGCGCGGCACCAGATCCACCGACTCGAACACGCCGCTGGCCAGAATGCGCTGATAGGCATCGTTCAACTGCCCGGCGCTCACGGCCTTGCCGCGCTCCAGCCCGGCATAGGCCACAATCGTGTCGGTTTGAATGCGCTGATTTCCCTCCACCTGGACGGCATTGAACCGATAGCTCTGAGCCGCAGCAAAGGTGGGTGTCAGGGCAAACCCGACGGCAACAGCCAGAACGGCTGCAGAAACGCTTCTATACAGTATATTGGTGCGCTTTGTGCGCACACCGCAGGATGTGCCTGCGACTTTCCCCCGAACCATCAGTCTTAACCCGATTTTTATAAGCAGCTTTCAATCGTGCGTATCGGGTTTGCAGGCCATTGTCAAAACGTAGAAAGCATCCTGAGGCGTGAACCGGCCAAAAGGTAAGGAAAGTCAGAGGTCATTCTGGCAAGCCCCACTTGCCATTGGCCGTGATACAGCCGGAAATGGAACACCGAGCCGGAATTGAAATGCCGAACAGGCGGCTTCCTCACAGGGAGCCGAGCCAGGCTCCGACAGTCAGCGCCAGGAAGATCGCCACCACCGACAACAGTCGGTCCCAGTTCAACCGCATCAGAAGACCCAGACCATGGTCCATTGTCAGAATGCCGTGCATTGGGTTTCCCTTTCCACTCCTGTCAGCAGCGCTGACGTCCCGTATTGCGAAAGAGTTAACCCGGGAATGCGGCAACAGTTTGGCAGCGCCACAGCTCCGCCAAACCGATTAGCTAAAACTTAACAGAAGATATCATTACCCAGGGCAAACAGCATCAGGGACAGAATCACAGCAATGCCAACCGTCATCAGGATCCGCATCACCGCATCGCTCGGCGGGCGCCCCGATACGGCCTCATAGGCGTAGAACACCAGATGACCGCCATCCAGCGCAGGCACGGGAAACAGGTTCAGCAGCCCCACGGCGGTTGACAACACCGCGATGAAGCGGATGAAGCTCTCGGCGCCCTGGCTGGCCATCGCCCCCGAGGTTTCCGCAATGCCGATCGGTCCGGACAGGTTACAGGTGCTGATCGCCCCGGTGATCATATGGGTCAGACCCGAGATCGACATGTCGATCACCGACCAGACCTGCGACACACCGGCCCCAAGGGACTCTGCCAGCCCGGCAACCTCGGTCGCCGGTTCAAAGGCCTGGCCGCCAACCACACCGATCCGCCAGCGGCTTGCAAAGCTGCCATCGGCCTGGGGTTCATCGGTACGGCGCGGTGCCAGCGTCAGTTCCAGCTGCTGGCCCGACCGCCACACATCAAGCGACAGCGCGCGACCATCGGCCTGCTCCACCGCAACCTTCAACTGGTCAAAGGAGAAAATCGGCGCATCATCCACTGCCGTGATCACATCCCCCGGTTCCAGCCCGGCATCAGAGGCCGCACTGCGCGGCGCCACGGCCAGAACATGGGGCGGCGACAGGAACGGCCCCTCAACCGTCATGAGCTTGCCGTCGCGGCGCACCTCATAGGACATCGGCTGCACGGCGGGCAGCTGTTCGCGGAAGGCGTTCCAGGACATGCTGGCGCTGTCGGAGGGGATTTCGACCCCTTCGATGGCGATCAACTCGTCGCCTTCGCGCAGCCCGTTCTCAATCCCGGGCAGCTTTACCAGCTTCCCGATGGTCAGCGGATCGCGGACCGTTCCCGCAGTCATCGCCAGAGCCGAGAAGATCACCACGGACATCACGAAATTGAACACTGGGCCCGCAGCGACAGTTCCGGCGCGCGCCCATAGCGGAGCCCCATGCATGGTCTGACGCAGGTGCGCGGGATCCTCCGCCGCCGCGGCCATCGCGGCGGTGTCCTTCCCCGAAGCCGCATCCGCATCGCCCAGGAATTTCACGTAGCCCCCAAAGGGCAAGAGTGCGATCTGCCAGCGGGTACCGCGTTTGTCGACCCGGCTCCACAGCACCGGCCCGAAGCCAAGCGAGAAGACCTCCGCATGGATGCCCGACCAGCGGCCAACGATGTAGTGGCCGTATTCATGCACCGCCACGATCACCGACAGCGCCACCACGAAACTGGCCACAACATAGAGAAAGCCGCCAAACTGCGGGAGAAGTGATACGATATCCAAGGTCTTTCCTTATGTACGTTCTGCTGCGGCGCGCGTGGCCTCTTGACGGGCGAGATGGTCAACCTCGGTGACGTTATCAAGGGTCATTGCGGATTCAATAAGGCCGTTTTGTGCCCCCAACCGCTCCAGAACCGTCTCGGTGATCTCGGCCATTTGCGTGAATCCGATCCGCCCCTCGATGAAGAGATCCAGCGCCCGTTCCTTGGCCCCGTTGAAGACCGCTCCCATCAGCCCGCCGCGCTCCATCACCGCATAGGCCTGCGTCAAGGCCGGATAGCGGATCGGATCGGGGCTGCGAAACTCCAGCTGGCCGATCTCGGCCAGATCGAGACGCGCCACCGGCAGCTCCTTGCGGCTTGGCCAATTCAGTGCATAACCAATGGCATGGCGCATATCCGGCGCGCCAAGATGGGCCATCAGCGCGCCATCGCGAAAGCCCACCAGCGCATGCACCAGCGATTGCGGATGCACCAGCACCTCGATCTGATCGGGGGTGACGCCGAAGAACTCCTTCACCTCGATCACCTCCAGCGCCTTGTTGAACATCGAGGCGCTGTCGATGGTGATCCTCTGCCCCATGTCCCAATTGGGATGCGATGAGGCCTCGGCCAGGGTCGCCTTCGCCAGATCCTCCACCGGCCAGTCGCGAAAGGCGCCACCTGACGCGGTGATCACAATCCGTTCAACAGCCGATGTCTCTTCCCCGACCAGCGCCTGGAAGATCGCCGAATGCTCGCTGTCCACGGGCAATAGCCGCGCGCCGTGTTTCAGCGCCGTGCGCATCAAGAGTTCCCCGGCGCAGACCAGCGATTCCTTGTTGGCCAGCGCCAGCGTCGCCCCCTGCTCCAGCGCGGTCAGCCCCGGCGCCAGCCCGGCCGCCCCGACAATCGCCGACATCACCCAGTCTGCCGGGCGGGCTGCGGCCTCGATCAGGGCCGGCTCGCCTGCGGCGGCTTCGACCCCGCTGCCCTCAAGCGCCGTGCGCAGATCCTCCAGCCGGTCCTCATAGGCGGTGACCGCCACATCGGCCTTCAGCGCAATGGCATCCCTGGCCAGTTGCGCGATATTGGCGCCCCCTGTCAGGGCCACAACATCATAGTGGCGCAGATCACGCCGGATAAGGTCAATCGTGTTCTGACCGATCGAGCCGGTGGCCCCGAAGATAGAGATTTTACGCATGGTCCTGCCCTACAAGGCTATCCCAGAAAAGTCACATAGATCAGGAAGGCCGCAGCCGCCCCGAGCATCCCGTCGAAACGGTCCAGCAAGCCGCCATGGCCGGGGATCAACGCGCTGGAATCTTTCACGCCGACCTGCCGCTTCAGGGCGCTTTCGGCAATGTCTCCGGCCTGACTGGCCATAGAGATCGCAACCGACAGGAGCACCGCCACCAGCGGGGCCAATCCCAGCGACGCGGCAAACAACCCGCCGGTCACGGCCGCCGCCACCCAGCCCGCGGAACTGCCCGACCAGGTTTTCTTGGGGCTGACGCGCGGCCACAGTTTTGGCCCGCCGATGATCTTGCCCGCGAAGTAGCCGGCGATATCGGTCACCACCACCACACCGATCACCCACAGGATCCAGGCCAGTCCCATTTCGTTGCGCAACCACACAAAGGCAAACCCAGCACAGAGAACCCAGAGCGAGAACAGCCCGTATCGCACCCGCGCCGCAGCAGGCATCTGAAACAGCCCCGACAGGACCGGAGAGACCAACACCGGCCCGATCCAGACCGGTGGCAGCTGCGTCGCGACAAGCACCGCAACGGCCGACATGACACCCAATTGCATGGCCTGAGCGGGCTCATCGGGGCGCAGCATCCGAACCAGCTCCCAGACCATCCCGCCAGAGGCCGCCGCGATCAGGACCGCGAACCAGATTCCGCCCAACCAGATCTCGACAGCGCCAACAACCAGCATGACGATGGCCGACAACAGGCGCGGCAACAGATCAGACCAGCGTCCCGCGCTCATGTCTTCACCGCGCCAAACCGGCGATCCCGGGTTCCATACTGTCGGCACAACCGGCCCAGTTCCTCGGCTGTGAAATCGGGCCAGAGCGTGTCGATGAATTCATATTCCGCATAGGCAGACTGCCAGAGCAGAAAGTTGGAAATCCGTGCCTCGCCACTGGTGCGGATCACAAGATCGGGATCCGGCAGCACATGGGTATCGAGGTATTTCGGCAGGGTTTCCTCGTCCACATCATCGGGCGACAGCTTGCCCGCTGCCACATCCTGCGCCAGGCGCTTGGTGGCGCGGGCGACCTCGTCACGGCCGCCATAGTTCAGCGCGATGGTCAGATGGGTGCCGTCATTCTGAGCCGTCTCGGTTTCCAGCTGATCCATCAGCTGGATCAGCTTGGCATCCAGACGCACCCGGTCCCCGATGAAGCGCACCCGCACATTCTTGGCGGCAAGGGCCTTCATCTCTTTTGAGATATAGCGGCGAAACAGGCTCATGAGGCCCGCGACCTCGACCTGGGTCCGTTTCCAGTTCTCGGTCGAAAAGGCGAATATCGTCAGATACTTGATCCCAAGGCTGGGGCAGCATTCGACGATTTCACGGACGCGTTTGGCCCCCGCGTGATGGCCAAACAGACGCGGACGCCCGCGCGACTGCGCCCAGCGACCATTGCCATCCATGATGATGGCGACATGGCGCGGGCCCTGATGTGCGCCCTGTCCCAAAGCGCTCCCGTCGGGCGCCGTGTCCGTCTGTTCGGCCATGTCTTTGGTCAGACCTGCATGATTTCGGCTTGCTTCGTTTCCAGCGCGTCATCAACCGCCTTGATCATCTTGTCGGTCAGATCCTGCACTTCGCTTTCCCAGAACTTCTGGTCGTCCTCGGACATGCCGTCTGCCTTGGCTTTCTTGATCTGGTCCATGCCATCGCGGCGCACGTTGCGCACCGATACGCGGGCATGTTCGGCGTATTGACCGGCGACCTTGCTCAGCTCGCGGCGGCGTTCTTCGTTCAGCTCGGGGATCGGCAGCATGATGATGGTGCCATTGAGCTGCGGGTTGATGCCAAGGCCGGATTCCCGGATCGCCTTTTCCACCTTGCCCACCAGCGACTTGTCCCAGACGTTGATGGTGACCATGCGCGGTTCCGGTACGTTGACGGTGCCCACCTGGTTGATCGGTGTCATCGAGCCATAGGCATCCACCATCACCGGCTCCAGCATCGAGGCGGAGCCACGCCCGGTGCGCAAGGAGGCAAATTCCGAGCGCAGGTTGGTCATGGCGCCATCCATACGGCGTTTCAGATCATCGGTATCCAGTTCAAAATCATCAGACATTCTGCTCTCTCCCCTGACTTGAGGCGGTCTTTACACCGCTCATAAGCGATTGGCGCAAGATTGTATAGCAATCTTGGCTCGAAACCGCCGATAGGTCTGCCCTGCAAAGGAAAAGCGCGCCCCCATGCAGGAGCGCGCCGACCATTCTACCAATCTCAACCGGTGCCGATCAGCCCTGAACCTTGGTGTAGGTGCCCTCACCGGCAAGGATGCCGCGGAAGCCGCCCGGTTCGTCCAGCGAGAAGACGATGATCGGCAGGCTGTTGTCGCGCGCCAGCGCAATCGCCGAGGCATCCATCACGCCCAGGCGATTGGCCAGCACATCGTCGTAGCTGACGGTGTCATAGCGTTTGGCATCCTCGAACTTGACCGGATCCTTGTCATAGACACCATCCACCTTGGTACCCTTGAAGATCGCCTCGCAGCCCATTTCATTGGCGCGCAGGGTGGCGGCGGTGTCGGTGGTGAAATAGGGGTTGCCGGTGCCCGCGGCAAAGATGCAGACCCGTTTCTTTTCCAGGTGGCGCACGGCGCGGCGACGGATATAGGGCTCACAGACCTGGTCCATCGGAATGGCCGAGATCACCCGGGTATAGACGCCCAGGCCTTCGAGGGCTGCCTGCATGCCGAGGGCATTCATCACGGTGGCCAGCATCCCCATGTAATCGGCGGTGGTGCGTTCCATGCCCTGGGCAGCACCGGACAGGCCGCGGAAGATATTGCCGCCGCCGATGACCATGCAGATCTCCACGCCCATGTCGTGGACCGACTTCACCTCCTGGGCGATGCGCTGAACCGTGGGCGGGTGCAGACCGAACCCCTGATCCCCCATCAGGGCCTCTCCCGAGATCTTCAGCATGACACGTTTATAGGCCACGGCCGAAGGGGCGGCCGGTGTATCGTTTTCTAGGGGCATGTTGCGCTCCGGAATATGACGGGGTTAGTTTGCGGCGCAAAATGAAGCAAATCACCGGCAGGATCAATGCAGGCCAGGCGCCTTTTCTTCCCCGGAATACAACAAATCCTCAAGGCCGGGATCCGGGACGCATGACAGAACTGACCATTGACCCCGACAAGCCGGTCCTGATCGCAGGCCCGACGGCCTCCGGCAAATCCGCCTTGGCGCTTGAAATCGCTGAAAAACAGGGCGGAGTTGTGGTGAATGCGGATGCCAGCCAGGTGTTCGATTGCTGGCGTATCATCACCGCGCGCCCCTCCGTAGAGGAGGAGGCCCGCGCGCCACACCGGCTTTATGGGCATGTGGCCTATGATCAGAGTTATTCCGCCGGTCATTGGCTGCGCGAGGTGCTGCCGCTGCTGAAAGGCCCGGAACGCCCCATTATCGTCGGCGGCACCGGGCTGTACTTTGCTGCCCTGACCGAAGGCATGGCCGAGATCCCGGCAACCCCGTCCGAGGTGCGCGCGCAAGGCGATTCCCTGTCTCTTGCAGCCCTGACAGGGGCCCTGGATCCGGCCACCGCAGCGCGGATCGACCTCAACAATCGCGCACGGGTGCAGCGGGCCTGGGAGGTCCTGGTTGCAACCGGGCGTCCGCTTGCCGAATGGCAGGACGACACCCCGCCCCCGCCGCTGCCGCTCAGCGCCTGCACGGCCCTGGTGCTGAACAGTGACAAGGCCTGGCTGGAGGCGCGGATCCGGCGACGCTTCGACCTGATGATCGCCGAGGGCGCGCTGGACGAGGTGGAGGCCATGCGCGACCGCTATGATCCCGCGCTACCATCCTGCAAGGCCATCGGCGTTCCCGAGCTGATGGCCCATGTGGAGGGACAGATGTCGCTGGAGCAGGCCAAGGAGCAGGCTGCGATCGCCACACGCCGTTTCGCAAAGAGGCAGCGCACCTGGTTCCGCGCCCGGATGTCCGCCTGGCAGGCCATTACCCCCCAAGGCTGAGCAGCTTTTCTATTTTTCTTAACAAGGCGATAGGCTCAACCCTTAGCACTTCTGTCTTTATCGTGATTCTGTCGGCACTTGAACGAATCGCAATCATGTTGGACAGTTGTGATCATAAAATTTTCAATAACTGGCACCTCAATGCCCTTCGATCCCACACCATCCGAGGACCTCTGCGTTTCTCCGCTTGCGCGCCTTGCTGTGGACGGCACTTGGCAGACCGAATTGGCGCATGACCGCAAGGAACACGTGCTCATCTGGATCACGCGCGGTCAGGGACGCTGCCTGATGGACGGCCATCAACGCGGATTTGGCGCCCACAACGCTCTGTTTTTTCCGGCCGGTCACTTGTGGTCGGTTGAATTCGGGCGCCACTGTCTTGGCCAGGCGTTGATGGTTCCGGCAAACACTCCGGTCTCGATGCCCTCCGATCCCATGCATGTGAAGGTCAAGGAAGCCCGTGATCAGGCCCGCCTCAACAGTCTTCTTGAAGAAATCTCGGTAGAGCAGACCACGCATCCGGCACTCTGGCGGCGTGCCATGCAGGCGCAGACCGATCTGATCAGCATCCACCTGCGTCGCCAGCCCCCCTCGGGTCCGCTGCCGCCGCCGAAACTAAGCGCGGCACGGCGTCTGTCACAGGCCTATTGCAAACGTGTTGTCTCGTTTTTCGATGAGCCCACCAATATGGCCGACCATGCTGCCGCGCTGCAGGTGACGCCGACCCATCTTACCCGTGTCTGCAAATCGGAAACCGGCAAGACCGCCGCCGCTCTGCTGACCGAACGCCAGCTGCACGCGGCCCGCACCCTTCTGATCTCAAGCGATCTGCCGATGCGGGACATCGCGGTGCAACTCGGCTTTGGCAGTGCCGCCTATTTCACCCGCTTCATCACCCAGCACACCGGTGAGACCCCTAGCAAACTGCGCAAGGCGGCGCGGCTGGCAGACCTGCCCGGGTAGCACATAGAATCAGCTCTAACTCCCGCGCGCCAGCGCGTTATCCCGCCGCCGGATACGGGTTATGGAAATGTGTTATCTCGCAATACTGGGCACTTCTGCCCAGTTCTGTCGGCGAGGATCACGCCAAGATCGGAATGCGACGCCAAAAACGTCGCTTTTTGACCACATTCCGCCGAATCTGTGCATTGACCTGACAGGGGATATGATGCCGAATGGATGCGTTAAACGGCGATATACATAGCTAAGCACCATTCCGGACGAAATTCCGGGCCCAATAATCGCCAACGCAAAGCAGGCTTAAGCCTCGACCGGTGCAATAGGGAGATCCGCATGACTACCAAAACCACCACAGCAGCGCCGCTCCATTGGGCGGCCCAGATGCACGCTGAGGAAGTGAAATCCGGCAAGCTGGACCGGCGTGAGTTTCTGGCGCGCACCACGGCCCTGGGCGTCAGCGCCGCGGCGGCCTACGGTTTGATTGGCATGTCCAGCCCGGCCCGTGCCGACGGCCACGCGCAAAAGGGCGGTACCCTGCGCATGCAGATGGAAGTGCGGGCGCTGAAGGACCCGCGGACCTTTGACTGGACCCAGATTGCGACCTTCACCGCAGGCTGGCTGGAATATCTGGTCGAGTACAACAGCGACGGCTCCTTCGGCCCGATGCTGCTGGAAAGCTGGAGCGCCAATGACGACGCCACCGAATACACGCTGAATGTGCGCAAGGGCGTCAAGTGGAACAACGGTGACGACTTCACCGCCGAGGACGTGGCGCGCAACATCACCGGCTGGTGCGACAAGAGCGTCGAAGGTAACTCGATGGCGGGTCGGATGGCCTCGTTGATCGACGCGGAAACCGGCAAGGCCGCCGATGGCGCCATCACCGTGGTGGACAGCCATACGGTGCTGCTGAAGACCAACACTCCGGACATCACCATCATTCCCGGCATGGCCGACTATCCAGCGGCGATCACCCACGCCAGCCACGATGCGGCCACCATGCTGGAGAACCCGATCGGCACCGGCTACATGCTGCCCGAAAGCATGGAAGTGGGCGTCAAGGGCGTCCTTGTGCGCAACGAAGGCCATGACTGGTGGGGCTATGCCGCAGGCAAGGGCGGCCATCTGGACCGGATCGAGTTCATCGACTACGGCACCGACCCGGCTGCCTTCCTGGCCGCCTTTGAGGCCGAAGAGATCGACATGAACTGGGAGTCGGTGGGCGAATACGTCGATATCTTCGACGGTCTCGGCCTGACCCGCTCGGAAATCCCCTCGGGCTTTACCATCGTGATCCGCCCCAACCAGCAGGCCGAAGTGAACGGTATGAAGCCCTACGCGGACAAGCGTGTGCGTCAGGCGCTGGCCATGGCCGTGGACAACAGCGTCTGCCTGGAACTGGGCATGTCCGGCTACGGCATCCCCGCCGACAACTGCCACGTCGGTCCGATGCACCCCGAGCATGACCCAAGCGTCACCCGTATCCCGTTTGATCCGGCCAAGGCCAAGGCCCTGATGGATGAAGCGGGCATGGGCGATTACGAGCACGAGCTTCTGTCGATCGACGACGACTGGCGCCGTAACACCACCGATGCGGTGGCGGCCCAGCTGCGTGATGCCGGCATCAACGTCAAGCGGACCATCCTGCCGGGTTCCACCTTCTGGAACGACTGGGCGAAATATCCGTTCTCCTCGACCAACTGGAACCACCGCCCCCTGGGCACCCAGGTTCTGGCGCTGGCCTACCGCTCGGGCGAGGCCTGGAACGAAAGCGGCTTTGCCAATGCCGAGTTCGACGCGCTGCTGGCCGAGGCCAACTCGATCGCCGACGCCGACAAGCGCCGCGCGGTGATGGGCAAGCTGCAGGCGATCATGATCGACGAGGGTGTCACCATCCAGCCCTACTGGCGCACGGCGATGCGTCACCACCGGGACAATCTGGTGGGTGTCGACAAGCACATCGCCGATCTGCCGCAGATCTACAAATGGGCGCTTAAGGCCTAAGCCCCCTACCCGGGCCGCGCGAATGACGCGCGGCCCGCTTCTGCTGGACGCATACCACCGCGACTTCCGGGCCACAGCCAATACCTGGGCGCAGCCGCGCCCCGCAAGCAAGCGCATGGCAACGTACCAGGCGCATAGCCACCAACGGGGGCATCCATGGGACTGTTTATCCTCAGACGTGTCGGGGTCATGATCCTGACCGCTCTGTGTCTGACATTCGTCGTGTTCTTCATGACGAACCTCTATCCGAACCTTGAAAAACTGGCCAAGACCCAAGGCAACTTCCGCATGTCGGACGAGGCGGTCGCCAGCTGGCTGGAAAAGGGCGGCTACCTGCAATCCACACCGAAGAAATACATGGAGTGGATCGGTGTCGCGCCCTCCTACCAGCATGTGGCCGAGGATGGCACCGTCACCGGGCGCTGCATCACACCGGGGATGGACCCGGCCGAAGCGCCGCGGTTTTGTGGCATCCTGCAAGGCTACTGGGGCTATTCCACCGTGTTCAAGGATGAGGTCAGCTCCATCGTCGCCACCCGCCTGTCGCTGACCGGCACCCTGATGTTCTGGGTGATGGTGGTCATGGTGCCGTCGGCGCTGATCCTCGGCGTTCTGGCCGGGATGAAAGAAGGATCTGCCACCGACCGGACCCTGTCGACCTTTGCCATCACCACCACGGCAACGCCCGAATATGTCTCGGGCGTATTGTTCATCGCGCTTTTTGCGGCCTCCGCCTCTCCGATCAATCAGTTCCTGAAAGACAGCGGTCTAATTGAAGGGCGCACCCTTTTCAAAGGAACTGCTACAGGGGCAATGGAAAACCCCACCTTCGAAAACTTCCTGCTGCCGGTGCTGACCATCGCCCTATATGGCATGGGCTATATCGCGCGGATGACACGCGCCTCGATGACCGAGGTGATGACGGCGCAATACATCCGTACCGCGCGTCTTAAGGGTGTGAGCTTTCCCAACATCGTGATGAAACACGCCCTGCGCAACGCGCTGATCGCGCCCTTCACGGTGATCATGCTGCAGTTTCCCTGGCTTTTGAACGGCGTGGTGATCGTCGAGACCCTGTTCAACTACAAGGGCTTTGGCTGGACGCTGGTGCAGGCGGCGGGCAACAACGATATCGAACTGCTGCTCGGCGTGTCCGTCGTCTCCGTCCTCGTGGTGCTGATCACACAGCTGATTTCAGACATCGGCTATGTGTACCTCAACCCGCGCATTCGCATTTCCTGAAGACGGAGAAAGACAATGGACCCCCTCAGCTGGACCGGATCGATCGCCTTTCTCAACCCGCTTCTGTTTGCGGCCTTGGGACTGCTGGCCATTTCGATCCTTATTTGGATCCTCATCGGCGCCGTGACGCCAGAGGATCGCTCCATCACCAACGTCGGCGGCACGCTCAGCCTGTCGGCTGGCCCGCAAGGGCTGGCTGCCCTCGCCGTGCGCGTCACCTTCCTGGCCTCGGCCGTTATCTTGCTGGCCTATATTGTGCTGGGCCTGTTCATGGGCACGGGTGCCGGCATCATCGGCGCGCTTGCGCAGCGGATGCTGCCGGTCTGGGCCGCGCTGATCGTCCTTTTCGCCCTTTCCATCAGTTTCAAACGCCGCCTTGGTCTTTATGGCAAGCTGTTCGACAGCCCCATCGGCATGATCGGCTTTGGCCTTGTGATGTTCTGGGTCTTCACCGGCATCTTCGGCGCCTTTGACATGATCATCACCCATGATCCCCTGGCGCAGGCTTCCGGCATGAAGAACAAGGCCCCCGGCACGCCGCTGCGCGGCGCCGAGGAAGGCGATTTCGCCTGGTATCTGTTGGGAGGGGACAACCTTGCCCGCGATGTCTTCAGCCGCATGGTCAAAGGCGCCTGGGAGGTGGTGAAGATCGCGCCGCTTGCGACGATCTTCGCCTTCATGGTCGGCATCACCCTTGGCCTGCCTGCAGGATACTATGGCGGCAAGCTCGACACCTTCCTGTCCTTCCTTGCCAACCTGATCCTGGCCTTCCCGGTAATCCTGTTGTTCTACCTGCTGGTGACGCCCGAAATCGTGGCAACCGGCCTGCCGCAATACATGGCTGTGGTGCTCTTTGCCTTTCCGATGGTGTTCTTCGGTGTCCTGCTGAACGCCCGCTATCGCACACAGCCACAGAAGAATCTCATGATCCTCGCCGTGGTTCTAATGCCGCTGTTCCTGATGTACATGTCGCTGATCAACGCGGCGGGCTCCAAGATCGACGTCTGGCCACTTGATTTCTTTGACGTGCCCGGCGGGATCCTTGTGGTCTTTGTCTCGGTGGTCTTCGTGAACTCCCCCACCGTGTTCCGCATCGTGCGGGGTCTGACCATGGACATCAAGACGCGCGATTACGTCGCCGCCGCCCAAACACGCGGTGAGCGCCCCTGGTACATCATGCTGTGGGAGGTCCTGCCCAATGCACGCGGGCCGCTGATCGTCGATTTCTGTCTGCGCATCGGCTACACCACCATCCTTTTGGGCACATTAGGCTTCTTCGGCCTTGGCCTGCCGCCCGAAAGCCCCGACTGGGGGTCGACCATCAACGAGGGGCGCAAGCTTCTGTCGGTCTACCTGCACCCGGCCCTGCCGCCCGCCATTGCGCTCTTGAGCCTCGTTCTGGGGCTGAACCTGCTGGCGGACGGGTTGCGCGAAGAAAGCCTGAGGGATTGATGACATGAGCAAGCTTGAATACTCCGACGGCCCCATCCTGGAAATCGACCGCCTGTCGATCTCCTTCTTCACGCGGCTGCGCGAAATCCCTGCGGTGATGGATTTCTCCGTCTCCGTCATGCCCGGCGAGGCGGTCGGCCTTGTCGGCGAGTCTGGCTGCGGCAAATCCACCGTTGCCCTTGGGGTGATGCAGGATCTGGGCAAGAACGGTCGCATCGTGGGCGGTTCGATCAAGTTCAAGGGCCGCGACCTGGGCGAGATGAGCGTGGAGGAGCTGCGCGACATTCGCGGTAACGAGATCGCGATGATCTACCAGGAGCCTATGGCCAGCCTCAACCCGGCGATGAAGATCGGCAAGCAGCTGATGGAAGTGCCGATGATCCACGAGGGCGTCAGCGAGGATGAAGCCTACAAACGCGCCCTTGAGGTCGTGACCGACGTGCGCCTGCCCGATCCCGAACGCATGCTGAACAGCTACCCGCACCAGCTGTCGGGCGGCCAGCAGCAGCGGATCGTGATCGCCATGGCCTTGATGTCGAAACCGGCGCTGTTGATCCTGGATGAACCCACCACCGCGCTGGATGTGACGGTAGAGGCCGCCGTGGTCGAACTGGTCAAGGATCTGGGCAAGAAATACGGTACCTCGATGCTGTTCATCAGCCACAACCTGGGCCTGGTTCTGGAAACCTGCGACCGGCTTTGCGTGATGTATTCCGGCGAGGCGGTGGAGCGCGGCAGCATCGAGGATGTCTTCGACGAGATGCAGCACCCCTATACGCAGGCGCTGTTCCGCTCGATCCCGCTGCCGGGTGCGGACAAGAACGCGCGCCCGCTGGTGGCGATCCCCGGCAACTTTCCCCTGCCCCACGAACGCCCGCCGGGCTGCAACTTTGGCCCGCGCTGCGATTACTTCGAGGCCGGGCGCTGCGATGCAGGCGATATCCCGATGGCCGATGTGCCCGGCAATGACCGCCACGCCACCCGCTGCCTGAAGTTCCAGGAGATCGACTGGAACGCGCCAATCACCGTCGGAGAGCAGAAGGAAAAGACCGCGCCTGGCAAGGTGGTCCTGAAGATGGATCAGCTGAAGAAATACTACGAGGTGGCGGCCAACGCCCTTTTCGGGGGCGGCGCCAGGAAGGTGGTGAAGGCGAATGAAACCCTGTCGTTCGAGGCCCGCGAATCCGAAACCCTCGCCATCGTGGGGGAGTCTGGCTGCGGCAAATCCACCTTTGCCAAGGTTCTGATGGGGCTCGAAACAGCGACGGATGGTGAAATCCTGCTGGATGGGCAGAACATCGAACAGACCCCCATCGAGGCGCGCGACACCAAGACCATTTCCGATGTGCAGATGGTGTTCCAGAACCCCTTTGACACGCTGAACCCCTCGATGACCGTGGGGCGGCAGATCACCCGTGCGCTGGAGATCTTCGGGATCGGTGACAGCGACGCCGAGCGCAAGAACCGCATGCTGGAGCTTCTGGACCTGGTGAAACTGCCGCGCGCCTTTGCCGACCGGATGCCACGGCAACTGTCGGGTGGGCAGAAACAACGCGTCGGGATCGCCCGCGCCTTTGCCGGTGGGGCACGCATCGTGGTGGCGGATGAGCCCGTCTCGGCCTTAGATGTCTCGGTACAGGCGGCAGTGACGGACCTGCTGATGGAGATCCAGCGCAATGAGAAGACGACACTCTTGTTCATCAGCCATGACCTGTCCATCGTGCGCTACCTCTCCGACCGGGTGATGGTGATGTATCTGGGCCATGTGGTGGAACTCGGCGACACCGATCAGGTCTTCTCGCCGCCCTATCACCCCTACACAGAGGCTCTGCTCAGCGCGGTCCCCATCGCCGACACCTCGGTCGAGAAGGAGCATATCGTTCTGGAGGGCGACATCCCCTCCGCGATGAACCCGCCGCCGGGCTGCCCGTTCCAGACACGCTGCCGCTGGAAATCCGAAGTGCCGGGGGGCCTATGCGAACGCGAGGTGCCGCCGGTCCGCCACCTGCAGGCCGGGCATCAGATCAAATGTCACCTCGACGATGAAGTGCTGGAGCGGATGACCCCCGTGATCAAGATCGCCGCCGAGTGACCCCGGTATTGAACGAGTGAACGAATAACGGGCCAGCGCGACACCCGCGTTGGCCCGTTTTCTGGTTTCTCTGCCCCCGGTGGGCCTCTATGGCTCCAGGTAGACCTCGTAACGCTGGTCTGTCAGCGCCTTCAGAAAGGCCACAAGCGCATCGATACGGCGATCATCCAGCGCCGGACCATGGGTCAGTTCTTTGGTGGACAGGGTCTCTGCCAACGGGATCTCCCCCCAGGGCTGACCGGTTTCGGGATTGATCTGGGCGGCGTCGGATCTGCTGTTGTAGCGGTTGTAGAAGACAACCACCGTGCGCAGATCCTGAAACACCCCATTGTGCATATAGGGGCCGGTCACCGCCACATTGCGCAAGGTCGGCGTCTTGAACTTGCCGCGCGCAGCGGGGTCAGACACCGCCGGGTTGGCAAACAGCCCCTCGTCGATGGTGCCGGGCGGCACACCGTTCTCAGCACGTCCCAGAATGTTTTCCGGCACCCCGATGTTGTGGTAGCTGTAATCGGTGAAGGTCTCTTTGGGATCAATCGCGCTGCGCCTCAGTTGATGGCACTGGTTGCAGTTGGTGAATTGCTCGGAAAAGAACAGCAGCCGTCCCAGCTCTTCCTCTTTGGTCAGCTCCAATTCGCCGCGCAGGAAGCGATCATAGCGGCTGTCAAAAGGCGCAAACACGGGGCTGCGTTCGAAGGTGGCAATGGCCTCGGTCATGGCGCGATAGCCCGCCTGCGGATCATCCAGCACCCCTGCCCCGAAATGCGCGTCAAAACCCGCGACATAATCCGGGTTTTCGGCCAAGCGCGCAACGGCTTCGGCCTCGTCCTTCAACCCCATCTCAATCGGATTGAGCGGCGGCCCCGCAGCCTGTTCCGCAAGCCCGGCCGCGCGCCCGTCCCAGAACATGCCGCCCACCCAGGCGCCATCCTCCCTCTGGTGAAACGGCGGAGTAAAGGCCGCGTAGCTCGCTGTGGGGGCACTGCGGTCCCCCAGCGATTGCCCATCATCCCCCAGCGAAAAGGCTCCATCCGCGAACCGGCGCGGATCAGTAAACGCATAGTCCGGGTCATGGCAGCTGGCGCAGGATTGGCTGCGATTGGCCGAGAGGTTGGGATCGTGAAACAGCGCCTCCCCCAAGGCCTCGAGCGTCGCAAATCCGGTCTTGGGCAGATCATCAGACCAGGACATCTGTACGCCAAGGAGCAGAACCCCAAGCGACAGGGCAACGCCCCCTACGGCCCGGTTTCGTAACGGCTGCTGCGGCATGGTCTGAACTTTCGATTCTTGCGTCATGGGCTGGAGGATCCAGCAAACCCATAGGTCAGACCTTGATCAAACGCAATTTCCGACCATTCCGCTCAGCCAAATGCGACCAGCCGCCGGATCCCCTTAGCTGAGCAACAGAACCACGATCATCAACAGGTTCATGGAGGCAAATTGCATCAGCCGCGGGTGGCTCTGGCTGCGGCAGGCGGCATAAAGCGCCAGACCGACCGAGACCACCAGTCCGCCCAGCGACAGCGTTCCAAGGATCAGCCCCGGCGTGCCGCTCTCAGGGCCCCAGGGCGACTGCTGCGAGGCCATGCCCAGCAGGCCGAACCCGATCAGGATGCCCAGGATCGCCCCGGCCAATGTGCTCAGCACGCTGCGCGGTCGCAGGCGGTTCTCCGCGCCCAGCACACTGTCCACGATCTCACGCGTCGGCACCGCAGAAGGTTTCCATTCGATCCGCTCGAGACGATCTTCAAAGCTATGTGCACGCATCCTATGCCCTCCTGAAACTGCCCGCTTTCTGAGAGTCAATTCAGGCAACTTCGTGGCCAAGAATCGAAGTTAACGCGGCATTTACTATTTTTAACAATCCGTGAACCTGCCGCCCACGCGTGGCCACCACAGCGCTTCCGCTCAGGTCCAATCTGGCGGGAAATCAGCCGCCCCAGATGGTTCTCACATAACTTTGGGTTTCACTGTATGGGGGCACGCCGCCGTGTTTCTGAACCGCTTCCGGCCCGGCATTATAGGCCGCCAGCGCCAGCCGCCAGGACCCGAACTTGCGGAACTGGCGCGCCAGATACCGCGCACCACCATCCAGATTTTCCGCTGGAACGGTCGGATCCACCCCCAGGGTTTTGGCGGTCTGCGGCATCAACTGCGCCAGCCCCAGGGCCCCCTTGTGGGATTCTGCCTCCGGGTCCCAGTTGCTTTCCTGTTGCACCAGGCGCAGGAACAGCCCTTCCGGTACCCCATGCTTGCGCGCGGCTGCACGGGCCATGGGCAGGAATTCACCCCGGTATTTACCGGTATAAAGCAGCTTTCCGGCCGCCTCGTCGCCGTAGGAGGTTGGCGGTTTCAGTCGCGACGAATACTCATATTGTTTCGCCGCACGACTATCCAGAACCCGTGTATGGGCGGCAAAAAGACTGCGCTGGTTCTTGGTGGAGAACATATCCGCCCGGGCCGCCTGCCCGGATAGGAGACAAAAGGCGAAAGAGGCCACGACCATCGCCGCAGACAGGCCCATCGAAACACCGGCCGTGGTTCGGGGCATGAAAGGGGGGATCCACCGGGGGGCTTTGAGGGCCCGACACTGTGATACCTGTCCGGGAGATACCTGTCCGGTCGCGTTCAGCTTTGGCATAAACACTCCTCAGCCTCAATTTCTACAAAACATGCTCTTTATGCGCCGGACTATAGCCAATTTGCCGGGAATTGGAACCATCTGGCTGTGATCGGCAGATCTGCGCCCGGCAGGACCGATGAGAGGCCAGCAATTGATATGCCACAAATCCGCACCGACGCCTGCCAGAAGGTTGCTTTCATCGCGGCTTGGGGGCCTGTAGGGTGACGCCAACGCGCCGCCGGGTCAGATTCGCTCTGGCTCGGCCCCGGCGCCTATCGGATAAGAACACAGATAAGAACAAGGACAGGACCAAATGGCCGGCTCAGTCAACAAAGTCATCCTCATCGGCAACCTGGGCCGCGACCCCGAAGTGCGGACCTTTCAGAACGGCGGCAAGGTGTGCAACCTGCGCATCGCCACCTCGGAAACCTGGAAGGACCGCAACACCGGCGAGCGCCGTGAGCGTACCGAATGGCACAGCGTCGCCGTCTTCAACGAAGGTCTGGTGCGGGTCTGCGAACAGTACCTGCGCAAAGGCTCCAAGGTCTATATCGAAGGCCAGCTGCAGACCCGTAAATGGCAGGATCAGAACGGCCAGGACCGCTATTCCACCGAGGTCGTCCTGCAGGGCTTCGGCTCGACCCTGACCATGCTGGATGGCCGCGGTGAAGGCGGTGGCCAGGGTGGCGGCGGCTATGGCGGTGGCAGCGGCGGCGGCTATGGTGGCGGTGGCTACGACAGTGGCTCGCAGGGGGGCGGGTACGACAGCGGCCCACAGGGCGGCGGTGGCTTCGGCGGCGGCCAGGGTGGCCCCTCCCACAATATCGACGACGACGAGATCCCGTTCTGATCTCCCCTTCCCCTCTGTTGAGGAATTGATCCCATGACATGGTCCTTCACCCTAGGTCGCCTGCTAGGTTCCGAGGTGAGGGTCCATGTCACCTTCTTCCTGCTTCTGGCCTGGATCGGCATCTCCGCCTATCAAGAGCAGGGCCTGCCCGGCGCAATCGAGAACACCGCCTTCGTGCTGGCGCTCTTTGCCTGCGTGCTGGCGCATGAATTCGGACACGCGCTGATGGCGCGCCGCTATGGCATTGCCACCCCGGACATCACCCTTCTGCCCATCGGCGGCCTCGCCCGGCTGGAGCGGATGCCCACGAACCCCTGGCATGAAATCGCGGTGGCCTTTGCAGGCCCTGCGGTCAATATCGCGATCTGGGCCATTCTGGTGGTGATCGGCGCAGGTCAGTGGACGCTGGAAAGCCTGACCGATCCGGCGCAGGCCTTCACCATCTGGAATTTCCTTGGTCGCCTTGCGGCGGTGAACCTGATCCTGGCGATCTTCAACCTGATCCCTGCCTTTCCAATGGATGGCGGGCGGGTGCTGCGCGCAGCGCTCTGCCTTGGCATGGACCGGGTGAAGGCCACCCGCGTCGCCTCCATCGCCGGGCAGGTCTGCGCCATTGGCCTGGCCTATCTCGGCCTCACCTCCGGCAATCCGGTGCTGGTGCTGGTAGCCGGGTTCGTCTTCATTGCCGCCAATGCGGAAAACCAGGACGTGGCCATGCGCGCCGTCTCGCGCCAGTTTCTGGCCCGCGATGCGATGATCACCAGATTCGAAGCACTTGCGCCCGAAGACACGCTGGAAACCGCGTCAAACGCCGTGATCCGCACCACCCAGCATGAATTTCCGGTTCTGGACCCCGCTGGTCACCCCTTGGGGTTCGTGACCCGCAGCGATCTGTTCTCGGCCCTGGCCACGGACAGGCCGCGCATGCAGCAGATCTCGCTGATCATGCAGACCGACATCCCAGCCGTCCCGCTGACCGCAGGTCTGGAGACCGTGCTGGATGCCCTACATCACGGGGCCCCCGCGGTGAAGGTCGTCACAAAATCCGGCACTCTTGCGGGCTACATCACGGCCGAAAACATCGGCGAGCTGATGGTGGTCAAGGGCCGCTGACGGCCCCGGCCACGTGAACCTTCAGGCAGGGACAGCGCGCAGAGCCAGGGCATCTTTCAGGACAGACAAGACCGCCTCACGCGGGACATCCGATGTCACGAAAGCCGAGCCGATCCCGCGCGCCAGGATGAACTTGATCTTGCCATCGACCACCTTCTTGTCCTGCCCCATCAGGTCCAACAGCGCCTCTGCCCCCGGCAGATCGCCCGGAATATCGGCCAGATCCGCCTTCATGCCCATCGCCTTCAGATGCGCCCGCACCCGGCTTGGGTCTTCTTGGCTGCACAGGCCCAGACGCGAGGACAGCTCGAACGCCAGCGCACAGCCGATCGCCACGCCTTCTCCATGCAGCAGCCGATCGGAATAGCCCGTCGCCGCCTCGAATGCGTGGCAGAAGGTATGCCCCAGGTTAAGCAGCGCGCGATCCCCCTGTTCGGTCTCGTCCCGCTCCACAATATCAGCCTTCATCTGCACCGAGCGCGCCACCGCTTCGACCCGCGCGGCCATGTCACCGGCAGCCAGGGCCGGACCCTGCTGTTCCAGCCAGTCGAAGAATTCCGCATCACCCAGAAGCCCGTATTTCACCACCTCGCCGTAGCCGGCCAGGAAATCGCGGGCGGTGAGCGTGCCCAGAACCTCGGTATCGGCCAAGACCAGCGAGGGCTGGTGAAAGGCGCCGATCAGGTTCTTGCCCTGGGGCGCATTGATGCCGGTCTTACCGCCGACGGAGCTGTCCACCTGGGCCAGAAGCGATGTCGGGATCTGCACAAACCGCACCCCGCGCCGCAGCACGGCAGCCGCGAAACCGGCCAGGTCGCCCACCACACCGCCGCCAAAGGCCACAACGACATCCGAGCGCTCTACCCGTTTTTCCAGCAGCCACTCGACCGCACGGGTGAACTGCGGCCAAGCCTTGGTGCTTTCGCCCGGCGGCAGCGCCAGGGCGTCCATTTCGATGCCTTCCGCGGCCAGGCCCGCGCGCAGGGTATCAAGGTGCAATGCCGCGACGGTCTCATCGGTCAGGACCGCCACCCGGGGACGTTTGAGCAGAGGTTTGATCCGCTGTCCCGCCTGCTGCAACAGGCCGGGACCGATCACCACATCATAGGCGCGATCCCCCAAGGGCACATGTACCACGCGTTCCATCACTTCCACTCCAATACATCCGGTCGCTCCCTCAGGGCGTTCAGCACCCGATCGACCATCTCTTCAATCGAGGCCTTGCCATCGGATTTCACCGTCAGGTCGGCCTTGGCATAAAACGGCACCCGCGCCTCGTACAGGTCGCGCAGCGTTGCCTTGGGATCCTTGGTGCGCAGCAGCGGCCGCGTGTCGCGATGGCGCACCCGGTTCCACAGCACCTCCAGATCCGCCTGAAGCCAGACCGAGGCGCCCCGTTGCGAAATCAGCCTGCGGTTCTCTTCCGCCAGAAAGGCACCACCGCCCGTGGACAGGATCCCGCGTTCCTCCTCCAGAAGGCGCGCAATCACCTGGCGCTCCTTCTGGCGAAAGAACGGCTCACCGTCGCGGGCGAAAATCTCGGGGATAGACATATTGGCGGCGGCTTCGATCTCGTGATCACTGTCGAGAAACGGAACCCCCAGACGCGCGGCCAGGGCCCGCCCAACGGCGGTCTTGCCGGCCCCCATCATGCCCACCATCACGACGGTCTTGTTGAGGCGCCCCGGAGCGGGCGCGACCGTCGCCGTCTCTTCTGTTTGCTCTTTTTCGCTCATTCTTCCGTGAATGACGTGATATTATCAAAAAGGCCATATATAACTTGAGCAAAACACAAAGAAGCAGGCAACAGGGACGCTATGGCGCGCTTGATCAAATATCTGTTCTACATCGTCATCCTCGCCGCGATCGGTCTGGTGGCATATGCCTATGTCGGCCCATGGTTCGGCGCCGATTTCAGCGCCCCGACCGAGGAGATTCGCAAGCCGGTGGTGCTGCATGCCGATTAGGCAGCACCTCTTGCTGACTGGGGCTGCCTGCCTGGGTCTCCTTGCAGGCGTGGCCCGGGCCGAAGAACCTTTGACCGTGATCGATTGGCTGGGCCAGCCCGACACCCAGGCCATCCCCGAGACCGTGCTGCTGGAACCGCCGGTGGCAGGCAGTGCCGCTCAGCCGGAAATCGCCGTGGCCCCGCTTGAGGCCCTGCTGCCGCCCATCGGGCTGGTGGCCCCCTCTGCCACCGGCCTGCCGGTCGATCTGTGGCGCGGCAGCGACCCGCACGAAATTGCCCACCTGATCGACCAGGTTCCGGTGCGCAACAGCCCCGCCATGCAATCACTGCTGTTTACGCTGCTGCTGTCCGAAAGCCGACCCGTGCCCGGCGGCGATGACGCCATTTTGCTGGCGCGCCTTGACCGGCTCATGGATCTTGGTGCGATTGACCCCGCCCAGGCCCTGGCAGAGCAGGCCGGGCCGACGGAAAACCCGTCGCGATTTGCCCGCTGGTTCGATGCAACACTGCTGAGCGGAGATGAGGATCGCGCCTGCGCTGCCCTGACCGCCAGCCCCTTTCTTGCGCCCGACTACGGCGCCCGCGTGTTCTGCGCTGCACGACGCGGGGATTGGCCAACCGCCGCCCTGATGCTGGAATCCGCCCATGCGCTGGAGCTGTTGCCAGCCGAGCGCCTTGCGGTGCTGGACCGGTTTCTGAATCCGGACATCTTTGAAGGGGCGCCGCTCCTGCCCGCGCCCGCCGCCCCGGATCCGCTGACCTTCCGGCTGTTCGAAGCCATCGGGGAACGGCTTCCAACGGCACCGCTTGCGCGCGTCTTTGCCGCTGCGGACCTGCGGGATATCGCCGGCTGGAAGGCGCAGCTGGAAGCGGCAGAACGCCTGACCCGGATCGGTGCCTTGAACCCCAACCAGTTGCTGGGCCTTTTCACCGCCCGTAGACCTGCCGCTTCGGGCGGGATTTGGGACCGGGTCCGTGCCTTGCAGGAGTTCGAGACCGCCCTGCGGGGCGGCAATGGCCAGCCGCCCGCCACTGGCACCGCGCTGAGCAAGGCTCTAGAGGCGGCCTGGACCGCGGCAAGACACTCTCGGACCGAGGTCGCCTTTGCCGATCTCTTTGCCGCCGACCTGTCCCGCACCCGCCTGCAAGGCCCTGCGGCGGAACGGGCCTGGCACATAAGACTGCTTGCGCCCAGCTATGAGCTGGCCGCCCGCACGCCCCCGTCCGACAGCGCCGAGAACCGGTTTCTTGCGGCACTTGCCCAGGGGCGCCCCGATCAGGAGCAGGCCCCGTCGGACCTGGCCCGTGCAATCGCGGCCGGATTTCAGGAGCAGGCCATTGCGCCCCTGTCGCTGCGCCACCATTTGGATGCCGGTCATCTGGGCGAGGCGATCCTTCGCAGCATGATCCTCTTTGCCCATGGGGCCGAGGGCAATCTTGGCGATCTGACCGCCGCGCTGATCTCCTTTCGCACCCTGGGGCTTGAAGACAGCGCGCGCCGGGCCGCCTTGCAGTTGATGCTGCTGGAGCGGCACTGACATGCCTGCCCCGCCGGATGACCTGACCTGGATCGCCACGTTTCTGGATGCGCAGGCGGCGGATCTGGGGGCCGCGCGCAATACGCTGTTGGCCTATGGGCGCGACCTGAAGGACCTGGCCGCGTGGATGCAGCGGCGCGACACCGGCTTTGCCAGCCTGACCCAGGAGCAGGTCGAATCCTACCTGGTGACCTGTGACGCCGAAGGCCTGTCCCGCGCCACCCGCGCCCGCCGCCTGTCGGCGATCCGCCAGATCTTCCGCTTCGCCTTCGAGGAGGGCTGGCGCGACGACAACCCGGCCATCCAGATCAAGGGGCCCGGTCGCAGCAAGGCGCTGCCGAAGACGCTGGAGGTCATCGAAGTCGACCGCCTGCTGGATGCGGCGCGCCAGACCGGCCGCACGCCAGCGGATCGCTTGCGCAACACCTGCCTGATGGAGCTGCTCTATGCCACCGGCATGCGGGTGAGCGAGCTGGTCTCGCTGCCGGTCTCTGCCGCCCGTGGCGATCCCCGCATGCTTTTGGTGCTTGGCAAGGGCGGCAAGGAGCGCATGGTGCCGCTGTCGCCCCCGGCGCGCGATGCGCTGGCCGCCTGGCTGAAGGCACGCGACGCCGCAGAAGATGACGCCGAAGCCAAGGGCCACAGCCCGTCGCGCTTCCTGTTCCCCTCCCGCAGCAAGGCAGGCCACCTGACCCGGCACCGGTTCTACCTGCTGATCAAGGAGTTGGCCGTCACCGGCGGCGTGGCACCCGACAAGGTGACCCCTCACACGCTGCGCCATGCCTTTGCCACGCACCTGTTGGCCAATGGTGCCGACCTGCGCGCCATACAGGCGCTTCTGGGACATGCGGATATCGCAACCACCGAGATCTATACCCATGTGCTGGATGCCCGGCTCCGCGAATTGGTCCTGGATCATCACCCCCTTGCACGAAGCCCGGTCGGCCTGGATCAGGACTAGTGCAGGGTCCCGACCGCAACTGGCGCCCCGCCCCCTTGAACGAAACCGGTCGGCACCCCATAACCGAAACGACACTCAGATAAACGGAACCTGACATGGAAACCGATCCCTTCACGCTGGACAGTGCCTTCTGGTTCACCGCCGGCTCCATCGTACTGCTGTTGGTCCTGTCCGGGTTCTTCTCCGGCTCTGAAACGGCGCTGACCGCAGCCTCGCGCGGGAAGCTGCGCAGCCAGGCCGACAAGGGATCCCACGGCGCGCAGCGCGCACTGGCCGTCACCGAAGACAACGAGCGGCTGATCGGCTCGGTGCTCTTGGGCAACAACCTGGTGAACATCCTGGCGACCTCTCTCGCCACGGCGCTGTTCACCCGTGCTCTTGGCGAAAGCGGCGTGGCGCTGGCGACATTGGTCATGACGCTTCTGGTGCTGGTCTTTGCCGAGGTTCTGCCCAAGACCTATGCCATTTCCAACGCCGAAAAAGCCGCCTCTGCCGTGGCCCCGGTGATTGGCGTTCTGGTGACGGTGCTTGCCCCCGTCGTGGGCGCGGTGCGCCTATTGGTGCGCGGAGTCCTGCGTGTCTTTGGCGTGCGCATCGACCCCAACAGCCACATCATGGCCGTGCGTGAAGAGATCGCCGGCGCCTTGCACCTTGGCCATTCCGAAGGGGTGGTGGAAAAGGAAGACCGGGACCGGATCCTGGGCGCGCTGGATCTGTCGGACCGTTTTGTCGAAGAGATCATGCTGCATCGCTCCAACATCGAGATGATCGATGCCAATACCGACCCGCAAGCCATCCTGGAGCAATGCCTGACCTCGCCCCATACCCGCCTGCCCGTCTTCAAGGACGAGCAGGAAAACATCATCGGTGTGGTTCATGCCAAGGATCTGTTGCGTACCATGTATGCCCAGATCGGCGGGCCGGACGGCGATGCCGCAGCCTTGCGCGATTTCCAGATCACCTCGGTGGCCAAACCGCCCTATTTCGTGCCTGAAACCACCACATTGGACGAGCAGATGCGGCAATTCCTGCGCATGCGCAGCCATTTTGCCCTGGTGGTGGACGAATACGGCGCCTTGCAGGGGCTGATCACGCTTGAGGATATCCTGGAAGAGATCGTCGGCGAGATCACCGATGAATTCGACCCGGCCGAGCAATCCCCGGCCAAGAAGACCCAGGACGGTCATTTCCTGGTCGATGGTGCCACCACCATCCGCGACCTCAACCGGGCGACGGACTGGAACCTGCCCGACGAGGAGGCCAACACCATCGCGGGCCTGGTGATCCACGAGGCGCAGATGATCCCGACCGTGGGACAGGTCTTCTCCTTCCACGGTTTCCGCTTTGAGGTCACGGCCCGCGAAGGCAACCGGCTTACCGGTCTCAAGATCCGGCCGCTGGCATGAACCGGGGCGTAGACGGACATCAGAGCGGCGAGAGGACAGTGAACGGATGACCCGCGCCTGGCGATGGATCGACAGCATTGTGGTGGATCTGTCCCGGCAGATGCGCTGGTCCTTCCTGCCGCCGCTCCTGATCTATTTCGCCTATGGCGCGCAGGGCATCACCTCGGTCGCGGGGGCCTTTTACGTCAAGGAATACCTGGACCTGCCTGCTGCTTTCCTGGCGGGGCTTGGGTTCTGGGTGGGGATCCCTTGGGCGCTGAAGATGCCGATCGGCCATCTCGTCGATCTGATCTGGCGATGGAAATACCTGCTGATTCTGCTGGGAGCTGCACTGATGGCGCTCAGCTATGCCATCATTGTCGCCCTTCTGACCCTGCCGCAGATGATGCAGGCGCTGATGCCGGTCAATGCCTGGTATGTGACCGCAATCATCCTGGCGCCCTGCGGCTTCGTTCTGCAGGACGTGGTCGCCGATGCCATGTCGGTCGAGGCCGTCCCGCACCGGGATCGCAGCGGCGCCGAGCTGCCCGCGGAAGAGACCCGCGCGCTCCATACCACCATGCAGACCCTGGGTCGCATGGCCCTGATCGGCGGATCCAGCGCGGCGGCGGCCTTCAACGTGCTGCTGTTTGATGGTGCCGAGGCGCTGCCCCAGGCCGACAAAGGCGCGCTTTATGCCCATGTCTACATGCTGGCGCTGCTGGTCCCGGTCTTGTCACTCTCGGGCGTGGCGCTGGCCCTTGTGCAGCGATTGCGCCGAACAAGGGCGTTGCGCCGTGAAGGATTGGCACAGGCTGAGATCCGCCAGCGGCTGGACCCGCCGCGGGATCCGGTGGAGGTGAACTGGTGGTATTTCATCGGTGGCGGTGCCTTCGTGGCCTTGTCGCTCAGTGTCGGGCTCAGTGATCTTGCCTACGGGCAAGAGGTGATCTTTGCCGGATCCATGGCCATCGTGCTTGTGCTGATGCGGCAGTTGATTGCCGTGCTGACACCGGCGCAGGCGCGCGCGCTGATCGGCACCGCCATCATCATCTTCGTCTACCGCGCCAAACCCCTGAGCGGCCCCGGCACCGGCTGGTTCGAGATCGACGTCCTGGGCTTCGATCCGCAGTTCTTTTCGGTGCTGTCGCTGATCGCCTCGCTGCTGACGCTCGTGGGCATGATCGTGCTGCGCCCAATGATGGCCAACAACTCGATCACCTGGATCGTGATCTTCCTGACCATCAGCGAAGCCATCCTCAGCCTGCCCAATCTGGCGCTTTACTACGGGGTACACGAATGGACCGCAGCGATGACGAATGGTGTCGTCGATGCCCGTTTTATCGCCCTGGTGGACACGGCCGTGGAATCGCCGCTGGGGCAGGTTTCCATGATCCCGATGCTGGCCTGGATCGCGCGCAACGCGCCTTCGGGCCTGAAGGCGACCTTCTTTGCGGTGATGGCCTCCTTCACCAATCTGGCGCTTTCGGCCTCCAGCCTGGGGACCAAATATCTCAACCAGATCTTCGTGGTGACGCGCGAGGTGAAGGACGCCAGCGGTACAGTCACCACCGGAGCCGATTACAGCCAGCTGGGGCCGCTCCTGATCACCGTCACGGTGCTGACGCTGGTGATGCCACTGCTGGCAATCGTGATCGTTCAGAACAGCCGCTTCCGCACCGAAGACTGATCGCCCACTGCGCATGCGACCTGTCCGCGACATGGGGTGTCGCTTTTCCACTGGATTACTGTGCACTTCTGTCCAGAATGGGGTCAAAGCGAAATGCCAGGGAGCAATGTCATGCAAACCACAACCCGTGTCGCGGTCATCGGCGGCGGAGTCGTCGGCTGTTCGGTCCTCTACCACCTGACCAAGCTGGGGTGGTCCGATGTCATGCTGATCGAACGGTCCGAGCTGACCTCGGGCTCTACCTGGCATGCGGCGGGCGGCTTTCACACGCTCAACGGCGACACCAATATGGCAGCGCTGCAGGGCTATACGATCAAACTCTACCGCGAGTTGGAAGAGATCACCGGCATGTCCTGCGGGCTGCACCATGTGGGCGGCATCACCCTGGCCGACAACCAGGAACGTTTCGACATGCTGAAGGCCGAGCGGGCCAAGCATCGCTTCATGGGGCTGGAAACCGATATCATCGGCCCCGAAGAGGTGAAGAAACTGTCGGAAATCACCAATACCGACGGTATCCTGGGCGCGCTATATGATCCGCTGGACGGTCACCTTGATCCTTCCGGCACCACCCACGCCTATGCCAAGGCCGCGCGCATGGGCGGCGCCAGTATCGAAACCCATTGCAAGGTCATCGAGACCAACCAGCGCCCCGATGGCACCTGGGATGTGGTCACCGAGAAGGGCACCATCCACGCCGAACATGTGGTCAACGCAGGTGGGCTATGGGCGCGCGAGGTGGGCGCCATGGCCGGGGTCTACTTCCCGCTGCACCCGATGGAGCACCAGTATATCGTCACCGACGAGGTGCCGGAAATCGCCGCCATCATCGATGCGGGCGGCGAACACCCACACGTGATGGATCCCGCCGGCGAAAGCTACCTGCGCCAGGAAGGTCGCGGCCTCTGCATCGGGTTCTACGAACAGCCCTGCAAACCCTGGGCGGTGGATGGCACGCCCTGGACATTCGGCCACGAGCTGCTGCCGGATGATTTCGACAAGATCGAGGACAGTATCGCCTTTGCCTATCGCCGCTTCCCCGCGCTGGAGCGCGCCGGGGTGAAATCGGTGATCCATGGCCCCTTCACCTTTGCCCCGGATGGCAACCCCTTGGTCGGACCGGTGCCGGGCATGCGCAACTACTGGTCGGCTTGTGCTGTGATGGCAGGCTTCAGCCAGGGCGGCGGCGTCGGCTTGATGCTGGCGCAATGGATGGTCGAAGGCGAATGCGAGCGCGACACCTTCGCCATGGACTGCGCCCGTTTCGGCGACTGGATCACGCCGGGTTATACCCGCCCCAAGGTGGTGGAGAACTACCAGACGCGCTTCTCGGTCTCCTACCCGAACGAGGAGCTGCCGGCCGCGCGCCCCTTCCGCACCACACCGATGTACGACATTTTTGACGGGATGGGCGCGGTCTGGGGCCAGCAATACGGAATGGAAGTGGTGAACTACTTCGCTGAAGGGGATGAGCCGCGCTACGAGACCCCCTCCTTCCGCCGCTCCAACGCATTCGACGCCACAGCGCGCGAAGTAAAGGCTGTGCGCGAGGCGGTTGGCATCAACGAGGTGCATAATTTCGGGAAATACCGCGTCACCGGCCCCAATGCCCGCGCATGGCTGGATCGGATCATGGCAGGCCGTGTACCGCAACCCGGGCGCATCAGCCTGACACCGATGCTGTCCCACAAGGGGCGCCTGATCGGAGATTTCACCATCTCCTGCCTCAGCGAGGAAAGCTACCAGTTGACCGCCTCTTATGGGGCGCAGGCCTATCACATGCGCTGGTTCCAGCAGAACGCAGAGGATGGCGTCGCGGTCGAAAACATCTCGGACAGGGTGAACGGCTTCCAAATCGCAGGTCCCAAGGCGCGCGAGGTGCTGCAGGCCTGCACCCGGCAGGATATCTCGGACATGAAGTTCCTGGACGTGCGGCCGATGACCGTCGGCATGGCCGACTGCATCGTGCAGCGGGTCAGCTACACCGGCGATCTGGGATACGAGATCTACTGCGACCTGCCCAGCCAGCGCGCGCTGTGGAATGTGCTGTGGGAGGTGGGTCAGCCCCATGGCATGAGACCCTTCGGCATGCGGGCGATGATGTCGCTGCGGCTCGACAAGTTCTTCGGCGCCTGGCTCAGGGAGTTCTCCCCCGATTACACCGCTGCCGAGACCGGCCTGGATCGCTTCATCTCCTTCAAGAAGGACGCGGATTTCATTGGTCGTGCCGCTGCCGAGGCAGAACGGGATGCTGGCCCGTCCCGCAGGCTCTGCGCCTTTGAGGTCGACGCCGATGATGCCGATGTCACCGCCTATGAGCCGATCTGGCTGGATGGCACTGTGGTCGGCTTCTGTACCTCGGGCGGCTATTCGCACCATGCGCAGAAATCCATCGCGCAAGGGTTTCTGCCCACCGGCAAGGTGGCAGAGGATCTGGAGGTCGAGATCGAGATCCTCGGCAAGATGCACAAGGCCCGGCTGATCACCACGCCGTTGTTCGACGCAGACGGCGCACGCATGCGCGGATGACCGTTTGAGCCAGACGCCCCCCGCCAACCAGCGGGGGCATCGCCTGCGGCGAAAAAACGCTGGCCTTGGCCCGGTCCTTCGCCCAAGATCCCGCCAGATGGTGAACACCTGCCATCTGACGGGGGAAGATCCATGTCACATATCGCGATCCTGTTGCTGGCAGCCGGTGCCTCCTCCCGCATGGGCGGGCGCGACAAGCTGACCGAAGAGGTTGATGGCCAGCCGCTCTTGTCCCTGATGTGCCGCCGCGGCGCACTGACCGGGCTGCCGGTCTATGTCACGGTGCCAAGTGATGCACATCCCCGCACCGGCCTGACTGGCACGGCGACCACGGTGCCGGTGCCCGACGCCGATGAAGGCATGGCCGCCTCGATCCGGCGTGGCATCGCCGCGCTGCCCGCTGGCACCGAAGGCGTGATGATCCTGCCTGCCGATATGCCCGAGGTGGAAACCCAGGATATGATGCATGTGGCGGCACATTTTCACGGCGGGGACGGCCCGATTCTGCGGGCCACATCCGAGGACGGTCAGGCAGGTCACCCGGTGCTGTTTCCAAAGCGCTGCTTTGCCGACCTTTGCGAGATTTCAGGCGATCAAGGGGCGCGCCCGCTGTTAAAACGGGACAAGGTGCAATATGTCTCCCTGCCCGCGCGCCATGCGATCACCGATCTCGACACGCCCGAAGCCTGGGCCGCCTGGCGCGCCGCACGCGGCTGAGCCTGCCCGGGCAAGGCCCCATCCGCAGAAAGGCAAACAGCCGCTATCCAAGCATGTCGATCATTCTGGCCCGCATCACAAACTTCTGTGGTTTACCTGTGATGGTCATTGGCAGCTCATCCACGATCCGGATGTGCCGCGGTATCTTGAAATGCGCGATCTGGCCCTGCAACACCGCACGCAGCTCCTCTTCGCTCAGATCCATGCCCGGCTTTGCGATCGCCCAGGCGCAGACTTCCTCGCCGAACCTCTCGTCGGGGATGCCAAAGACCTGGACATCGCTGACACCGGGGTGTCGCATCAGGTATTCCTCGATCTCGCGCGGGTAGATGTTTTCGCCGCCCCGGATAATCATGTCCTTGACCCGCCCCACGATGGAGCAGAATCCGTCCTGATCGAACACCGCAAGATCTCCGGTATGCATCCATCCATCCACGATGCTCTCGGCGGTTTTCTCCGGATCTTCCCAATAGCCCTTCATGACCGAATAGCCACGGGTGCACAGCTCGCCCTGTGTCCCGACCGGCACGACATGTCCGTCCGCGCCGATGATCTTCACTTCAAGATGCGGGTGAACCCGGCCAACCGTTTCACAGCGTTTGCCGGTGGGATCATCCACGAAGCTCTGGAAGGACACCGGCGAGGTTTCCGTCATCCCGTAGCAGATGGTGACCTCCTTCATGTTCATCTGTGTATTGACGCGCTGCATGACCTCTACCGGACAGGGAGCGCCCGCCATGATGCCGGTGCGCAGGTTGGAAAGATCGCGCGGGCTGTCTTCAAGGTTTTCCAGCATCGCCACAAACATGGTCGGCACACCGTAAACAGCGGTGCAGCGCTCCTTGGCCAGCACATCAAGCGTCTGGGCCGCATCGAAGCCTTCGCCGGGAAAGACCATGGCCGCCCCCTTGCTGACCGCGCCCAGCACCCCCATCACCATGCCGAAACAGTGATAGAGCGGCACCGGGATTGCCAACCGGTCCGTCTCGCTCAGGTTGATACGGTCCGTCACAAAGCGGGCATTGTTGACGATGTTGTAATGAGACAGCGTTGCGCCCTTGGGCATCCCCGTCGTGCCGGAGGTGAACTGGATATTGATGGCGTCATCGGGGTCGAGGGTCCTGTCGATCTCGGAAATCCGCAGTTGCTGGGCCGGGCCACCAAGTTTCCTGAGCTCGGCAAAGGAATAGGCACCGGGGCCGGGGTGATCATCCATCAGGATGACACTGCGCAAATGGCGCAGTCTGGCAGACTGAAGGCGCCCCGGCTCGCATGAGTCCAGTTCCGGGGCCAGTTGCCGGATCATGCCTGCGTAATCGGAGCTCTTGAAGGACTTGGCCGCGATCACAGCCTTGCAGCCGACCTTGTTCAATGCGTATTCCAGCTCGCCCAGCCGGTACGCCGGGTTGATGTTGACCAGCACAAGCCCGACGCGTGCGGTGGCAAACTGGGTGAGCACCCATTCGAACCGGTTGGGCGACCAGATCCCGACGCGATCCCCCTTTTCCAGGCCAAGCGCCAACAGCCCGGAGGCCAGCTCGTCCACGGCGCGGTCCAGATCATAATAGCTCAGCCGGAGGTCCTGTTCGGGAAAAACCGCAGCCTCCCTCGGGCCAAATCGCGACACCGCTTCGCGCAACAGCTGCGGTATGGTGATATAGGCCAATGACGGCTGTAACGGTCCCTGGACATAGGACTGGCCGTCTTGCGGGGCGGTCGTGCCGACCAAGGTTTCGGTCCTGAAATCCCAATCGGATATGCGCGCCGCCTGGCTTTCACTCAGGATTGACATGTCGATCCTCCCTTACATGTTTCGCCAATCGCCCGATTGTTCGAATGCATCCGCCGCCTGGTAGATCTTCATCTCGCCATAATGCGGCCCGACCAGCATCATGCCGATGGGCAGCCCTTCGCTCAGCCCGCAGGGGATGCTCATCGCAGGCAGACCGCCGTTGAAGGGCGCAGTGTTGGGAACCATTTCAAAGGCCCGCTGCACATAGAGGCTGAGCGAGCAATCGGCCGGCGGATGGGGTTGCGGCTTGATCGGCAGGGTCGGCATCAGCAAGAGATCGTACCGCTTGAGCGCCGCCATGTAGCGTTCGTTGCACAGCCGCATGATGTTCTGGGCCTTGCCATAGAAGCGGCCCCGGTACTGCCGTTGAAAATGCTCTCCCACGAACATGCAGGCCTTCAGCGAATGGCTCAACTCATCCGCGCGCCCCTGCCATTGCGCCATGTGATCGGTCATCGAGGGCAGGAACAGCCCTTTGTAGTTGGTGCCGGTGGAATTGCCCCACATCATGCCGTCCTGAAGCCCCTCTAGCGTGATCGCGGTCCAGGCATCCATGGCCGTGTGATGCTCGGGGATGGACACTTCCTCGACACGCGCACCCAGCTCCCGGAACCGCTCGGCGGCCTGCATGACCTTGGTATCCACGTCGAATTCCGAATTCTCGTGGGCAAATCCTTCCTCGAGAATGCCGATGCGCAGCCCTTGCACACCGCGCCCGAGCGCCTCGGTATAGCTGTAGACGGTGGGCTTGCACTGGCGCGGATCCAGACCATCCGCACCGGCCAAAACCTCCAAGAGCAAGGCATTGTCGGCCACGGTGTTTGTCACGGGGCCAAGGTGATCGATGGTCTGTTCGATCGGCATCGCGCCCGTGTATGGGACAAGCCCATGCGTGGGTTTCATCCCGTAGACGCCGCAATTCGAAGCCGGGATGCGGATCGAGCCGCCCTGATCCCCGGCGATGGCCATATCGACCTCTCCGGCGGCCACCAAGGCAGCCGAGCCCCCCGAGGAGCCGCCCGCCATATATCCCCGCTTCCAGGGGTTGTGGATCGGCCCCTTGGCATTTGTATGCGATCCCCCCGACAGGCAGAAGTTTTCACAATGCGCCTTGCCGACAATGACCGCCCCGGCATCCAACATGCGCGTCACGATGGTGGCGTCGATCTCTGGCGTGTAGCCTTCCATGATGGACGAGCCATTCATCATCGGCACGCCGGCCAGGCAGATGGTATCCTTCAGCGCGATGCGTTTGCCGCGCAGCTTACCATCCGGCGCGCCGCGCACTTCGGTTTTGACATACCAGGCGTTCAGAGGATTTTCGGTCTGGTTCGGGAAATGACCGGGACTGCGCGGGTAGCGCACCTCAGGGAGGTAGTCCGGCATCGCGTCCAAGCGATCATAGGCCTGCATGTAGGGTTCGATGATCTCGCGGTATTCTTCCAGATCCTCATCCGAAAGGCTCATCCCGAACCGGCTGGCCATATCGCGCATCTGCGCCAGTGTCGGTCGTTTTATTGTCATGTTCGTCACCACGCTTGCGGCAGCCGGTTCAATCGCGGGCATTGCCTGGGGTTTCCATTGGATATGTGAGGCGGCGGAGTCGGTCCGGGGGCGGTTGCCGTGACCACGGGTTGATCGGGCCGCTCCGAAACCAAGAAACTGATCAACTTTGGCCTGGTCGGAAAGATCCGCCTTGCTCAACTCTCCGGTGATGCGGCCCCGTTCAAGGACAAGCACCCGGTCCGAAAGGTCTGAAATGAAGTCGAAATTCTGCTCGACCAGCAGGATCGAAAGCCCGCGGTTTTGGCGCAGGGTAAGCAGTGTTTCGCCCATTTCCTCGATGATCGAGGGCTGGATGCCTTCGGTCGGCTCATCCAGCAGCAGGAAATCCGGATCTCCCATCAGGCAGCGGGCCAGCGCCAACAATTGCTGCTCCCCACCAGAAAGCGCGCCGCCTTCGCGGTCCATGAGCGGGCGCAGGCGCGGAAAATCCGACAGCACGCTTTCCATGACATCGTGCTCGGAGGCTCCGGCGTACTCGTGCCAGGCGAAGCGCAGATTGTCGCGCACGGACAACTGCGGGAAGATGCCCCTGCCCTGCGGCACATAGCCCAGACCAAGCCCGGCTCGCTCGAAGGGAGGCATGCCGGTGATGTCACTCGCGTGAAACCTGATCGTGCCGGACCCGGCGGGCAGGAACCCCATCAAGGTCTTCAACAGCGTGGTTTTCCCCATGCCATTATGGCCGAGGATCCCGACAACTTCATTTGCGGCAACAGCGAATTCGATCCCGTGCAGGATCGGCACCTTTCCGTATCCGCCTGAGAGGCCTTTGACGGCAAGAATTTCGGCTTCGTCGTCGCGCATCTCAGGCCTTCTTTCCAAGATAGACGTTGCGCACCATTGGGTCGGACATGACCCGGTCCACATGATCTTCCATCAACACTTCTCCCTGGTGGAAAACCGTCACCACCTCGGCAATGGAGCGAATAAACTGCATGTCATGCTCGACGATGATGATCGCGGCGGTCTTGTTCAGTTCGTGAATGATCGCGGTCATGCGCTCCACGTCTTCGGCGCTCATGCCGGCCGCGGGTTCGTCCAGCAACACCAGCCAGGGATCCCCGACGGCAACCAGACCCAGCTCGACACGCTGGCGTTCGCCATGCGCCAGCCGCCCCAGATCGTCGCGGGCGATCGCCCCCAGGGCCAGGCGTTCGACGATCTCCTGCGTCTTGCGATTGGCCTCCTGGGGCTCATGAAACCGCCGGGCTGCCAACCAGATGTTTTCAAAGACGCTCAGGCTGTCCATGACGTTGGGTGTCTGGGTCTTGATGCCGACCCCCAGGGAGGCAATCTGATGCGGCATCCAGTGCGTGGTCTCGACCCCACGCATGTAGACCTCGCCTTCGGTTGGCGTCTGCAACCCCGTCACGCATTTGAAGAAGGTGGATTTGCCCGCCCCATTCGGGCCGATCAGGCAGCGCAGCTCGCGGGCGCGGAGTTTGAAGTCGACGTTATTGGCCGCGACCACACCGCCAAAGCGCATTGTCAGTCCCTGGGTTTCAAGAACAAGTTCAGCCATTGCGACGCTCCCGGTATCTCAGGCGCCGTTGCTGGTGAATGCGCCCCAGGGGTCGGCGGCCAAAGCTCACCTTCCAGAGGTCCGCCAGCGCCGGAACGACGCCTTTGGGCAGGAAGAGCACGAACAGCACCAGGATCAGCCCAGTGATCAGCGTGTTGTCCACCACGGCCTGCTGCCCCAGCAGGAACTTCAGATAGGCCAGACCGGCAGCGCCCAGAACCGGCCCCAGCCGCGTGCCCAGACCGCCGACGATACACCAGATGATGATCTCGGCCGATTGTCCCAGGGAAAACAGGTTCGGCGTGACAATCTCTGCCCAGTTGGCAAACAGCGCGCCGGCCAACCCGGCGATGGCAGCGCCGGTGGCAAACAGCAGGGTTTTCCGGGCGCGCACGTCATAGCCCATCAGCGACATGCGGGTTTCGTTTTCCCGGATGCCGACCGCGATGCGGCCAAAGCTGGATCTCAGCAAGGCCGTCACCAGGAAGAAGACCAGCCCCAACAGAACAGCGCAGACATAGAAATAGCTGTCACCCCAGATGTAGGCATCGGGGTCTCCGGGGACGTTCAGGGTCTGGAAACCGGGGATGCCGTTGAACCCGCCCAGCCGCGCGGTTCCGATCACATACTGCGGCCCGGCGGTGGAGTTGATGAACTTGAACAGGATCAGGGTCACAACCAGGGTGATGACCCCGAGGTAGACATCATTCAGCCGCCCGTAGAACATCATGGCGCCCAGAAGCGCTGCAAAGAGGCCCGGGACCAGGACCGCCAGGATCATCGGGACCGTGCTTTCGCCCAGGTTGATCGCGGCAATGGCGTAAGTATATGCGCCGAGGCCAAAAAACGCCGCTTGCCCGAAACAGAGGATACCACCGAAGCCCCAGATCAGGCCAAGGCTCAGGCCCAGCATCCCGTAGACGATCAGAACCGTCAGCGTGTAGGTGCCGATCAGCAGCGGCATCACCCAGATCAGCACAGCCGTGACCAGGATGATCTTGACGGCGTCTTTTGAGAGGCTTCCCTGCATCAGAGCTTCCCCTTGAAGAACTTGCCGGTGATGCCCTGCGGCAGAAGTCGCAGCAGAACGACAGCGGCAACCAGCAAGGCGACTTCACCGATGACCGGAGAGACGGCGAAGGTGAAAAACTGGTTCACCACGCCGAAGAAACCGGCGCTGGAAAAGAGACCGGCAATCAGCGACGGCCCGCCCGCGATCACCGTGATGAAGGCCTTGGCGATATAGGCGCCACCCGATGTCGGCACGAGGCCAACCAGCGGGGCCAGCACGGCCCCCGCCATCCCGGACAGCGCCGAACCGAAAAAGAAGGTCGCCATGTAGATACGGTCGGGGCTGTAGCCCAGGGCCGCCGCCATGTCGGCCCGCTGCATGGCGCCGCGCGCGATCAACCCCGCGCGTGTTGTCTTCAGGATCAATAGCATCCCGACCAGCAACAGCACCGCGACCACGATGATGAAAAAATTGTAGCCGTTGATCTGATAGTTGCCGATGGCAAACCCGGGGATCGGTGTCGAAATCCCGGTTGTCGTATTGCCAAAGATCATCGTGGCCAGACCGATGAAGAACAGGCTCAACCCCCAGGTCGCCAGCATCGTATCGACCAAGCGTCCGTAGAGATGCCGGATCACCAGCCGCTCGACCGCGAGTCCGATCAGCCCCACGACGATTGGCGCGATCACCAGCATCGCCAGAAAGATGTTCACACCAAGATTTACGGCGGTGATGGTCGCATACCCGCCCATCATCATGAACTCGCCATGGGCAAGATTGATCACTTTCATCATGCCGAACACGACCGCAAGGCCCGCGCTGACAAGGATCAAGGAGGCAACCGCGTAGAGCATTTCGACAAGAATGACGACGGACAAATCCATTGGCGCGAGATTCCGTTGAAAAGAGAGATCTATGGGATGGTTGCGCGGGGCAAGAACACCCCGCGCGCGATCTGAGACAGCGATCAGATCTCGATTTCGTACTGCGTGTTGTCGCCCGGATTGGCCGCAAGATCGCAGACAGCCTGGGTATCGACCGGCTGGCGCTGGGGCAGCGTTTCGATCACCTTCATACCCTGGTTTACGAATTCCATGATATGGACATCCAGAACCGCGTGGTACGTTTTGGGATCAACCGTGACCTTGCCGGCCGGACCCTCGATCGACAGGCCGGATTCCAGTGCGGCAATCAACGCGTCACGATCCAGGGACCCCGCCTGGCGCACCGCTTCGGCCCAGGTCAGCACGCCCTGATAGTTGGACACGGCAATTTCATGGATCAGGTTGCTATCCCCATAGGCGGCCGCCCAACGTTCCTTGAAGGCGGTGTTGGCGGGGGTATCGAGCTCCTGGCTGTAGTTGTAGGCGACCATGATGCCGTTGCCCTCTTCCGGGGTCAGAACTTTATGTTCGTTGCCCACGCCGAGGGTGGTGGAGGCCAGCGGGATCTTGTCCTTCATGCCTGCGGCGGCCCACTGACGGAAGAAGCTAAGATGCGCACCGCCCACCAGCGGCGCGATCACCAGATCGGGGCCAACGGATTGGATCTTGGCGATGGTCGAGCCAAAGTCGCTGACGTCCAGCGGGAAGAAATCGACGCCCACGGTTTCACCGCCATTGTCGGCCACGAATTTCTGAATCCAGCGCGCGGTGATCTGCCCGTAGTTATAATCGGCGGCGAGGATGTAGACCTTCTTGCCCGACTTGCCCATGGCATAGGGCACCAGCGCCTCGACCTGCTGGGCCGGGGTCACACCGTTGATGAAGATGTTGCGGTCACAGACACCGCCCTCGTAAAGGACGTTGTAGAAATAGGGTGTTTTTGTCTTGCGCATTGTCTGGCGAATGGCCTCGCGAGACGCGGACAGGATGCCGCCATGCACCACATCCACCTTGTCCTGACGGGTCAATTGCTGGGCATATTGCGAATAGAGCGCCATATCCGATTGCGTGTCATAGGCGGCGATCTCGACCTGCTTGCCCAGCAGGCCTCCGCCTGCGTTGATTTCATCGACGGCCAGACGCATGGCCATATCCATCGGCTTGCCATAGGCATCGAAGATGCCGGATGTATCGAGGATCGAGCCCAGCTTGATGGTATCGGCGGCAAGGCTGACGCGCGGCAGCGCAGACGCACCAGCAAGGGCTGCTGTACCGGCTAAAAAGGTGCGGCGGTTCAATGACATATCAATTTCCTTCCTGTTGTCGTTCCGGTTGGGGGCTGGACGGTTTTTCCGTCACTTTTCGGTTTTTGGTTTGTCTTTGATCCGGTTGGCGTAATCAGCGGTGCGCCCGGCCAGATTGGCATCGAAATCAAGCCCGATCTCCTCGCCCATCTGTTTCATCGCGGGCAGACGGACGGCCATGCCAAGGATCTGCTCCATGGCCGAGCCAAAGGCGCCATCAACCCCGTCACCCGTGCCAGCGCCACCTCCGACGCCTGAAATCTGGTTGATCCGGATCGAGTCGATCTTTTCGACCGGCTTCATCATCTGCGTCATGATTTCAGGCAGCCGGTCCAGCTTGCGCTCTTCCAGGCGCATCCGGATGACAGCCTCACCCAGCGTGTTTTCAGCCTGGTTCAGTGCAACGCGGCCTGCGGCCTCTGCCTCCATCCGGGCGCGTTCCACTTCGCTGGCCTTGGTTTTCACGGCTGCATCGGCCTTGGCCTTTTCCAGAAGCGTCTCGACATCGCGCCGGACCTTGGCGCCCTCCAGCTCCAGCTCCTTTTCCTGGTTCAGGCGGGCGATCTCACGTTGCCGTTCGGCAATGGCACGTTCTTTCTGGGCTTGCACGCTTTCGGCGGCGAGGATGACCTTGGCCTTGGCGGTTTCTTCCTCGGCGCGCGCCTCGGCTTCCTGGGCGCGTTTCCTCGCGATCAGGATATCATTCTCGATCTTCTCTTCTTCGAGCGTCCGGATGGCTGTCATCTCGGCTTTGCGCAGGGCCTCGTCGGTTTCGACCTGCGTTGCCTTCATGCGTTTTTCGTTCTCGATCCGCGTGGTTTCGCTGGCGAGCCTGGCTTCATCGCGCGCCCTGGCCTCGCGGGATTTCGCGTCGGCTTCGAGTTTCGCGAGATGCTCCTGCTGTGCGATCTCTGCCTCGCGCTCGGCGCGCTGCAGTTCCAATTGCCGCTGATGCTGTGCAAGATGACTTTCGCGCACGGCGACCTCGGCTTCTGTTTCGATGCGAATGCGTTCCTTGCGCTGCTCGGCGACCAATTCCGCCAGTTGCCGCATGCCCTGCGCGTTGAAGGCATTGTTCTCGTTCCACTGGCCAAGATCGCTCTGATCCACTGCAATCAGCGACGCCGAAACCAGCGTGAGACCCAGTTTCTGGGCCTGCGCTTCGATGGCCTCGGCCACATCGGCGGAAAAGCCGGAGCGGTCCAGGTGGATCTCTTCCAAGGTGCGAATGGCCGCTGCACGCTGGATGGCATCCACAAGCGAACCGGCAAAAACATCCCGGACCGTTTCGCCGCCTCGGGCGATGCGCGACCCCAAGGCCTGCGCCGCCGTTGCAATGCCGTCCTCTGTCGGGGCAACGCGCAGCTCGAACTCGAACTGCACATCAGCGCGCATCTTGTCCCGTGTCAGCACCGCATCGCGCCCGACGCGGCTGATGCTGAAACTCAGCGCTCCCATGGAGACTTTCTGAACCTGATGCAGGATTGGCAGAGACAGGCAGCCCCCGTCGGTGATGATGCGGCGGCGCCCGAAACCGGTGCGCACCAGCGCAGTGTCCAGGGTCGCCTTTGCGTAGTATCTTTGCAGAAACCAGATCGCGATCAGCGCAACAACAACCAGCAGAACCAGCAGGATAACCCAAGCCAAGGCATTTCTCCCCATTTGACCGATCGTCAGGCCCGCTGGCCCGCAATCCATTCGTTGGTCAAAGCGTGGGAGAATTTATTTTCCAATTCAAGTAAAAAAATTGAATTGGAAACTACTTTCCATCAAGTCGCTGTTTCAAATCTCTTTTATGACCTCAAACCGCAGGCCGTCGGCGCGCGCAAGATAGATCGGCGCCCGGTCGCTTGCGTTGGATGACAGCAGTTTCCGGCCACTGCGGTACACCACAGGCAGGGCATCCGAAACGGTGTGATCGCGCCAGATCTTGGCATGTCCTTCCATCAGACCGGCCAGGAAATGCACCCCTTCGTATGTGGACTGTCCCAAGGCATTCAGCACCGGTGCCTGGTCCCCGTGCACGCGGTAGTATTTCTCCTTGAAGGCCTGGTTGGCCTCTGTCGGCAGGGTGCCAAAGTAGGACGACGCGGCGAACAACCGCTTGCTGTTTTTCGCCCCGCATCCCAACAGGCCATTTTCTTCGATGGCACAGGACAGGCGCACCATTCGGTCATGCAGTTTCGCATTGCCAAAGGCCCGATTGAAGGCAACGGCGTCCTGCCCCACCAGCGAGATCAGCACCGCTTCGGCACCGGAGTTCGAGATCTCCTCGACAAACCGGCTCATGCTGGTCAGACCAAAGGGCAGATACTTCTCATAGGCCAAGCCCACTGACATCTCCTGCAGCTTGGTCTTGGCATAGTTGTGCGAGGTCCGGGGCCAGACATAATCGTTGCCGATCAAAGCCCAGCTGCGCGGCCGGTAGGCGTTCTGAATATATTCGATCGACGGACCGAGCTGTTCTTCGGGTGTTTCACCGATCGCGAACAACCCCTCTGTCCGCTCGCCCCCCTCGTAGAGCGGCGTATAGATATAGGGGATGCGTTGACGGACAACCTTGCTGAGCCGTTGGCGAATGGCGCTGATGTGCATGCCGACGATGGCATCGATCGAATTGGTCTCGATCAGGTCGTTCACCGTCTCCTCGATCGAAATGCTCGCCTCCATGGCGGCATCTATCATGATCAGCTGCACCTTGCGGCCATCAATCCCATTTGCCCGGTTCAGCTCTTCGACCGCCACTTGCGCACTTGAGATGCAGGAGGGCGCCCATAGACCCGCAGCCCCGCATAGGGGAATGAGAAGGGCAACGCGAAAGATCCCCTTGCCACGCAAGATCGGATCATCGCGCAGCTCCTCAAGTTCGGTCGGAACACGTGGTAAGGTCGTCAATGTCGTTCGGCCCTTCCCTGCCGGATCGGGAACCGCTACATACCAATTGATTTTATTTTCCAAGTCAAATAAATTCCAAACGTTACAAGCAGGTGCCCCGATGGAAACGAGTCAAAACCCAATCCAGGACTATCTGTCTTATGCTCTGGCCGCAGCCCATCGAAAGGTGGCCGCGTCTTTGAACTCGCGCCTGAAGCAACACGGCATTCAGATCGAAGCATGGCGGATACTTGAAACCTTGGAAGCGGACCAGCGGCTGACCATGGGGCAGCTTGCCGAGGTGGTGCTGATGAACCCACCGACCCTGACCAAGCTGGTGGACCGGATGGTTTCGGACGGCCTGGTACACCGGCAAGTCGCACAGGCTGACCATCGCCAGATCAATGTCCTGCCTACGGCCCTTGGCAAGAAGCGGATGCTTCAGATCCGGCAGGAAGTGAAAGAGCAAGATGCCGAATTCCAGTCCTTGCTCGGCAAGGACGAGGCCGACAAGCTGATTGAACTGCTGCGCGGCGTCAGTCAGTAGCGCGCTCGCCGCAAGATCAACTCCCGAGGAACCGCACGCCCCTGTCACGGTGACATGCGTTCTGCCATGGCCCCACAGGCGCCTGTCCATCGCCCGACACTTGGCCATTGAGGGCATTGGCGCCGGGTATGGCACCGCAGCTTTCAGGCACAATCCGGACCTCTGGGTTTCAGCACCAACTGATCAAAAAAGAGCAGGGCCATGACAGCCCTGCCCCTCCCATGTGCCGATGTCCTGCACCGCGCGGTCTACCTGTCGTTCCTCCCCAGGCGACAGGCGAAACCGGGTCAGTGTACCAGCAGACGGGCTTCGTGTTTCTTCAGCGACCGGCGCGCCGAGGTATAGGCCTCGCGGCCTTCCTCTGTCTGCAGCTCCGGGAACAGTTCGAACACCTCGTTGCGCTGCTCCAGATCCAGGCCGCGCAAGGTCAGATCGCCCGGCTGGAAGCTTTCGGTCCAGGCCCCATCGGAGAGCACCACCTCGTGCTGATCGAACATGAAGTGGATGTAGGTCACCGCAGTGGTTTCCACCACATCCACCCCGTCCAGACCGGTCAGGTGCTTGGCGGCAACCAGGACTTCGCGATCCTCGAAGTAGAAGGCTGTCTTGTCATTTGCGACCAGAACCCGGTGATTGGGGCTGACCATCATGTCGCGCTCGGGCAGACCGTTGCCAAGAGCACCCTGGCGGATCAGCACCGGCTGCAGATGCGCAGCACCCTTCAGCTCTGCGGGGCTGAGGCTGCGGGTGCCGACCCAGCGGATCTCCTGGATGCCGTTGTCGCGGGTAATCACGCGGTCTCCGGCCTGCAGCTCTTCCACCTTACGCTCCCCATGCGGGGTGGCGATCAGGGTGCCCGGCGTGAAGCAGGGGATGATCCGCTCGATCTCGCTGTAGGTCATGGAGCCGACGACCGCGTCCGAGCTGTCCAGCAGGTTGATGGTGCCGGAGTAGCTGTTGCCATCCGCATCCAGGGTGCGCGAGGCGATCTCGAAGTTCACGCCGGTCAGGTCCAGCGTGTCATAGTCGTCGCCGGTCGAGCCGCCATCGACCACGTCGCCATCGGTGCCACCAATAAAGTAGTCACGATCGGCATCACCGCTGAGGGTGTCGGCGCCGTGGCCGCCGGTGATCATGTCGTTGCCGACGCCACCGGACACCTCATCGTCATCGATGCCGGCATCGATGGTGTCATCGCCTTCGCCACCGGAGATGACATCGTCATCGTCCTGGCCGTAGATCACATCGTTGCCCGCACCACCTTCGATGGTATCCATGCCATTGGTGGGATCGGGATCCACCGGGCGGCCATCGGCGCCATCGTCCATGATGTTCAAACCATCGGGGAAGACCGGGTCCAATCCGCCATAGATGGTATCATCGCCCGCGCCGCCCATCAGGCTGTCGGAGCCTTCGCCACCGGTGATCAGATCGTTGTCGTCACCACCATCGACGGTGTCGTCGTCGATACCTGCGTCGATCACATCGTCGCCGCCATCGCCCGAGATCAGGTCGGCATCATCGCCTGTGGTGATGGTGTCATTGCCCGCGCCACCCACAACGGTATCCATGTCGTCGGTCGGGTCGGCGTCCGCCGGGATCGGAGGGATCGAGGGTGTGGTGCCCGTGTAGCCGGGGAAACCGCGGTCGGGCAGCGGCGTCGGCTCATTGCCCGAGGTATCAATGACATCATCGCCATCCCCGCCATCGACGCTGTCGGAGCCATCGCCACCGGTCAGGCTGTCATCACCGCCATTGCCGATGATCACATCGTCACCGCCGCCGCCGTCGATGGTGTCATCGCCGGGCACGATCGGAGCGGCCGGGTCGGTCGCGTCGAAATAGACGTCCGACACATCGATGCCGCTGTTGTTGGGTCCGGGCTGGCTGTGTTCGATCACGATCTGCGAGACCGGCCCCGGAATGGTGACCAGCAGGGAATGGTCGGCATTGTCATTGCTGGCATAGGTGCCGGGCACCGACACATCCGCCGTATCGTCGCCAGCCACCGCATCTGTGTCGGACATGGTCAACGCCGGGCCACCCGCCAGGTTGACCACAACCGGGTTGCCGCTGGCGTCATAGGCGGTGATCTGTACCGAACTATTGCCGTCGATATCGTTGACGCGGAAGGAGACATTGCCGACAGAGTCAGAGAAATCCAGCTGATAGGTCGCCGCATTGCCGTCACCGTTCATGACGGAGGACAGGCCGCTGTTCGGATCCGCCGGGCTGCCGCCGGTATCGATATTGCCGACGAACTGCGTGGCGTTGCCGAATTCGGTTTCCACGCCTGAGCTTTGCGATTGAACGGAGAAATCGACCGTGACCGAACCGGTATCCTGGCTGAAGCCGCCGGTCAGATCATCGTCGGGATCGACCGCGCCGCCATCATCGGGATCCGGCGCCAGATCCCACTGGAACACCTCGCGGCTGCTGCTGCCAGCACCCGGCGCATCGGTATCGCCTTCGATCACATCGTCACCGGCGCCGCCATTCAGAACATCCGCACCCGATCCGCCATGAACCGTGTCATCACCGGCACCGGCCTCGACCGTGTCATCTCCGGCACCGGCATGGACCAGATCATCATCGGGGCCGACCGTGGGGTCGATGGCGTCGCCCGCATCGATCATGTCGCCCTCAGGATCGCCCGTGTAGGCGGCATCGATCAGATCATCCGTGGCAGCACCTTCGACAATGCCATCAAGGCCCGAAACGATCACGTCCTCGTCCAGAACCGCCACATAGTCGATGATCCCATCGAAGGACTGCGCCCCGTCCCCGGCAGCGCCGATGGAGAAGCTGTCCTCTCCGGCGCCGGCGACATCCAGCGTCATACCGGCCACATCATCCCCTGCGGTGGCGACGGTCCCTTGGGTGGTGTTCTCGACCACCATGGTCTGCCCACCGTCGGTCCAGGCGTATTTCACGGTCAGGATATCACCGGAGGTGAAGAAACCCGGATCCGTGGACAAGAGCACCGACGAGCCCCCATCCGCATGCACCACCTCGATCGCACCGTCCGATGTGGTGCGGATTTCGAAGTTTTCGCCATCGGCGTCGCCCGGTGTTTCAAGCCCGCGGCTCACCACGGTCTGCGAGCCGGAAGCCGGAACGTCATTGGGGCGGAACGTGGTGATGATCGTGCCTTCGGTCAGATCGAAGGGATCATCCTGGCTGCCATCGACGGTGAACTGGGTATCCGAGCCGTTGCCGACCATCCAGCCACCGGCATAGCCGGTTGTGGGCGAGCCCGCCCCATCCTGGGCAATGCCGTCGCCCAGACCGGTATCGTCTTCGGTATACCCGTCACGGAAATCCCACAGCCCAATCAGATTGGCCGAATAAGGGTTGTCGAAATTCTTAGCCATCACAGTCTCCTTATCGGCGCATCTATTCGCCTGATACCCCATGCGCTGCAAAGGCGCCGAACCTCTTCGGCGAAACAGCGCGCAAGGCGTTAAATCCAGCCAATATCAGGGAGCTCGGCGCGCAACCGTTCACAGGGCGCGCGTCCACGACCTGCACAGGCGCCTGCGGTCGCGGTGTCCGGTTTCACAACCTTCGACACCAATCACGATCCAACAGGACACAACCGCCAAACAGCAGCGTTCGCAGCGAACAGCGCCTCCACCAATTACTGGCATACGCAGCAACAGCCCCCCCAAATGGGCATCTTCAAACTACTGCAGCCCCCGAGGCGGACAAAGGAAAAATTTGAACGAAACTTTACCGGATCGCCGCGACAGCCCGGAAGAAGGCCTGCACCGGACCAAATGCGCGGTTCAGATTGTTTCCAGGGCGATTTATACATTTTGCAACAATCGGTTGCCCTGCTGCACATTGGGCAGATATGCGCCGTTTTGGCAGAAAAACAGCGCCAACTCACCCCGATCAGGTGGTTCTTTGTTTCCACCTGGATATCAATTGACGGCCTGGGAAACCCATACAATCAACCAAATCGATCACCCTGCAATATGACGCAGGACCGCATTATCGGCGACAATGAAAGAGCAATATCCGTACCGTCTCTGATTTGGAAACACATAAACCGAAAAACCGACCCGAATCACGGGCCCTTTTCATCCGGTTGGTGGTGCATTTCGCGCCAAAGCAGGGATCCCACTTGCGGATTATCCCTGCTGATCACGACCCAAGCGACGTTCATTGGGCAGGTTTCAAGCCTACTTGTCGGTCTCACCTTCAGCCGAGTCTACATCGTCGAGATCCGGGCGTTCCGGGAGTTCGGAGAGTTCGGGGCGTACCGGAGCCTGCTGGCTGTCTTCCCGGTCCTCAGCCTCCTGTGCCGCAGGAACAAGCGCCTCGGGATTGCGAATCCAGATGTCGCGCTGCGCAAAGGGAATTTCGATACCTGCTTCCTCGAACCTGCGGGCAATCTCATAGTTCATGTCGGATTTGACAGACAGCACCCAGTTCACGTCGCGCAGGATCGCCCGGATTTCAAAATCCAGGCTGTCGGCGCCAAACCCCTGGAAGATCACCTTTGGCTCCGGATTCAACAGGACCATGGGATGTGCCTCGGCGACCTGCAACAGGATCGCTTCCACCTGGCGCGGATCGGTACCGTAGGCCACCCCGACCGGCACGATCACCCGGCCGACCGTATTGCCACGGGTATAGTTGGTCACCGTCCCGCTGATCAGGTCGGAGTTGGGAACAATCACATCGGTGCGGTCGAAGGTCTCGATCCGGGTCGCGCGGACCGAGATATCGCGCACATAACCCATCAGCCCGCCAACCTCGATCCAGTCCCCCTTGGAGATCGGCCGTTCAATCAACAGGATGATACCCGAGACAAAATTGGAAACGATGGTCTGCAGGCCAAAGCCAATCCCGACCGACAGCGCACCGGCAACAATCGCCAAGGAGGACAGATCGAAGCCGGCGGTCGAAATTGCAACAACCGCCGCAAGAAAGATCCCCACATAGCCAAGCCCCGAAACGATGGCATTCTGCCCACCCGGATCAATATTGGTCTTGGGCAGGAGCGAATTGCGCAGGCTGCCCTGCACGATCCGCGTCACCGTGTACCCAATGGCAAAGATTACCGCAAAGCTGAGAAACGCCGTCGGAGAGATCCGCGTGTCACCAATGCTGAAGCCGACAAGGAACCGCGACCACAGTTCGGTCAGATCGGCAACCCGGGCGCCCCAGATCAAGGCCAGCAAAGGCAGCACCAGGACAATCAGCCCAAAGCCGACCATGACCGTGAACAGTGACTCCTGCGCCGCCTGCTCCTGGCCGCTGAGCCAGCCATAGGTATCCCCCAGAAACCGTTGCAGCACCAGCGTGGTGGCCAATACGGCAAGCGTCGCGATCGTGGGATAGACCAGCCCTTCCGCCGCGCTGAGATAGCCTGCCGAAGCCAGAAGCGGGGATAGAATGGCAATCGCATAGGCACCCTTTTGCAGCAGGGCAACGATCTTGCTGCCACCGGTACCGACTGTGTCCTCGACCTCGGACCTGGCTGCCTCCCGCGATGCGATGGTCAGCCGCAACAGCCGCACCAGCAGCAGGGACGCCGCCAAGATCAGCGGAAAGGCCAGAACCGCCTCGGCTTCAGGTGACATCCGCTCTATCTGTTCCAGCCGCCCCAGCGCGTCCTGCAACACCAGGACCAGCGCCATAAGGTCGACCATCAACCGGGCCTGCTTGCGGCGATTGTCGGCCACCGGCAGAAGATCCGGCCGACCGCGAGGGACGAACAATTGCTCTCCCAGCCAGCGGAACGACAGGATCAGCAGCGCCCAAAGCGGCACATAGCTGCCAAGCAGAGTGCCGCGCAGTCCGAGGATCCCCGCCAGCCCCACGGCCTTGGTCAGCAATAGTATCCCCACAAAAGGCAAAATCACCTGCAGCAGCGAAACCACAAAGCTCCACACCCCTGTGCCCATACCGCCAAATTCACGCAGGTAATCCCCCGCCGCACGGGCCCAGGGACGCCCGCGCATCAGCAGCAAGGCGGAAAGGATCACGAGCGCCAGAATGGCAGGCAGACTGTCATTGATCCGCTCGCGCGTGGTGTCGTGAACGACCTGGACAACTGTCTCCTGCCAAAGCGCCGTGCCAATGCTCACCAGGACCGATACAGCGCCGGGCCAGTGCTCGGGGTTCAGGGGGGATGCCCCACGCTCCAGCAGCCGCTCGGTGCGCCGCTCGCGCACGATCTTGTCGATTTCCGCGATCAAGCCATCGGCGCGGCGATAGGCTTCCTCGGCCACCACGCGTGGCACCTGCAAGGCGCTCAATTGCTGCGTCAGGCTGGCCCGCAACGCGGCGATATCCTGGGCTTCGCCCTCCCCTTCAGTCGGCGCCGGTCCGAGCGCCTCCAGCTGCCCTTTCAGGGTACGGATACGGTCAGCGTTTTCACTGCCTGCGGTCAGAAAGCCTTGCCGATAGCCCGCCAATTCGCTGCGCAGCTGTTCCAGCGCCGCGCTGGAGGCCCGATTGGTATCGATCACCTCTTCGGCCCGGCTGGCTGTCTTCTGCCAAGCGTCGATCGTTTCGGCATATCCGGCTGGGATCTGCGCAAAAAGCGGCAGGGCCAGGGCGATCAGCAGCGCCAGCCCATAGAGCCACAGCCGAAAAAGGGAACCCGCCCGCGCCATTCCCATCAAACGTCTTCGAAGACGCCCGGGATCGAGGCCGGCGCATGGGTCATCCAATCCGGCACCGGCAGGCTCTTTTCACGCAGGAAATCGGGGTTGAACAGTTTCGACTGATAGCGGGTGCCATAGTCGCACAGCACCGTCACGATGGTCTTGCCCGGCCCCATGTCCTTGGCCATGCGCACCGCACCGGCGATATTGATCGCCGAGGATCCGCCCAGCACCAGCCCTTCATTATGGAGAAGGTCAAAGACAAACGGCAGCGCCTCTTCATCGGGGACCTGGTAGTTGAAATCGGGGGTAAAGCCTTCCAGGTTCTTGGTGATGCGCACCTGTCCGATTCCTTCGGCGATGGAAGAGCCCTCCATGGCGATCTCGCCGGTGGTGTAATAGCTGTAAAGCCCCGCCCCCATGGGATCGGCAAGGCCGATCTTCACGCCCTTGGGCTGCAACGCCTCTGCCACACCCGCAAGGGTACCGCCCGATCCCACCGCACAGATGAAGCCATCCACCTTGCCGTCGGACTGTGTCCAGATCTCGGGGCCGGTGGTTTCCACATGGGCCTGACGGTTGGCAACATTATCGAACTGGTTGGCCCAGATCGCGCCGTTGGGTTCCGTCTTTGCCAGTTCCTTGGCCAAACGTTCCGAGTAACGCACGAAGTTGTTGGGGTTGCGATAGGGCGCTGCGGGCACCTGCACCAGTTGCGCACCGGCGAGGCGCAGCATGTCCTTTTTCTCTTCCGACTGGGTTTCGGGAATGACGATCACCGTCTTGAACCCCATCGAAGCCCCGACCAGCGCCAGGCCAATCCCGGTATTGCCGGCGGTGCCTTCCACGATGGTGCCGCCCGGCTTCAGATCCCCGCGCGCAATGGCGTCGCGGATGATGTAAAGGGCGGCGCGGTCCTTCACCGACTGGCCGGGGTTCATGAACTCCGCCTTGCCGAGGATTTCACAGCCGGTTTCCTCGCTGACGCGGTTGAGCCGGATCAGAGGCGTATGGCCGATGGCATCGGCCAGGTCACGTGCAATGCGCATGGTATCCCTTTCAGTCGTTCCCAAAAGACTTAGACAAGCCCCTGCCCGATCACAAGGTGTGAAGCGCCAGGCTCACGCCCCCTGGCCGTCTCGTGAACGAAGTCTCTCCCGGTGCCGGGCCAGCCACAGCGCCGCTGTCACCAAAGGCATGTCTTGATAGATACAGTTGTCCACCCCATCCATCAATTCCCGGAACGAAATGACTTTACTGCGGATGTCCTCGTTTTCGCTGTCCAGACCGCCGCCGCCCTGCACGGCACGCAAATCCGCGAGCCCCACGAAGAGATGCAGAAACTCACCCGATGAACCGCTGGAAGAGTAGACCTCCCCCACCGGCTCCAGACGGGTGACCTGAAGCCCGGCCTCTTCCTGTGCTTCCCGCAGGGCCGCCTGCTCCGGCGTTTCCCCGGGATCGATCAGACCGGCCACCGGTTCCCACATCCAGGGGCGTTTTTCACCGGCGATGAAGGTCGCGGCGCGGAACTGTTCGATCAACAGCACCTCGTCACGCACCGGATCGTAAGGCAGCACCACCGTGGCCCGGCCCACCAGGGCAACGCCGCGATTGATCACCGGGCTGAAACTGCCATCATAGCGACGGAATTGCAGATCCATCTCCTCCATCGCAAAAAAGTTCACATAGGCGCGCTTGTGCGCGTGCACGCGCACATCCTGCGACAGATCATGCTCCGGATCCTCGGAGCGCGCCTGCGCCGCCAACCAGGAAGAGGCCCGTCGAAACATCGCGGGATAGATCCTGGCGATCTCCTCCTGCGTCTTTCGCCCCTGGTATGCCATCATCTCTTCGGCGGCGCGAAGCGATATGGCTGCCCAGTCACGCTCCCAGACCTCAAGCTCCCATGGGCCATCCGTCGGCAATTGTCCCGGTATCGGGAAATAGACCTGGGCCTCAATCGTCTCGCCCCCGTGCAGGTGCACCGCAACCGTTTTCACCGTGTAGCCAAAGCCGCCCTCGTAGAAATGCAGCGCCTCCAGATCCGCCTGCGACAGCCCCCGCAGGACGATCCCTTCCGCACTCTGGCCCGGGCAGCTCTCGATCACCGGATAGGGTTGCCCCGCCACCCGGCGCACGCAATGGTCGGCCAGCGTCGCCCCTTCCCCGCCGAGGCAATCCACGGGTCTTTGCAGCACGAGGGCCAGGAGCGGCGCATGGCGCAGCGTTCCATAGAAGAAGAAGTCGGCCATGCGGCAGGTTCCTTTCGGCTTGGGCTAAGGATTGGGGCTGGAATTGTGATTGAGTTCAGCGCCAGCGGTTGTGGGCATTTTCCGTGGCGAGACCCGCCAGAACCCCACCGATCACCAGCGCCGCCAGCACATGCGACACAGCCATCACAAAGAAGTAGTCCAGCGCAATCGTGAAAATCGCGCTCAGCGCCTCGAACGGGCCATCGTAGCGGTGCCGCATCGCCAGGCGGAACATCTCCCACACCCCTTGGGCGAAAAGCCCCCAGAACACCATCACCGCCATGCCGGTCACACCGTTGTTGATCGCAGGCACCAAACCATGTCCGGCGCGCCGTCCCATCAGGACCCAACCCGTCACAACCCCGATCGCCATGTTCACATGGGTGAAATAGCCAAAATCGGTGCCCTCCGGCATCAAGGGCATGATCATGCCCGACACCACAAAGGCAAGCAGCGCCATCGACAGGGCTGCGATCAGTCTGGCTCCATTGGGCATTGGCATTCACTCCCCTGGTTTTGGCGGATCCGGGTTCAGCCGCACTGTCCCGTTTTCCGGCCAGGGGTACAAGAGCTGCGTAGAAAGTTCATTGTTTTGTCACGGGGGGTAACCTGAGGTTTTGCCACGAGGACCGCTACCTGCCCTCGCGATGCGCCCCATAGGCCGCCAATGCCCGCTCTCGCCCTGCCTTGAGATCGATCAAGGGCCGGGCGCGCGGCTGATCGGGCGAGAGTTTCCAGCTGCGTGGCGCCGCATCGAAGAAACCGAGCGCGCTTTGCGGCGGCGTGCTTTGGCCTTCGGCGATCCAGCGGCGGATATAGCGGCGGTCGGCGTCGAACTTGTCGATCTGCCCTTCCGGATTGTAGATCCGGAAGAACGGAGCCGCATCCGGCCCCGACCCTGCGGTCCATTGCCAGCCCATGGCATTTGCCGCCGGATCCCAATCCACCAGACAGTCGGCGAACCACTCCATGCCCAGCGTCCAATGCACCATCAGGTGCTTGGTCAGGAAACTGGCCACGATCATCCGCGCGCGGTTGTGCATCTTGCCGGTCACATAGAGTTCGCGCATGGCGGCATCGACGAAATCATAGCCCGTCTGGCCGCGTTTCCAGGCCTCCACATCCGGGGTGACCTCCTGGCTCCAGCCGAAACCGTTCCATTCGGGGCGCCAGTTCTCACTCAGGATATGGGGCGTGTGATACATCAGGTGATAGGCAAATTCGCGCCAGACCAGTTCCTTCAGGAAGTGCTCGGTACCCTTGCCGCCCTGCGCCATCGCAGCCTGTCCCAGATGCCACATCCGATGCGGGCTGATTTCGCCCCAGGCAAGGTTTTCAGACAGGCCCGAGGTCGCATCCAGCGCCGGGAAATCGCGCAGATCCTTGTAGCGGTCCACCGCGTTGCTCAGGAAGGTCTCCAATCGCTCCAGAGCTGCGGCTTCGCCAATGCGGCAATGGGCCCGCACCACATCTGCGCCGCGCCGCATGGCTGCCCCCATCTGAAAGCTGTCCAATGCATCGTTGCTCGGCCACGCATCCGGCGCCGGTATCTTGCCCGGCTCCGGCAGCAGGGCATCCGGGTCACGGCTCCGCACCGCCTTCCAGAAGGGCGTATAGACCCGGAACATGCCGCCCGCCTTGGTCTCCACCGTCCAGGGCTCAAACAACAGCCGCCCGCCAAAGGATCTTGCCTCGACACCCGCCGATTTCAGGGTCTCCTTGATTTCGGTATCCCGCGCGATGGCCCGAGGATCATAAAGGCGCGACCAGTAGACCTGCCTGGCCCCGGTTTCAGCGATAAGCTCCTGCAGCGCCTCCAAGGCATCGCCGCGCCGAAAGGTCAGGCGGCTGCCCCGGCTTTCCAGCGTCCTGGCGAAATGTTCCAGCCCCAGCCCAAGCCGGAACTTGGGCGCGGCCCCAAGTGCCGCTTCCTGGTCATCCAGAATATAGACCGGGATCACCGGAGCCTGCCCCGCTACGGCTGCGGTCAGGGCGGGATTATCTGCCAGACGCAGATCGCGGCGAATCCACCAGATCACCGGAGTTTGGCTGTTCATATACGTGGGCCTTCGTGCTGAGAAACGCTACAGCACGCGATCTAGAGCCTCGATCAGCCGGGTCACCTCATTTTTGCTGGTGTAATGCGTGAAACTCATCCGCAGGACACCCTGATCGGGGTTTACACCCATCGCCTCCAGCGCGCGGACCGCGTAGAAATCGCCGCCCCCCGCCATGATGCCATGGGCGGCCAGATCCTTTGCCACCTCTTCGCCGGGGCGGTTGATGGCGACGGCCACGGTGGGCGCGCGCCGGGCCGCATCCGAGGGGCCAATCAGGCGCAGATCATTGCGATCCTTCACCGCGTCCAGCAGCGGCTGCAACAGTTCCACCTCATGCGCCCGCATCAGATCATGCACAAATGCGCCGCGCACAACGGCCCCTTCCGCGGGGCCGCCATGGTGATCACAGAGCGCATCGATGTAATCGGCCATGCCCGCACTCGCCGCCACCTGGGCATGATCCGGTCCGGCAGGGGTGAATCGCTTGTAAAGGGTATCAGCATTGAAATAGTGCCCCTGGTTGGGCAGCAATTCCCCCAGGGCGCGGCGGATCACCATCACGCCCTGATGGGGCCCGTAGGTCTTATAGGCGGAAAAGAGATAGATATCCGGCCCCAGCTCATCCACGTTGGGCAACCCATGCGGCGCATATGACACGCCATCGACGCAGACAAAGGCCCCCGCCGCATGGCACAGCGCGGTGATCTCGGTCACCGGGTTGATCTCTCCCACCACGTTGGAGCAATGGGGAAAGCAGACAAGCCGGACGTTTTCATCCAGCAGATCTTCCAGAGCGCTTGGATCCAGATGGCCGCTCAAAGGGTCGATCTTCCATTCGCGGATCTCGATCCCCTCCTCGGCCAGGCGGCGCCAGGGGCCGCTGTTGGCCTCGTGATCCTGGTTGGTGACAATGATCGCCTCTCCCGGGGACAGAAACTGGCGAAAGGCCTGCGCCAGCACATAGGTGTTCTGGGTGGTGGAGGGACCGAAGCTGACTTCATCCGCCTGCACGCCCAGGAGCGCCGCCAGGCGCTGGCGCGCCTCGTCCATTTCGGCCCCGGCCAGAGTCGAGGCCTCATAGGGGGCATAGGGCTGCACCTTGCGCTGGGTATAGAACCGGGTCAGCCGGTCGATCACCGGCTTGCAGGTGTAAGAGCCACCGGCATTCTCGAAAAAGGCCTGCCCCTGCAAAGAAGGTTCGGAAAAGGCAGGGAACTGCCCACGCACAAAATCGATATCCAAAGCCATCTTTGCCCCCCACATTATCGGTCACAAAAGGGATGCAGGTCTTCCCCGTGAAGGTCAAGCACAGCCGTGCAGAACCCTACCAGAATGGAAAACACGCGGCGCATAGGCCGCGTGTTTGATCACATCCCGCATTGGATGCCTTATCAGCCGTTCACATCCACAACCACACGGCCCTGGACCTGACCTTTCAGGATATCGGCCCCCAGTTGCGGCAGATCCTTCAGGGTTGCCGGGCGGATCATCGCCTCCAGCTTGTCCATCGGCAGGTCGGATGCGATCCGCTGCCAGGCGCGCAGGCGGTTGTCATAGGGTTGCATCACGGAATCAATGCCCAGGAGGTTCACCCCCCGCAGCAGGAAAGGCACCACCGTTGCAGGCAGGTTGGCACCGCCAGCCAGCCCCACGGCAGCAACCGAGGCTCCGTATTTCATCTGACCCAGCACCCGTGCCAGCATGGGACCACCCACGGCATCGATGCAGCCTGCCCAGGTCTCGCTTTCCAGCGGCCGCTTGACCGTCTCGTTGATCTCTTCACGCGCCACGATCTGTGTCGCGCCAAGGCCGCGCAGGTAGTCCTCGGTCTCGGGGCGACCGGTGACGGCGGCCACCTCATAACCCAGATGCGCCAGGATCGCGGTCGCGACCGAGCCGACACCCCCCGCAGCACCGGTTACCAGAACCGGGCCGTGGTGTTTCTCCATGCCGTGGTCCTCCAGCGCCATCACCGCCAGCATGGCCGTGAAACCGGCCGTGCCAACCGCCATGGCCTGACGGGTATCCAGCCCCTCGGGCAGCGGCACCAGCCAGTCCGCGCGCACGCGGGCCTTCTGGGAATAGCCGCCCCAATGGGCCTCGCCCACCCGCCAACCGGTCAGCACCACCTTGTCACCGGGCTTGTAGCGATCATCGGAAGAAGCCTCGACGGTACCGGCGAAATCGATGCCCGGCACATGAGGATACTTGCGCACCAGCCCGCCGCCGGGACCGATGCAGAGCCCGTCCTTGTAGTTCACGGTGGAGTATTCCACCGCCACCGTCACCTCGGCCTCGGGCAGATCGTCAAGCCCGATCTGTTCGACCGCGGCGGAGGTCTTGCCGCTCTCTTCGTCCTTGTTCACCACCAATGCATTGAACATGCCCAACTCCCCTTTCGCTAAATCCAGAATGTCTCGCGCACGCTGGCCGCGCGCATGCCGTCCGGCGTTTCCACCTCAAGCCGTGTGCCTTCATCCCAATGGGTCATGCGCACCATGCCGATGGCCACATTGGTCTGAAAATCCGGCGACCAGGCTGCCGAGGTCACCCGCCCGACCCGGCGCCCGCCGGAATAGACCGGCCAGATCTGATCACAGGGCGGCACCGCATCGCCATGGATCGAGATCGCGCGGATCTGCTGGACCGGCCCTTCCTTGGCCACCCGCAACAGCGCATCGCGACCGATACAGCCGATAGCCGTATGGGTATTGCAGAACCGACCGAGCCCGCATTCATGGGGCGTGTTGTCATCGGTCATGTCGTTACCATAGCTGAGCAGACCACCCTCGATCCGCTCGATCAGATTGGGGCAGCCGGCGCGCACCTCCAGATCTTCGCCCGCCTCGAACAGCTTGCGCCACAGCGGCATGCCGAATTCGCTGCCCTCCACGTAGATCTCGAAACCGCCCTGCTTGGAATAGCCCGAGCGCGCAATCACCAGATCATGGCCCTGGAACTGGTAGACACCAAAGCGGAAGAAGCGGATGTTGCGGATGCTTTCGCCAAAGACCCGCACCATCAGTTCCTCGGCCTTTGGCCCCTGTACCGCAAGTGGCGACACATCCGGCTCATCCACCAGCACATCCAGGCGCCAGCCATTGGCGATACCCTTGACCCAATAGAGAAGATCGCTGTCGGCGATGGAAATCCACCAGCGATCCTCCGCCAGCTTGACCGCGACGGGGTCGTTCAGCATGCCGCCCGTTTCATCCACGATCGGCACATAGTAACACTGGCCTGCCGTCATGCCGCGCAGATCGCGCGGGGTCAGCATTTGCATCAGACGCCCGGCGTCAGGCCCGCGCAGTTCCACCTGACGTTCACAGGCCACATCCCAGACCTGCACATGGCGTTTCAGGTGATGGTAATCGGCCTCCACGCTTTCGAAAACCGTGGGCAGCAGCATATGGTTATAGACCGTGTAGCCTTTGACACCAGCGGCCTCCACACCTTCGGAAAAGGGTGTGCGCCGCAGACGACGGGATGGTGAGATCAGAGCCATTGCAAATCCTCCCAGGCAATGGTGAGCCTCTGCCCCAGGGGCGGCAGAGCGCGACTCAGGACTTGAACTTTAAATGTCAGACTTTTAAATGTCTGACAAATAATTTCTGCACCCTGCCTCCGTCATACCTGCGGGTACGGCGGTAGGCTCAGCAAACCGCAGCGGATCCGACCATGAAGATCGACCCCAAAAGCACTGATGACCTCTCCGTTCAGATTGCCGAGGCCATCAAGGATGCCATCATGAGCGGTGCCCTGATCGTGGATGAGCGGCTGCCGTCCGAGGCCGAGCTGGCCGATCATTTCGCGGTGTCCCGCCCGACGGTACGCGAAGCCTTGAAACGGCTGGCGGCACAGGCCTTGATCCGCACCCAGCGCGGCGCGGCGGGCGGCGCCTTTGTCAACCGGCTGAGTTTCGAGGATGCCCACGCCCAGCAGATCACGACCTCGACGCTGCTATTGTCGATGAATGCGGTCAGTTTCGACACCGCCTGCGAAGCCCGGTTTGCGCTGGAGCGCGCCTGCGCCCCGCTTTCGGCGTTGCGGCGTACCCCGGATCACCTGGCGGCCATGCGCGCCGAAATCCTACGCCAATCCCAGCCGGGGCTGACGGATGAGACCTTTTGCGCCTCGGATGTGGCCTTTCACCGTGCCCTGGTGGATGGCGCGGACAATCCGGTGCTGTCCTATCATCTTGCCGGTGCAGTCGAGGCGATGCAGCCCCTGATGAACATGATCACCTTCACCGCACGGGATCGCGCCCGCATCATCGCCCTGCATCAGGGCATCGCAGATGCCATCGAAGGCGGTGATGGAGACGCGGCCAACAGGATCCTGACAGAGCTGGAAGACGAAACCCGCAAGCTGGCCCGCGACGTCTTTGCCGCCCGCATGCCGGCGCAAGCGGTGTGACACCGGCCCCTTGCGTCTCCCCCTTGATCCCGCCCTTCTGATCAAGAAACCGGCCTCCGGAAAACCTGTGCCCGGGCTACGGTTGCCCCTTTTATTCCGCCCCGCCTGATCCTATATTCGTTCTGTCTCCTCGTGGGACTATGGACATAAACGCGCTCGTAATAAGCGGATCGGACCCGGGGGCGGTACCCGGCGGCTCCACCATACACCTTCTGGCAGTCTCCTTCGTTTGGGGAGCGCTTTCAGAACCGGGGGGCCGAAATAGGATCGACGAACGTCTAAAGGGGTTAGCTTTGTCTCGGCTGTCTGCCACCGTTACCGGCGAAAACAGTACAATTGCAAACGACAATCGTGCTCCGGTTGCTCTGGCTGCGTAAGCAGTTCGAGTCGAACCGACTTTAAGTCCTTATGCCTAGCCGCGTAAGGCGGGGTTCGCAGGTACCTGGCAACAGAAACCTGCACTTTACCTCTTCCGTGATCCTGTTCGCTATTGCCGGTGTCACCCATCTATTCGGTGTCACCCATTGCCTTGATCAAACCCGCTTGGGCTGGCTCTCCTCCCTTTTGGAGAGCGCTTGCCGGAAACAAATGAGCAGATGCCCGCTCACTGTTTTGAGGGAACGTATCTCGTTGAGATTTTATTCAGATTTTGCGCCGATCCTCCTTCACAACACGGAGACATGACATGAGCAACATCGACGTTTTGCGCAACTGGTACACCGAGGTCTGGGAAAAGGGGAACCTGGACGTGATTGGCGACTATTTTGCGCCCGATACAATCGCCAACGGCGTTGTTCCGGAGATGCAGATGGGGACCGACGACTTTCGCGATCTGGTCATGGCCTTTCAGGCGCATGTCGGCAAGTTCAAGGTCTTCCTGCCAAAGATCGTCGAAGATGGAGACTGGCTGTCCGCCATCGTGATCGTGCGCACCACCCGGGCCGACACCGGCGCCCCGATTGAGGTGACAGGCCAGGTCATGACGCGTTTTGAAAACGGCAAGATTGTCGAGGCATACAATCACTTCGACTATATCTCACTGCTGGAGCAGATGGGCATGCTGCCGACGGATACCATGCCCATCTGTATGACCGGGCAACGCCTGGACTGGCAGCAGTAAGGCGCAAGCCAGCCGCTGGGGCATCTTCTGCGTCGGCGTTTTCTACCCTGGCTCTATCCCGGCGATTTCTGCACAGGCCACTGTCGGCCTGCGCACAGCCCTGCTGCATCGGTCCTATCTAATTGATTTTCAGTCACAAAAATTGCCAAAAAAATCACCCCTCCCCCCATCGACACCGGCATTGGCATTGGCAAAGAGTATCAGGTTGAACCTTCAACTATGACTGATCGAGATACTCCTTCATGACGACCCCTCCCAGCCGCAACCTGGAGATTGTGAAACACTGGTTTCACGAGCTTTGGGAAGAAGCCGACACGGCCGCCATTCAGGCACTGGCACAGTCCGGCACCAAGATGCACGGACCAATTTCCGACTTGGGCACGCCTCATAGCGACTACGGAGAAGTGGTCCGGGCGCTGAACAACCTGCTGCAGAACATCGTCTTCGAGTATGCCAACCCGATTGAACAGGGGGAGTGGATTGCCTTTCAATTGATCGTCAATGCCGACTCCGTTGCAACCGGTCAGAGCCTCCGCTTTTCGGGGCACATCAGCGCGCGGGTGACAGACGGCCAGGTTGCGGAGATCTTCTCCACCATGGACTACATGACCATGTTCGAGAAGCTTGGTCAGCTTCCGGAGGAATCGCTGCCGATCTGCCTGACCGGGGAAAGGCTCATCTGGGCGAAATAGGGATCGGGCGCCGCCGATCCCGGCACAAGATTTCACTGTCTCCCACCCCCGGCTTGGCCTATAGCCCTTGGCGGATCAGGTCAAAACAGCACCGGAGAGCGACGTGACCAGAGGCATCAAGGAGCAAGGCCCGGGTTTTCCCGAGCTGTTTCGCGTTTTCCTGCGCATCGGCCTGATGAGCTTTGGCGGCCCCGCCGCGCAGATTGCCCTGATGCATCGCGAACTGGTGGAAGAACGTCCCTGGCTCAGCGATACGGAGTTCCTGCGAGGACTGTCCTTTTGCATGCTGCTGCCCGGTCCCGAGGCCATGCAGCTGTGCACTTATACCGGCTGGCGGCTACGCGGTGTCGCCGGGGGGATCCTCGCCGGATTGCTGTTCGTCCTGCCCGGAGCCCTGGTCATTGCCCTGTTGACCTGGCTCTATGCCGCCTATGGCACGCTGCCGACCGTTCAGGCCGCATTCTCCGGGATCAAGGCGGCGGTGATCGTGATCGTGCTGCAGGCCCTGTGGCGATTGCGGCAAAAGGCACTGCATGCCCCTGTCGATTGGGGGCTGGCCTGTTTTGGCTTCATCGCCCTTTTCTGTCTTGGGCTGCCCTTTCCGGCGGTGATCCTGTCAGCCGGGCTGCTTGGGATGCTCCTGAAGCCCATAAACCGCGAAGAGCCTGCTGCTGCGCCCTATGAAACCGATCTGTCAGCCAGCCTCGGAACGGTTCTTTTCTGGTCAGCCCTCTGGCTGGTGCCACTGCTGAGTCTTGAGCTGTTGCACAACGGCTTTCTCGCCGACATCGGCTGGTTCTTTGCCAAGCTTGCGGTTGTCACCTTTGGCGGCGCCTATGCGGTGTTGGCCTATCTGGGCCAGACCGTGGTGGAACAACACGGCTGGATCACGGCCGGGCAGATGATCGATGCGCTTGGCCTGGCGGAAACGACGCCGGGGCCGCTGATTCTCGTCACCCAGTTCGTGGCCATGCTGGCAGGGCTGACCCAAGGCGGCATGCCGATGTTCCTGGCAGCGGGCGCGGTTGCGCTTTGGGCGACCTTCGTGCCTTGTTTTCTGTGGATCTTCACGGCTGCCCCCTTCATCGAAGGCCTGGCACGGCATCCGCGCCTGGGCAATGCGCTCCAGTCCATCACGGCCACCGTGACCGGCGTGATCCTCAATCTCAGCCTGTGGTTCATGGCCCATGTGCTGTTTGACCGCCTGTCTGCCGTGCACCTTGGTCCGGTTTCCTTTGCCGTGCCCGAGTGGAGCAGTCTTGATGCCAAGGCTGCCATCCTGACCCTTGTTGCCATCTTGGCGGCCCTGCTTTTGCGCGGCAGATTGATGCCGCTTCTGGTTCTGATGGCAGGCGCGGGCCTGGCCCTGTCACGACCTGAGATTGCATCCCTGCTCTAAGATGAAACCTGCAGCCCAATGGGCAAGGTAACAAGTGGCAAGCATTTTTTTGAAATCGCTTCCGGCGCCTATTTCGTTTCCCGCAAATTCGCCTATGCTGGGAGCAAAGGAAAAGGGGTCAAGACGTGTCCCAGCAAATCGACTACGGCAACCTGATGCATTCCGCCATGCGCGGTCTCATTCGCACCGTTCTGCAAGGTGTGGCCGATCATGGCCTGCCCGGCAGCCATCATTTCTTCATCACCTTCGATACGCGCCATCCGGACGCCCAACTGGCCGATTGGCTGCGTGAGAGGTATCCGGAAGAGATGACCGTGGTGATGCAGCACTGGTATGACAACCTGGAAATCGATCCCGACGGGTTCGCGGTGACGCTCAACTTCGGTGACACGCCAGAGCCGCTCTATATCCCCTTTGATGCAATCCAGACCTTTGTTGATCCTTCGGTCGAATTCGGCCTTCGGTTTGAATCCGCCGAGGACGATGACGAAGACGCATCGGTCGAGGACATCAAGGCGACGGACCCGGAAAAAAAGAAGAGCGCCGAAAAGTCCGCGGCGAAACCCGACGCCGACGTGGTGTCGCTGGACAGTTTCCGCAAGTAGCTCAGGCAGCCGTTCGGGGGGCTCGTTGCCCCCTCCCCGCATCAGCAACCTCGCACGGATCAGTGCATGCTCCGTCTGTCGGGCGGTACCGATTGACTGGGGTGTGCTGTAGGTACGCGTTTAGAATCTTATTCACGCTAAATCGGCCGCAGAATGGCTCGGCACCCGGTCGGTCGCTGCCAGCCCGACCCGATCCCCGAGCCGATCAACGCGTGTCCAGTCCGCCCCGATCAATCCACCCGTGTCAGAAAGGTCGATACCGTTCGCGTCGGGGCCCCATTGCGATGCACGACATAGCGCAGGTCCAACCCACCGTCGGCAAGAGTGCGGTCATACTGCTGCATCTCGTAGTCGCCGTTAGGCGCAATGAACATGGAAAACACCGTCAGGGTTTTGCCGGTGATCCGCCCCCAGACATAGGGCTGCCCCTTCATCGGGTCCATCTGCACCGCATGTCCAAAGACATTGCGCTCCATCGCCGCCGCATAGATCCCGCTCCGATCGCTTTCCACGAAACGGACCTCATAGGTCTTTTCCTTGCGCGTCCCGTCCTCGCGCAGGGAGACGGTGCTCCACGTGATGAGAAACCCATACCGCCCCTGATCAATCGACACGCTCATATCCCGCGCTTCGACGCTGCCATCGCTGTTGATCGTCTCGACCGACCCCGCGTAGCGGCCGACAAACGGCGTAACATCCGCAAGAGCGGCTTTTGCCAGCAGGACAGCGCCCAGGACGGCCAACAGGACAAGCGGGACCAAGCGGCCCATCAACCAAAGCGCCCGACCGGTGGCAATCGCCCCGATGGACGCAAAAGCGCTGCAGATGGAAGGAATGACAGGGTTCAGCACGGCTTTCCCTTCTGTGCGCGTGACAGGGTGTATGGCAAATTCTAGACGATTCCGCACAACAGGCAATGGACCCGCTGCAATTCTCCCTATACCAGATCGCGCGTTTCCCTATGATGCGCGCAACTGCCCGATTGCTTCCACGGCAACTGCGGGCTAAACGGCATGCAACGGCATACGAGACGGAGAGAGACAAGATGTCCAACACCCGCACCGAAACAGACAGCTTTGGTCCGCTGGAAGTTCCTTCCGACAAATACTGGGGCGCGCAGACGCAGCGCTCGATCATGAACTTCCCCATCGGCTGGGAAAAGCAGCCCGTCGCCATCGTGCGCGCGCTGGGCGTGATCAAGAAGGCCTGTGCCATGGCCAACAAGGAAAGCGGCGAGCTGGACGCCAAGATCGCCGATGCCGTCATCCAGGCCGCCGGTGAGGTCTTCGAGGGCAAGTTCGACGACAACTTCCCGCTCGTGGTCTGGCAGACCGGGTCCGGCACCCAGTCGAACATGAACTCCAACGAGGTGATCGCCAACCGCGCGATTGAAATCCTTGGCGGCGTGATCGGCTCCAAGGATCCGGTGCACCCGAACGATCACTGCAACATGGGTCAGTCCTCCAACGACACTTTCCCGACCGCGATGCATATCGCTGCCGCGATGATGGTGCGCGACGTCCTGCTGCCGGGGCTGAACAAGCTGCTGGCGGGCCTGGAAGCCAAGTCCGAAGAGTTCAAGGACATCATCAAGATCGGCCGCACCCACACCCAGGATGCCACCCCGCTGACCCTGGGCCAGGAATTTGGCGGCTATGCCCATCAGATCCGCATGGGCATCACCCGCATCGAGGCCGCCTTGCCCGGCATTTATGAGCTGGCACAGGGCGGCACCGCCGTCGGCACCGGTCTGAACACCCAACACGGTTGGGGCGAAAAGGTCGCCGCGAACATGGCCGAAATCACCGGCCTGCCCTTCGTGACCGCGCCCAACAAGTTCGAAGCGCTGGCCGCCCATGACGCCATGGTCTTCATGTCCGGTGCTTTGGCGTCGGTTGCTGGTGCGATGTACAAGATCGCCAATGACATCCGCTTCCTGGGCTCCGGCCCGCGCTCGGGTCTGGGCGAGTTGATCCTGCCGGAGAACGAGCCGGGTTCCTCGATCATGCCGGGCAAGGTGAACCCCACCCAAGCCGAGGCGATGACCCAGGTGGCCGCCCATGTGATGGGCAATGATGCAGCGATGAAATTCGCAGGCAGCCAGGGCCATTTCGAACTCAACGTCTACAACCCGATGATGTCCTACAACCTGCTGCAGTCCATGCAGCTGCTGGGCGATGTGGCCGACAGCTTCACCGAGCGGATGCTGAACGGCATCAAGGCCAACGAGCCGCGCATCGACAAGCTGATGAAGGAATCGCTGATGCTGGTCACCGCGCTAGCCCCGACCATCGGCTATGACAACGCCACCAAGGTCGCCAAGACCGCCCATAAGAACGGCACCACCCTGAAGGAAGAGGCCATCGCGCTTGGCTTTGTGGATGAGGCCACCTTTGACGCGGTTGTGCGCCCCGAGCAAATGATCGGGCCCAAGGACTGATGGCAGAGCCGGTCAATCTGAACCGGTTTCGAAAGCAAAAGGCGCGGGCCGAGAAAAAGGCCCGCGCCGACGCTAATGCGGTGAAATTCGGCCGCAGCAAGGCGGAAAAACAGCTCGACCGCAGCCTTCGGGACAAACAGGAGCGGCATCTGGACGGGCATCAGACAGATGATCGGTCTGACGATCCGGGCGAGACATGAACAGCCGCCCCAAGAAACACTCCCTGACCTTACGCGGTCACCGCACATCAGTGTCACTGGAAGACGAATTCTGGGCCGCCTTCCGCGCGATAGCTGCAGATGAAGGTCGCGCAATCAACGAGTTGGCGGCTGAAATTGACGAGTCGCGCGGGACCGACTGCGGGCTAGCCTCGGCTATTAGGCTGTACGTCCTGCGGCATTTGCAACAACGTCAGTCGGCGGTGTAATTTCTCGGCTCCAGCCGCAACCAGATCCCGTCCTTTGCGCGCACCGTCAGATGCGCGACGGGCACAGGCTCCCTGCCCTCAACCGGAGCGACACGGTAGTGGCGCAGCAGCATCGACAGGATCAACGGCCCTTCGACCATGGCAAAACCCGCGCCAGTGCAGACCCGCGCGCCTGCGGAAAAGGGCATATAGGCCTCGCGCTGGCAGGCCTTGCCGTTCTCCGTTCCCCATCGCGCCGGATCAAACCCATCGGGGTTGTCCCAGAGCCGTTCATGGCGATGCAGGTGCCAGGGGCTGAGCACCAATTGCGAACCTTTCGGAACATCCCGGTCCCGGAACTGTTCCGGGCAGGTGGCCTCGCGCACCATCATCGGCACCGGCGGATATAGCCGAAGCGCCTCGCGGAAGACGTCGCGGCTGATCTTCAGACGTGAGACCACAGCAAAGCTGTCGTCCTCAAGGGCTGCGGCCTCTTCGGCGATCTTCTCCTGCCACTCCGGGTAGATCGCCATCAGATAAAGCGTCCAGGCCAGCGCCGAGGCGCTGGTTTCATGGCCCGCCAGGAAGAAAATCGCCACCTGATCGACCATTTCCTCGGTGGTGAATGTCTCCCCGGTCTCGGGATCCTTCGTGGTCATGATCTTGGTCGCCAGATCCTGCGGTGCCGTACCGGCCCCGATCGCAGCCGCGCGTTCATCCGTAAGCCGCGTGATCAGATCGCGGATACGGGCGGCATTCTGGCGGGTGCCCCGGCGAAAGAAACGCGGCATCCAGGCGGGCACCGGCACAAAGGCGGCGAGATTCAGGATCGGCTGGCTGCGCTGGTAGTCGCGGAACCGCGCAAAAACTTCCGCCGCGACCGCGTGCTCGATCGGGATGGAAAACAGCGTGCGAAAGATCACATCCGCCGCCACATGAGAGGTCACCGCCTCGATCTCCACCTCGCCTGCCTGCCCTTTCAGCCGCTCCACGGCCGCCTCGGCGGCGGCGCGCATGGCCGGGAAGGTTTCCTTCAGACGCCCCCCTTCAAAGGCCGGGTCGATGATCCGGCGCTGGCGCTTCCAGACCTCACCATTGGTCAGGAAGACCGAATTGCCCAACAGGGGTCGCAGGCCTTCGCTGATCCGGTTTGATTTCGGGAAATCATCCGGGCGATCCTTCAGCACCGTCCGTACCAGATCCGGCTGATTGAGCAGGAAGGAGCGGAAAAAGGGCGTGCGGAACTCTGCCATCCAGGCCCGGTAGAGGCGCGCGGGCTGCGCCGACAGGATATCCTTGCGAAAGAGCTGCACATAGCGCCAGAGCGAAACCTTGTCTGGCCGCGCAGGTGGTTTGGGCGGGCGCGGCGTCATGGCGCCCTCACCGAGGTATAGCCGGAACGTGCAGCCTCGATCCGGGACTTGGACGGCTGGCGCCCCGCATAGCGGTCGGCCAGTGTCATTGGGCCTGCCGTGATCTTGAAATAATCATAGTCTCCGGGCTGATCGAAGGCGCAGAGGTACTGGAAATGCAGCCGGAAGAAACGCCAGCGCAGCTCCTTCCAGCGCGCGGGGCTCAGGGTCTGGGTGAAGGCGGCAGAGATCACCAGCGGCCAGCGTTTGCCGCTCGGCGCGACCCCGCTGACGGCAACCGGATCACACAGAGCAAAGGCACAGCCATCCCCCGGCGCGCTGACGTCGACCCAGGTGATATCGGCACTGGCCGAGAGATACCGCAGGTCGCCGCGCAAGCGATCCGCCTCTGGCAGGAAGGACACCATCGGCACCACCTGCCCGAGACTGAGAAACCCCAAGGCCGGGCGCGTCTCTGGCAGGCCTTCGCGCAACAGATCCGCCAGAACCGAAACGCCGACATGGGCGCCGGAAGAATGGCCAACCAGCAGAACCTCATCCACCGCATTCTCTTCCATCGCGCTGCTGATCAACTGGCGAAAGGCGGTGATGCGGGCTTCCAACTCTGGCGGGTTGGCTCCGCGCGCGGCTGCCGAATAGGCGTAATCATGCATCAGGTAGTAGGCAAAGAAAGTGCCATCGCGTGCCTTGAACCAGCGCAGCAGCAGCAGCGAAACGGCACAGAAGGTGCCGAGGTACAGGAGTAGCCCGACAATCGATAGCGCCTTTGCACCAAGGAACGGCACAAACCCCCATTCAGCAAGCCCCCCGGCCGCAAAGCCGAGCAGCGCCCCAACGCCCAGGGCCAGCAGCAACTGCAGCAGAAGCATGCCAACCGGGTAGAGCGCTGCGATCACCGGCCCCTTGCGCAGGCGCATCAGGCGGAACAAGGCGCCGGTGGAGATGTAGATCCAGGCGGTGCGCAGCAGTTGCAGATAGGTCGCCGGGATCGAGGCCGCCATGCTATCGCGCACGATGTCGGACCAGACCAGCACCTCCACGTCCGCTTCGACAGCGGCGCCCTCCACATGGGCCGTCACATGCCAGCCATAGGGGCCGCCTGTCTGTTTGGGACGCTGTGCGATCTCATAGCCTGAAATCCCGGCCTGCGCCGCGCTTTCGCTGCGGTATAGCTCCCGGTAGCGGCGGGGATGGATCGGATCATATCCGGGAATATAGAACACGTGGCGGCGGCGCACTGCTGCACCGCCCTGCCCCCTTGCCTGATCCTGATCTGCCGCTCTGCCCATTCCGGCCTCATCCGATTTCGCTCAGACTAGCGGCGGATCTGGGCAAGAGTAAGACCCAAGGCGCAGGGTCTTAGCCGAGTGTTGCAAGTGCCGGGAAGGTTTCCAATAGCCACCAGGAGAAGGTGGAGAATAGCCCGGTCACCAGCATGATGCCCACGAAGAGCAACAGCCCGCCCATGATTTTCTCGATCAGCCCCATGTGACGCTTCATCCGGTTCATCAGCGCCATGGAGCGGTTGAGGAAGATCGCCGCCAGGAGGAAGGGAACGCCCAGCCCCAGCGCATAGACGCCCAGCAGCAGCGTGCCCCGGCTGACAGAGGCCTCAGATGCCGCCAGCGAAAGGATCGCGCCCAGTTGCGGCCCAATGCAGGGCGTCCAGCCAAAGGCAAAGGCCAGGCCCAGTACATAGGCGCCCACGGCCGATCCACCGGATTCCCCGGCATTCATGCGCGCTTCGCGATCCAGGATCGGGATGCGGAAGACCGACAGGAAATGCAGGCCGAAGACGATCACCACGACGCCGGATACCTTGGCGAAGACCTCCTGATTCTGCAGCACGAAGGCGCCAAAGGCAGACGCGGTGAACCCCAAGAGCAGAAACACCGTGGACAGCCCCAGCACGAAGAACAGCGCTGAGGCGATGACCTTGCGCCGCGCGGTGTCCGTGCCTTGCATCTCGCCGATGGTGACACCGCTCATATAGGCCAGATAGGGCGGCACGATCGGCAGCACACAGGGCGACAGAAAGCTGATAAGCCCGGCCATCAGCGCCACGAACATGGCAGGAATCAGTCCTGCGTCGATGATCTCAATTCCAAACATATCCCTCACTTAGACCAGCCGCAGCCAAAGGTCACGGGGACCTGCGGTCACATCCTTGTGGACAGGCTGTGAGTGCCGGATTATCTCAGTGCCATGAGCAACGAGACCACGATCCTGGACGCCATTGGCCTCCTCTGCCCCCTGCCCGTATTGAAGGCCCGCAAGCGGCTGAAATCGCTTGCGCCAGGCGATGTCCTGACCGTGCTGGCCGATGATCCGGCGGCCATTGTGGATGTCCCCCATTTCTGCGCCGAAGCGGGGCATGACTTCCTGGGACAAAGCGACGGTTCGGACCACCAGATCTACCGGATTCGCAAGGGCGGCTGACGCGGGCCAGTCCGGGGGCGGGTTTCAGGGCAGCGGGTTCACCGCGCCTTCTGGCAGGGCCTCGGTGTCCTGGCTGAAGACATTGATCCAAGCCCCTTCAGCACGCTTCCAGATTGAACTGACATACATGGCCTGCTCCACCTCGTCCCCGGGGCGATGATAGGCGGCCCGATAGGCCAACAGCGCGCAATCCGGAGCCAGGGCCATGACCCGCGCCTGCGACAGGGTGAAGCGCGCAACAGTCGGCCCGTCTGCCAATTGGGCGCAATGGGCGTCTCGCCCTGCAAACCCGCTGGGATAGACGCCCAGAAACGCAGGGTGAAGCGCCGCCCGGTCTGCCGCTGCATCGCCCCTTTGCAGAGCGCGCCAGACAGCGGTTTCACAGCCCAGAAGATCCTGCAACAGATCGTCGTCATCAACCATGGGGTTTCGCTCCAAAAGAAAAGGCGGCCCGCAGGACCGCCTTTTGTTCCGTTTATCAGCCGCCCAGCGACCACCAGCCGCGGCGCTTTGGCTTGGGCGGGCTGTCCGGCTCCGCCTCAGGCGCCGGTTCCGCATCGGCCGTGGCCAGTTCCGGCTCGGCAACCTCGGCGGCCTCAGGCTCGGCCTCAGCTTCCGGTTCGGGCTCCACGTCCTGATCAGAGGCTTGCGCCGCATCTTCGACGCCCCCCTCCGGTTCGGAGATCTCTTCGACTTGCGGCTCTGCGGCCTCAGCTTCGGCAGGCTCTGCCTCCGCCACCTCGGGCTCTGCCTCGGAGACCTCGGCTACAGCGTCCTGCGGCGCGTCGGCTGCGGGGGCTTCCTCAGCCGGGGTTTCGGCTTCGGCAGCCTCCTCGACAGGGGTCTCTTGCGCAGGTGCAGCCGTGTCTTCCTCTGCCGCCTCTGCGGGTTCGGCCTCTGCTGCCTCGGTTTCCGCGTCCTTGTCGGTGGATTTGCGGCTGCGGCTGCGGCGCTTGCGGGTGCGCTTCTTGGGCTTGTCTTCGGCCTCCGGCGTGGCCTCTTCGCCGTCGCTCACCTCTTCCGAACCATCAGCCTGACCTTCGGTGACCTGAGCATCCTGTTCGGATGCCTCAGACGGCTCAGCGGTGGCCTCACCCTCGTCCGACTTGTCGTCAGAGCCGTTCTCTTCCGAGCCGTTCTCGCCGTTGCCCCCTTCGGAGGAGCCGGACTTGCGGCGACGGCGACGACGGCGCTTGCGCTTGGGCTTGGCCTCGCCGTCACCCTCGGGCTGTGCTTCCTCTGCCTCAGTGACGACGGCCTCGGACGCGGTTTCATCAGCATCCACTTCATCCATGATCGAGGTGTCGACCGAAACCACCGGTGCAGTGGCCGCGGGCACGGTGCGGGACGCGGTCTTGAACTTCTCCAGCTCGAAATCGGGGCTGATCAGATGCACGTCGCCCTCGATCCGCACCGACATGCCGTAGCGGGTTTCGATCTGGGCGATATGGTCGCGCTTCTGGTTCATCAGGTAGTTGGCAATCGCCACCGGGCATTTCACCAGAACCTCGCGCGAGCGACGACGGGTGCCCTCCTCTTCGATCTGACGCAGGATCGACAGCGCCAGGGAATCGTCCGAGCGGATCAGGCCGGTGCCATGACAATGGGGGCACGGTGCCGTTGTCGCCTCGATCATGCCGGGGCGCAGGCGCTGACGCGACATTTCCATCAGGCCGAAACCGGAAATCCGGCCCACCTGGATGCGGGCGCGATCGGTCTTCAGCTTGTCCTTCATGCGCTTTTCGACGGCCGCATTGTTCTTGCGCTCGTCCATGTCGATGAAGTCGATCACGATCAGCCCGGCAAGGTCGCGCAGGCGCAACTGGCGGGCCACCTCTTCGGCAGCCTCCAGGTTGGTCTTGAGCGCGGTCTCCTCGATCGAAGCTTCCTTGGTGGCACGGCCGGAGTTCACATCGATGGCCACCAGGGCCTCGGTCACGCCGATCACGATATAGCCGCCGGATTTCAGCTGCACCGTCGGGTTGAACATGCCGGCCAGGTAGCTTTCCACCTGGTAGCGCGCAAAGAGCGGCAGCGCTTCGTTGTAGTTCTTCACGTTCTTGGCGTGGGACGGCATGATCATCTTCATGAAGTCCTTGGCGATGCGGTAGCCGCGCTCGCCCTCCACCAGAACCTCGTCAATCTCGCGGTTGTACAGGTCGCGGATCGAGCGTTTGATCAGGTCGCCTTCTTCATAGATCTTGGCCGGCGCGATGGATTTCAGCGTCAGCTCGCGGATCTGCTCCCACAGGCGTTGCAGGTATTCATAGTCACGTTTGATCTCGGCCTTGGTCCGTTTGGCGCCTGCGGTGCGCACGATCAGGCCGGCGCCCTTGGGCACGTCGATCTCGGTGGCGATGTCCTTCAGTTTCTTGCGGTCGGCTGCATTGGTAATCTTGCGGCTGATGCCGCCGCCCCGGGCGGTATTGGGCATCAACACGCAGTAACGGCCCGCCAGCGACAGGTAGGTGGTCAGAGCCGCGCCCTTGTTGCCGCGCTCTTCCTTGACGACCTGCACCAGAAGAACCTGGCGCACCTTGATGACTTCCTGGATCTTGTAGCGACGCGGCCGCGGCTTGCGCGGCGGACGAATGTCCTCGCTGTCATCGTCATCGGCAACGGATTCGATGTTCTCATCCTTGGATGCCGCATCGGGTTGCTTTTGCGCATCGTCTTCGTCGGACTCGTCGGTCTCGTCCTCTTGCGCGTCACCGTCGTCACCCGCATCCGCCGTCGTCTCCTCGGCCGAAGTGTCGTCCTCGGCTGCAGCCTCTTCGGCAGTCTCTGCCTCGGCGGCGTCGGCGGTTTCCTCGTCGGAGGACGTGTCATCGGAGGCCGTCTCTGTGGCGCTCTCGACGCTGCCCTCTTCCCCTTCCGGCTCTTCCACCGGGGTTTCACCGACACGCTCCATCGGCGAGGTCCCTTCGGGAACCTCGGCAAGGGTCGCATCCGCTACGGCTTCATCCGCTGTCAGATCGATGGTCTCCATGCCGGCGATCTCGCCGCCCTGGTCAAGCTGGGCCTCGTCCACCTCCGGCTGCGCGACCTCCTTGGTCTCCACCGCATCGGCCGACGTCGTCTTTGCAGCCTTGCTTCTCGAGGATTTCCGGCTGCGCGAGCGCGAGCGGGAGGGCTTTTCCTCTTCGGCCTCGTCACGGGCGCGCATCGCCTCGGCATAGGCGCGTTCTTCCTCCATCAGCGCCTCGCGGTCGGCGACGGGGATCTGATAGTAGTCGGGATGGATCTCGGAAAAGGCGAGGAAACCATGGCGATTGCCGCCATAGTCCACAAAAGCCGCCTGAAGCGACGGTTCGACCCGTGTTACCTTTGCGAGATAGATATTGCCGGCAAGCTGGCGTTTGTTTTCGGATTCAAAATCGAATTCTTCAACCTTGTTTCCGTCAACCACCACGACGCGGGTCTCTTCCGCGTGGGTGGCATCGATAAGCATCTTCTTGGCCATGTGTCCTTGGTGCACCTGCCCAGTGCAAACGAAAACCCTCCCTGTCCAGGGGGGAGCGCATGTCTTGGGGGGCGTCTTGTCAGGGCGATATGAGACGTCGCACCGCAGGAGAGGATCCCGGAACGTCTGTCCGGCCCTTTGTCCTGTATGCTCTTCGCTCGCGCGCGCGTCATCGCGGTTCTTCTCCGACAGGTGGGATGTCCCGAACCCTGCCATGTTATTCCTTCCCGGATATCCCGGAAGAGGTGTTAGGCTGCCCCGTTTTCCGGGGCAAATCGGTCTGCGTCAGCCTTCTCGGATCATGCCGGACAAAAGCGCAACGCAGCGAATCTCATCTGGGGACGTGCATCCAAGGCACGTATATCCCGCATTTTCAGCATAAGGCCTGTCGCCGGGAAATGACAATGGGCATTCGCAACAGGCAGTCGTGAAACTGTAAACTATTCTTCCATAGGCGGTAATCGTTAACAAATACCGCCTGCTTTCGCATCGCAGAGGCCGCTGTGCAGGGTGCGCTGGTGGATGGGACACTCAGAAAAGGGTCAGCACCCTGAACCGATGCACCGGTTTCAAAACCACCAGTCAGCTTTCACAAGCGGTGTTCAGCCCAGGTAGTCGGAGCGCTGCAAGCCGTATTTGGCCATCTTCTCGTTCAGGGTTCGGCGCGGCAGGCACAGTTCGTCCATCACCGATGCGATGGAGCCCTTGTGGCGCCGCATGGTATTGTCGATCAGCATCCGCTCAAAGGCTTCGACATATTCCTTCAGAGGCTTGCCTTCGGTGGTCATCACCGGCTGCATTTCCTCGTGATCGGACATCAGGAGCGAGGCAATGGTGCCAGAGCCACGCCGCGATTGCAGCACCGCGCGCTCGGCCACGTTGATCAACTGGCGCACATTGCCCGGCCAGGGCGCCTGCAGCAGCTGTGCCGCCTCCTGCGCGGTGACCTGCGGCGCATCGCAGCCATATTCCTCGGAAAACTGTTCGCTGAAGCGGGTGAAAAGCGTCAGGATATCCTCGCCGCGCTGGCGAAGGGGCGGCACGGTAATGCGCAGGGCCGCCAGGCGATAGAACAGATCCGGGCGCAGGGCATCCTCGCAGGTCTTGCCCGCTTCCTGCAGGTTGGAAATCGCGATGATCCGGGTTTCGCCCGGTGTGCCCTGCTCGTTGATCACGCTCAGCAGCTTGGCCTGCAGGGGTTCGCTCAGCGCCTCGATATCCTCCAGGACCAGGGTGCCGCCACGCGCCTCTTCGATGGCGGGCAGCAGGCTGTCCTCGGGCTGCATCGGGCCGAACAGGCGCTTGGCCAGCGCATCCTCTTCCAGCGCCGCACAGGAGATCAGCACGAATTTCCGGCCCGCCCGGCTGCCAACTGCATGCAGCGCATGGGCCACCAAAGTCTTGCCCGTGCCGGTTTCGCCATCGATCAGCACGTGGCCGTCGGCCTGCCCCAGATCCAGGATATCCTCGCGCAGGCGATCCATCACCGGGCTCATGCCGATGAGTTTCTTCATGATCTGGCCACCATCCGACAACTCGCGCCGCAGCGCCCGGTTATCCAGCGTCAGGCGGCGGGAATTGGTGGCACGTTTCGCCAGTTCCGACATGCGATCCGGATTGAAGGGCTTTTCCAGGAAGTCAAAGGCGCCGACCCGCATTGCCTCGACCGCCATGGGCACATCGCCATGGCCGGTGATCATGATCACCGGCAGGGCGCTGTCGCTGCCCATCAGTTTCTTCAGGAACTGCATGCCATCCATCCCCGGCATCTTGATGTCGGAGATGACGATACCGGGGTAATCCGATCCCAGCACCTTCAGCGCATCCTCGGCGCTGGCAAAGGTTTCGGTGTCATAGCCAGAGAGGGCCAGCCATTGGCTGATCGACTGGCGCATATCCTGTTCATCGTCCACGATTGCGATTTTCATAGCCTGTGCCATGAGGGCCTCTCCATTTGTCTCCCCGCCTATTCGGCGGCTTCGATCCCGTCCACCAGGATCGGCAATTGCATTTCAAACACGGCACCGCCGTTCTGCCCGTTGCGCGCGATCAACCGCCCGCCAAGGTCGTTTACGATCCCCGAGGAAATCGCAAGCCCCAAGCCAACCCCGTCACCGGGCTGTTTGGTGGTGTAGAAAGGTTCGAACAGGTTGTCGAAATCCTTGATGCCCGCGCCATTGTCCCGCACCGACAGGGTCGCTGTTTCACCGGCGGCCAGCAGGATCTCCACTTCCGGGTCGTCTACAGATTTGGTGGCATCCAGCGCATTGCGCAAGAGGTTCACCATCACCTGTTCCAGCCGCATGCGGTCCCCCATCACAAAGACCGGCTCATCCGGCAAAATTCGGGTGATCTTCACCTGCCGCTGGCGCAGTTGCGGCTCCATCATCGACAGTGACGACGCCAGCGCATCCCCCATGTTCACAGGGGCAAAGGCATCGCCTGCCTTGCGGGCATAGGATTTCAGCTGCCGGGTGATGGCGCCCATCCGCTCGATCAGGTCATCGATGCGCCCGAAGGAGGCCAGCGCCTCTTCGGGGCGGTTGCGATTGAGCAAAAGCCGGGCACCGGCAAGATAGGTCTTCATCGCCGCCAGGGGCTGATTCAGCTCGTGACTGACGGCCGCAGACATCTCTCCCAATGCGGCCAGTTTCGAGCTTTGCGCCAGGCTCTGTTCGGCCACGGCAAGGGTCTCCTGCACTCGCTCCCGCTCGGCGATTTCCCGCTGCAGGCGGGCGTTCAATACGCGAAGCTCTGCCGACTCGCGCTGGAACAGCGCCATGCGCAGCGCCGTCTTGCGGCTGAGGGCATAAAAGGCCAGCGCCAGCAGGATGGCGAAACCCATGATTTCAAGCGCCAGGACCGCGTTCACCTTCTCCCGGATCGAGGCATAGGTGGTAAAGGAGGTCAGCCGCCAGCCCTGAAACGGCACCCGGGTTTCCAGCCGCATCACCGCCTCACCCTGCAGGTAGGCATCGGCCGGCAGAACCGTCCAATCGGCGGTCGCGCGAATGGCGCGCTGGATGGCCCCTTCCGGGGTCTGAACCTTCAGCGCGTCCCCCTCTTCCTTGCCGCGCCAGCGTGCCTCGGTCGCAAGCACCACCCGGCCGGTGCTGTCGCTGACCATCACCGCATCGGAAATCCCGGCCCAGGCGCGTTCGAATTTCTGCAGGTCCACCTCGATCACGATGACACCCAGGGTGCCCGTGGTGTCGACCACCCGCCGCGAATAGGTAAAACGATAGCCACCGACCTCACGCTCGATCACCGAGAACACCGTCGCCTTTGAGCGCACCGCATCCACGAAATAGGCCGCATTGCGGTGGTTTTCGCCAAGTCGGTTGCGGTTGGTGGCGGCCACGGTCCGCCCATCGCTGGCCAGAAGCATGATCGAGGCCGCGCCGATTTCCTCAACAAAGGAAATCAGCCGCTGCGTGGACAGAGAGAAATCCTTGCTTTGCAAGGCTGCGATCAGCGCCTGATCCCGCGCCAATAGCTGAGGCACGATGGCATGGCGGCGCAATTCGCTGACCAGGTTGCCGGAGTAAAGCGCCAGGCGCAGTTCGGCCCGGTTGCGGGTGCTTTCGGTGAACCGGTCGCTGAGCATCCGGTTGGTTACCCAGACCGTGGTGCCGGCCACCACCATGAAGAGCAAAAGCGCCAGGCGCGCACGCCAGGAAATGGTCCGCGACCCCGTAGCGGAACGCGTGCCCGCGGCAGGCACGGCAGTTGGTTGTCGAGAAGGGTCAGGCGGAACACTCATAGGTCTTAACCTATTGCGCCTCTCCGCCTGCCTCAAGTCAGGCCGTGGCGACGATACCGGTCAATGCGCGGAAGACTGCCGTTCCATCGGTGCCGCCATGGCCCTGGTCGGCGGCGCGCTCGGGATGCGGCATCATGCCCAGAACCCGGCGGTTCTCCGACAGGATCCCGGCGATATCGGCAACCGAACCATTGGGATTGTCCACGTAAGAGAAGGCGACCCGATCCTGGTCCTTCAGCGCGGCAACGGTTTCGGCGTCGGCATAGTAGTTGCCATCGTGATGCGCGATCGGAATACCGATCACATCGCCTGCAGTGTAGCCTTCGGTAAAGACGCTATTCGTAGTCTCCACCTTCAGATCCACCGTGCGGCAGATGTATTTCAGCCCGGCATTGCGCAGCAGCGCGCCGGGCAGGATGCCGGTTTCGGTCAGGATCTGAAAGCCGTTGCAAATCCCAATGGCATAGCCGCCGCGATTTGCATGATCGACAACCGCCTGGCAGATCGGCGACTGCGCCGCGATGGCGCCGCAGCGCAGGTAGTCCCCATAGGAGAACCCACCCGGAACACCAACGATATCAACGCCTTCGGGCAGCACGCTGTCCTTGTGCCAAACCATGGAGACATCAAAACCGGCCTGTTCGAAAGCCACCGCGAGATCCCGGTCGCAATTGGATCCCGGAAAGACAACAACCGCCGCCTTCATCAGACCATCTCGATGCTGTAGGATTCGATCACGGTGTTGGCGAGCAGCTTTTCGCACATCTCGGTCACATCCGCCTCGGTGGCGCCTGCGGACAGATCCAGGTCGATCACCTTGCCCTGGCGCACGCCCTCGACCTTGTCAAAGCCCATGGCACCAAGCGCGTGGCGCACCGCCTCGCCCTGGGGGTCCAGAACTCCGTTCTTCAGCATCACATGCACCCGTGCCTTCATCGCGTCATCCCTTGGCTATTGATGGCAAAGCCCGGTGGCGGGCTTCTTGTTTCTGGTCTTGCCTGCGCAGGCCGACCGGTCAGTTGACCAGGGTCGGTTTTCCGGGCGCAGGCGGGTTGTTCGGCATCACGCCCAGACGGCGCGCCACCTCGGTATAGGCGTCGGTCAGGCTGCCCAGATCGCGGCGGAAAACGTCCTTGTCGAGCTTGCGCCCCGTCTCGATATCCCACAGGCGGCAGCTGTCCGGGCTGATCTCATCGGCAACGACCAGACGCTGGAAATCACCGTCATAGACCCGACCGATCTCGATCTTGAAATCCACCAGGCGAATGCCGACGGCCAGCATGACGCCGGACAGGAAGTCATTGACCCGTAGCGCCAGGCTCAGGATGTCATCCATGTCCTGCTGGCTGGCCCAGCCAAAGGCCGCGATATGCTCCTCGGTCACCAACGGATCACCCAGGGCGTCATCCTTGTAGCAGTATTCCACGATCGGACGCGGCAGCTGGGTACCCTCGTCGATGCCAAGGCGCTTGGAGATGCTTCCGGCCGCATAGTTGCGCACGATCACCTCAAGCGGGATGATCTCGCAGCTGCGGACCAGTTGTTCCCGCATGTTGAGGCGCTTGAGGAAGTGGGTCGGAACGCCGATCTGCCCCAGGCCTTGCATGAAGAATTCGCTCAGGATGTTGTTCAACACCCCCTTGCCCTCGATCACATCGCGTTTCTCGGCATTGAACGCGGTGGCATCGTCCTTGAAATACTGCACGATGGTGCCGGGTTCGGGCCCTTCGAACAACGTCTTGGCCTTACCTTCGTAAATCTTCTTGCGCCGTGCCATGAGAGACCTTTCGGGGCTGCGTGACGGGAATCCCTCCCGCTTTCTTGCGGCCCTCATAGTGCAAGCGACATTGCGCCGCAAGCGCGGCGCGCGGTCACAGGAGGCAGCGCTTGCCGCAAAGCCCATCTTGTAGCCAAGCACGTCGCGCCCTTCCTGGTCCTTGTCCGGGATGTCTAGATGCCTTGGCACTGCAGGGTGAATAGCCCCCTCAGCCAGCATCGCCCGAAGGTCCGTTGCGGACTCGGATCCATTGCGGAACTGTCATAGAGTGCACATATGGTAAATTGCAGAGAATTCAAAACGGGAGAGACAAATGACCACTTTTGACGACCGTGAACAGGCTTTCGAAGCAAAATTCGCCCATGACGAGGAGGTGCAGTTCAGGGTTCAGGCCCGCTGCAACAAGCTGTTGGGCCTTTGGGCCGCAGAAAAGCTGGGCAAATCCGGAAGCGAGGCCGAAGCCTACGCAAAGACCGTTGTAACCGCAGATTTCGAAGAAGCCGGCCACGAGGATGTGGTGCGCAAGGTCGCCGCCGATCTGGAGGGTCAGGTCAGCGCCGATGACATCCGCCGCAAGATGGCAGAGCTGCTGCAGGCGGCCAAGGATCAGGTCCTGGCAGACGCGGGCTAACAGTCGGCTTTCCTCCCGCAGCCTGCGCCGCCTAGGGCGCGGGCTGCGGGGGGCTGGCCTTCTGGCCCGAGGCCTTGTCGCAAGTGTCGCGTCCAAAGGCCCGGGCCAGCATTGCGATCCGGGGGATTTTACCAAACCTGTTAACCGAAGAAGAACCCCCTCTTGCTACTGTGCTCCCAACGCCCGCGCGGCGCCTGAACAGGGACACAGATGATCAACTCACACCGCACTCTTTCCGGATCGGTCCGTACCGCCTTCCGGTGGACCGCGCCTGTGGCGATGGCGCTGCTGTGCCTCTGGGCGCTGGATGCCCGCATCGGGCTGCCCTCGCTTGCGGATCTGGGGGCCACGCTGGCCGCCCTGCCCGGCTGGAAATGGGCTGCAGCCTGTCTTGCCACCGCCATCAGCTTCTGGGCCTTGGGGCGCTATGACTCGGTGGCCCATCGCCATCTGCGGACAGGTCTGGACAGCCCGCGTGCGCAGCGCGCCGGGATGGCCGCCATCGCCTTTTCCCAGGCAACCGGATTTGGCCTGATCACCGGCGCCTATGCCCGGTGGCGCCTCATGCCGGGGCTGAAGCCGGTACAAGCGGCCCAGATCACCGCCCTGGTCGGCTTCACCTTCATGATGACGCTCGCCGCCATCAGCGGGGCTGCGCTGCTGATCGTGCCCGTTTTGCCCGGCACCGGCTGGCTGGGCATCGCACTGCTGAGCGGTTTTCTTGCGGCCGTTGCGGCCAGTTTCTGGTTTCCGGCGCTCAGGATCGGTCGGCTGCAGCTGCGCTGGCCCTCGCTGATCGCCATGGCCGCGCTGTTGGGCTGGACGGCGCTGGATGTGGTGGCGGCCGGCTCCGCGCTTTGGCTCTTGCTGCCGGACACGGTGGATGTCGCCTGGAGCACCCTTGTAACCGTTTATTTCATCGCCCTTGGTGCCGCGATCCTGTCGTCGGCACCCGGCGGTGCCGGCCCCTTGGAGCTGACGGTCTGCGCCCTGCTGCCCGGAACCGATACCGGCGCCCTTCTGGCGGCCCTGGTCGCCTTTCGCCTTGTCTACTACGCACTGCCCGCGGCGCTGGCCTGCACCATGATGCTGCTGCCGCGCCGAACGGAGGCGCAGAGCGCGCCGCCCGAGGACGCAGCGCTTCTGGGCACGCAACAGCGCCCCGCAGCTTCGATCCCGGCAGGGCGCCCCTGCTCCGAGGCCGCGATCATCCGCCAGAACGGTGGCCATGTTCAGGCGCTTGGCCTCAACCAGCTGGCGGTTCTGGACAGCCCGCAATCCACGATCGCCTTCTTCGACCTGTTGTCGGGTCAAACCGGCGAAGTCTTTGCCCCGTTCGCCACCTATGGCCGCCAGCGCAATGCCTCGGTCTGCTTTTACAAATGCAGCGCCCGGACCGGCACCGAAGCCCGCCGTGCACGCTGGAAGGTGCTGCGCCTGGCGGCAGAGGCCGTTGTTTGCCCGCCAAGCTTTAGCGAAAGCGGCTCCTCCCACCGCCAGTTGCGCCGCAAGCTGCGCCATGCGGAAAAGGCCGGTGTCACCGCCCTGCCCGCCGCCGCCTCGCTGCCCATCGACCAGATGGCGGAAATCGATCACGCCTGGCAAACCTCCCATGGCAAAGCCTATGGCACCACTATGGGCCGCTTCGAACCCGGCTACCTGACCCATCAGCACGTCTTCCTGGCCTGGAAGGATGGACGCCTGGAGGGCTTCATCAGCCTGCATCACAGCGATGGCGAATGGTGCCTGGACCTGATCCGCATCCGCCCCGATGCCCCCGATGGAACCAGCCACGCCCTGGTACGGGCCGCCATCGCCGCAGCAGCCGCCGCCGAAGTGCCGCGCCTGTCCCTGGCCGCTGTCCCGGATCACCGCTGGGCCCATCGGTTCGACCGCGGCCTGCGCCGCTTCAAATCCTGCTTCGCCCCGACCTGGGAGCCGCGCTATATCGCAGCGCCATCCTGGGGGCAGATGGCCCTGTCCCTGGCCGAGATCCTGCGCCTGGTGCACCGGCCCGATCCGGTGCGCCCCGTCGCCCCCGCTGTCTCTGCCCATGAGGAACAGCCAGCCGCCATCGGTTTTGCCGGGGTGGCAGAGGCCCTTTCGGGCGCTCGCATTCATGATGAAGTTGAACAAAAAGCAATTGCCCTGAACGGCGCTCCGTGACAGGAGGAGCCATTCGAGTACCGACAAGGCAGACCTGTCGGTGGCACACCAGTGACCGGACGGATGAGCAATGACCGACAGCTTTACCCAGCTACTGCAAGACAAGGATGTTCTGCTGGCCGATGGCGCCACGGGCACCAACCTGTTCAACATGGGCCTGCAATCGGGCGATGCGCCCGAGCTGTGGAACACCGATGAGCCGCAAAAGATCATGGCCCTGTATCAGGGCTCGGTCAATGCGGGCAGCGATCTGTTCCTGACCAACTCCTTTGGCGGCACCGCCGCGCGCCTCAAGCTCCATGATGCCCAGACCCGCGTGCGGGAGCTGAACCGCATCGCCGCCGAATTGGGCCGCGAGGTGGCCGACAAGGCCGGGCGCAAGATCGCCGTGGCGGGCTCCGTCGGCCCCACCGGCGAAATCCTGCAGCCCGTGGGTGAACTCTCGCACGAGCTGGCGGTGGAGATGTTCCACGAACAGGCCGATGCCCTGAAGGAAGGCGGCGCCGATGTGCTCTGGCTTGAGACCATCTCTGCCCCCGAAGAATTCCGCGCCGCCGCCGAGGCCTTCAAACTCGCCGATATGCCCTGGTGCGGCACCATGAGCTTTGACACCGCCGGGCGCACCATGATGGGCGTCACCTCTGCCGATCTGGCGAAGCTTGTGGAAGAGTTCGACAACGCGCCGCTGGCCTTTGGCGCCAATTGCGGCACCGGTGCGTCGGACATCCTGCGCACGGTCCTTGGCTTTGTCGCCCAGGGCACCGAGCGCCCGATCATCTCAAAGGGCAATGCGGGCATTCCGAAATATGTGGATGGCCATATTCACTATGACGGCACGCCAGAGCTGATGGGCGAATACGCGGTGATGGCGCGCGATTGCGGCGCCAAGATCATCGGCGGCTGCTGCGGCACCATGCCCGACCACCTGCGGCATATGCGGGACGCCCTCGACAGCCGCCCCAGGGGCGAACGCCCCACCCTGGACCGCATCGTCGAGGTTCTCGGCCCCTTCACCTCTGCCAGCGATGGCACCGGTGAAGACGCGGCAGAAGGGGAACGCCGCAGCCGCCGGGGACGTCGCCGGGGCTAAACGCAGCCCGACTATCGCTCAGAACAAAGCCAATTGATCCCCCGGCTGCGGCGGTCGCGCAAACAGATCGTAGCGCAGAGCGGGGGATTTTTCGTTCAACCCCAAGCGTTTGCAAGCGGTGCGAAACCTGCGCCCGATCATCGCTGCATATTCGCCACTGCCCCGCATCCGGTGCCCCCAACTGGGATCGTAGTCGCGCCCGCCATGCATCTCGCGCAGGCGCGCCATGACCTTGTCCGCCCGGTTCGGTTCATGTTCTTCCAGCCACTCTTGCCACAGGCTGGAAACCTCGCGCGGCAGGCGCAGCATGATCCAGCTGGCTGCATCCGCGCCTGCCTCGGCTCCGGCCGCCAGCAGCGCCTCGACCTCGTGATCGGTCAGCCCCGGAACGATCGGGGAGGTCATGATGCGCACCGGTATACCCGCCTCTGCCAGCCTTCGGATCACGGCAAGGCGCCGGGCAGGCGCAGGCGCGCGCGGCTCCATCCGACGGGACAGCTCCGGATCCAGCGTGGTGACGGAGATCCCCACCCGCACCAATCCCTGCTCTGCCATCGGCGAAAGGATATCGATGTCCCGTTCGATCAATGCGCCCTTGGTCACTATGGCCACCGGGTGCTTGAAATCGCCCAGGACCTTCAGACAGTTGCGGGTGATTTCCAGATCGCGCTCACAGGGCTGATAGGGATCGGTATTGGTGCCGATGGCCAGCGGGGCCACGGTATAGCGTTTTGCAGACAGTTCTGCCCGCAGAACCGCCGCCGCATTGGGGCGGGCAATCAGACGGGTTTCGAAATCAAGCCCCGGCGACAGGCCCAGATAGGCATGGCTTGGGCGGGCAAAACAATAGATGCAGCCATGTTCACAGCCTCTGTAGGGATTGATCGAGCGATCAAAGGGCAGATCCGGCGAACGATTGTAGCTGATCAGGGATTTGACCTGCTCATGACGCAGATCCGTGGCAATGGAGCCTGGCGCCTCCTCCTGCTCCCAACCGTCGTCAATCGCGGCGCGCGCCAGATCAAACCGCCCCGCCGCGTTGCTGAGGCTGGCGCGGGCTTTCAGGCGCAGAAGAGAAAGATCGGAACGGTTTTGCATTCCCCATGGATGCCACAGCAATCGGAACAAATAAAGAACGCCCATGGCGTTTTTGGACAATCCTCGCGATTTATTCACCTATCCCTGCCATGTTTTCTGCCCAGAGGTCGGTTCAGCGAAAGGCAATGTCGCAAATAATGCAGTGTCGCTGCGGCATTCTGGCCCATTAGTCGGGAAAGAAGGTCAAGCCGGGGTTACCCCGCCAGTCAAGGAACAGACTCATGTCGGACGAAGAAGACGAAATCATCCTGGCGGAACTGGACGACGAAGAACTCGTTCAGCAGATGTTCGACGATCTCTACGATGGAATGAAGGAAGAGATCGAGGAGGGTGTGAATATCCTGCTGGAGCGCGGCTGGGCCCCCTACAAGATCCTGACCGAGGCATTGGTCGGCGGCATGACCATCGTCGGCGCCGATTTCCGCGATGGCATCCTGTTCGTGCCCGAGGTGCTGCTGGCTGCCAACGCGATGAAGGGCGGCATGGCCATCCTGAAACCGCTTCTGGCCGAGACGGGCGCACCACGCATGGGCTCCATGGTGATCGGCACGGTGAAGGGCGACATCCATGACATCGGCAAGAACCTGGTGTCGATGATGATGGAAGGCGCCGGTTTCGAGGTGGTGGACCTTGGCATCAACAACCCGGTCGAAAGCTACCTGGAGGCCCTGGAAGAGCACAAGCCGGACATCCTTGGCATGTCGGCGCTGCTGACCACCACAATGCCCTATATGAAGGTGGTGATCGACACCATGATCGAACAGGGAAAACGCGACGACTATATCGTTCTGGTCGGTGGCGCACCGCTGAACGAAGAGTTCGGCAAGGCCATCGGGGCTGACGCCTATTGCCGCGATGCGGCCGTCGCGGTGGAGACCGCCAAAGAGTACGTGGCGCGCAAGCACAACCAGATGAGCGCCTGATTTGGCACGCAAAGGACGCGCAGCCCGCCTGACAGAGCGGGCTGCCTTCGTCCCCCCCTCCGGGCGCAGCCTGGACACCTCCTCTCTAGCGGAACAGGGCCTCGCTGCACCAGAGAATAAGACCGGCCGGATCCTGTTGATCGGCTGCGGCGCCCTGGCCCGGGAAATTCTGGACATCAAGGAAAAAAACGGTCTGGATCACATGGATCTGACCTGCCTGCCCGCCAAGCTGCATCTCTATCCCGACCAGATCGTCGATGCGGTCGAGGATGCCGTTCTCAAGCATCGCCAGAGCTACGACAGGATCTACGTGGTCTATGCCGATTGCGGCACCGGCGGCGCGCTGGCGCGGCTCTGCGAAAGGCTTGACGTCGAACTGGTGCCCGGCCCGCATTGCTATGCCTTCTTCGAAGGCAATGATCGCTTTGCCGCCCAGGCCGAGGCAGGAGAGATCACCGCCTTCTACCTGACCGATTTCCTGGTCAAGCAGTTCGACGCCTTTGTCTGGCGCCCCATGGGCCTCGACCGCGCCCCCGAGCTGCGCGACATGATCTTTGGCAATTACACCACTATTGTCTACCAGTCACAGGTGAACGATCCCGCCCTGCTGGCCAAGGCCCAGGACTGCGCCGCGCGCATGGGGCTCGATTTCGTGCATCGTCATACGGGCTACGGGGAGCTTGAAACCACGTTCACTCGTTGGGCGGGTGAAGGCGCCACGGCCTAGGTCCACCGGTCGAACTGGCGCAACCGCGCTGCGCCCTGCGCAGCGCCCGGCCCAAGGCTGTACTGCGTGCGACAGCGCGCTTTCAGGCGCGGGAGCCCCCTGCCGCCTGTCTTTTGGGCTAACCGTGCACAGATATGCGGTAGTGGAGAGCTTGGCCCTTGAGGGGCTCAAGTCTGCGCCTCGGCGGCGGTTTCTCGAATGCGTTCGATCATGGCGCGCAGGCCGTTTGACCTCTGCGCCGACAGGTGATCGTTCAGACCCAACCGCCCCAGTTCGGATTTTGCATCCACCGCCAGCACCTCTGCCAGCGTCAACCCGTTGTAAAGCGCGCGCAGCACCGCGATCAGCCCGCGCACGATCATCGCATCGCTCTCGCCATCGAAATGAAAGACACCGCCCTCGATCTTGGGATGCAGCCAGACCTGGCTGGCGCAGCCGTCAACCTTGGTGGCAGGCACCTTGAAGGCCTCATCCAGCGGCGCCATTGCCTTGCCCTGGTCAATCACATGGCGATAGCGATCTTCCCAATCCTCCAGGAATTCGAAATCCTCGACGATCTCTTCGAATGCGGCACTGGCCATGGATACGATACCCCTGTCTGGTTGCTCTTCGGGCAGCTCAGCACCTATGCCGCCCGAAGAGCCTTTTCAACCGCTTTTCAACGGGACAGCAATGGGGTAACCACAAACAGGGAGAATTCAAACGGGCGGACATCATGCGCAAACCCCTTTCACTACTCTTGGCCGGTGCAATCGTTCTGGCAGGCTGCGGCGGCTGGCGTGATTCCCGCATCAACCCTTCGAACTGGTTCGGCTCTTCCAGGACGGTAGAGGCGCCCAGTTCAAGCGATGCCAATCCGCTGATCCCCCAAAAAACCCGTCTGGGTATTTTCGACAAACCCAAGGCCGAGGATCGCAGCACTCTGGTTGCCGAGGTGAGCGAGCTAAGGATCGAAAGGACCCCCACGGGCGCGATCATCTACGCCACTGGCGTTGCCGCGCGTCAGGGCGCCTTCGATGTTGAGCTTCGCCCCGTTGAAAACGATGATCCTTCGGTGCTGGAATATGATTTCCGGGTTGTCTATCCGATCGCAGGCACCCCTGCAGGAAGTACCTTCAGCCGCACGCTGCGCGCCGCGGCCAGCCATTCCAACAGCGACTTGGCCGGCGTCCGTCTGATCCGCGTGAACGGTGCAACCAACGCCCGCGAAAGCCGCCGCCGCTAAGCGTGGCCAGAACGCGAATTTCTTGGCAAAACCCTCTGGACTTTTGGCGCAGAGTGACGCGGTCGCGCGTTACATTGCATCAGACCATCGTCGGCGGCCACAAGTGACCGCGACGAGACCCCATTATCAGAGCGTGACAACCTTCACGCTCTGCCCCTGCGCGGCCAGGGCGATCTCTCCCTCGCACAGGCGCAGCGCATCTGCGCCAAAGACTTCGCGCCGCCACCCGCTCAGAGCCGGAACATCGCGCTGCCCACCGGCAATGGCGTCCAGATCGGCGCTGGGGGCAATCAGCTTGGCTGCCACCCCGGAGCTTTCGGTTTTTGCCTTCAACAATACCCGCAGCAGATCCGCCAGAGCCGGGTTGACCTGCAGCTTCTCGCGGCTGCGGTCGGGCTTGGGGTGTTGTTCGGGCGGGCAATTGATGCCCCGCGCCACCGCCTCCAGAATTCCCTCGGCAATGGCGCCCTTGCGGGCCTCGCGCAACAGCAGGCGCGAGCCGCCCAGATCGGCGCCGGTGCGCGGCTTGGTCGAGGCCAGTTCGACCAGCGCATCATCCTTGAATACCCGGTTGCGCGGCACGTTGTTGCGCTGCGCGTGATCTTCGCGAAAGGCGGCCAACTCCCGGACCACTGCCAGGAATTTACCCGAAGTCGTGCGGGTCTTGACCCGGCGCCAGGCCTCTTCGGGGCGAATGTCATAGGTGGCGGGATCGGTCAGCACCTGCAGTTCCTCTGCCACCCAATGGCTGCGCCCCGAGCGGTCCAGCTCTGCGGCCAGATGTTCATAGATTCGGCGCAGGTGGGTCACATCCGCCAGCGCATAGGTCTTTTGTGCATCACTCAGAGGACGGCGCGACCAATCGGTAAAGCGCGAGGTCTTGTCGACGCCCTGCTTGACGATCTTGCGCACCAGGGTCTCATAGCCCACCTGCTCGCCAAAGCCGCAGACCATGGCCGCCACCTGCGTGTCAAACAGCGGCTTGGGGAAGACGCCCGCATCGACCCAGAAGATCTCAAGATCCTGCCGGGCCGCATGGAACACCTTGACCACGTCCTCGTTGCGAAACAGCTCGTAAAGAGGCTCCAGCGACAAGCCCTCAACCAGGGGATCCACCAGCACCGCATCGTCCTGCCCATTGCCGGCAAAGGCCAGCTGAATCAGGCAGAGTTTGGAATAATAGGTCCGCTCGCGCAGAAACTCGGTATCCACCGTCACATAGGGGTGATTGGCGGCCTCCTGACAAAAGGCGGTCAATTCTTCGGTGGTGGTGAGTGTTTTCATCGGTCGCGGCTTTTCTTGTTCTTTCGGGCGTTTCAGATGGTGATACGCCCTTGCATCGGGCAATGCAATTGATGCCCGGCGGATCAGTCCATCAGGATCGGCGTGCGGTCGCCAGCTGCGTAACGACGCAGCACCGCCGGATAAAGCAGGTGTTCCTTGACCAGCACCCGCGCCGCCAGATCGTCGGGCGTGTCGCCTGCCAGGATCGGCACCCGCGCCTGGCCCAAGATGGGACCATCATCCAGCGCAGGCGTCACCTCGTGAACCGTGCAGCCATGTTCCGCGTCGCCAGCCTCCAGCGCCCGCGCATGGGTGTGGAGCCCTTTGTATTTGGGCAGCAGGGAGGGGTGGATATTCAGCATCCGGCCCTGAAACTGCGACACGAACCCCGCCGTCAGCACCCGCATGAACCCCGCCAGGCAGACGATATCGGCGCCCGCCTCAAGGATCGGCTTCACCAGCTCCGACTCGAAGGCCTCGCGATCGCCCTTGAAGGGGCGATGATCCACAACCGCGGTCGCAATTCCCGCGGCTGCAGCCTTTTTCAGCCCGCCCGCATCGGCATTGTTGGACAGGACCAGACAGGGACGCGCCGGGTGATCCCCGGTCATGCTCTCGACCAGCGACACCATGTTGGAGCCGCCGCCCGAAATCAGGATGGCAACCTTCTTGTGGCTCACAGCAGCTTGCCCGAATAGCGCATGCCTGCGCCCGCGGTCACAGTACCAAGGCGCGTCACGGTCTCACCTTCGTCTTGCAGCACCTCGGTCAGGGCATCGGCCTGGTCGGCAGAAACCGACAGGATCATGCCGATGCCGCAGTTGAAGGTCTTCAGCATCTCAGCCTCGGCGATACCGCCAGTTTCCGCCATCCACTTGAACACGGGTGGCAGATCCCAGCTGTCGAGATCGATATCGGCGCCCAGCCCCTCGGGCAGGACGCGCGGCAGGTTCTCGGTCAACCCGCCGCCGGTGATATGGGCCAGCGCATGAACGCCCCCTGCCCGCACCGCGGCCAGGCACTGTTTCACATAAAGGCGAGTCGGTGTCAGCAGCGCCTCGCCCAGTGTCCCATCAGAGAACGGACAGTCAGCCTCCCAGCCCAGGCCGGAGAGTTCGACCAGCTTGCGCACCAGAGAATAACCGTTGGAATGCACGCCATCCGAGGCCAGCCCCAGAAGCACATCGCCCTCCGCGACGCCCTCGGGCAAGGCCGTGCCCCGCTCCATCGCGCCAACCGCGAAACCGGCCAGATCGAAATCGCCCTCGGGGTACATGCCGGGCATTTCGGCGGTCTCACCACCGATCAGCGCGCAGCCAGAGCGCACACAGCCCTCGGCAATGCCTTCGATAATGCGGGCCGCAGTTTCGGTCTCCAGCTTGCCGGTGGCGAAATAGTCGAGGAAAAACAGCGGCTCGGCGCCCTGGCACACTAGGTCGTTCACGCACATGGCGACCAGGTCGATGCCGACGCCATCCACCACGCCGGTGTCGATGGCAATGCGCAGCTTGGTGCCGACGCCATCGGTGGCGCCAACCAGGATGGGATCGCTGTATCCGGCCGCCTTGAGATCAAAGAGCGCGCCAAAGCCGCCCAGGCCGCTCATCACACCGGGACGGTTGGTGCGTTTTGCCGCCGGTTTGATCCGGTCCACCAATGCATTGCCCGCATCGATGTCCACACCTGCATCCGCATAGGTCAAACCGTTCTTGCCGCTACTCATCGCCTGGCTCCTTTGGAAGTGTTGCGCAGCCTTTAACGCAAGGCGCTTCGGAAGGGAACAAGGGATTGCGCGACCTCTGCGCACGCCCAGTTCGACCGGCTGCCCCTCGGGGCCTCATCGGCTTGGCACAGCGTCATAAATCACCGCTTGACCTCTGCCGACCCATTGCCTAACCAAACCTAATGGCGGGCCTGTAGCTCAACGGTTAGAGCAGAGCGCTCATAACGCTTTGGTTGCAGGTTCGAATCCTGCCGGGCCTACCATAAAATCAATGACTTAGCGCTCGCCTGCGGTTTACTCGCGGGTTCCTTGAACCTGAGGCTTCAGAGATCAGCCCAATTTCGTGGCTTCGGACCTTGGTTACTCCACCTGTACAGTCGCGTCATTTGACTTCTGATCAGCAGCGGCAGACGCGAAAACTGTCCCAGAGCTTCCCTCGTCTTTCAGTAGCGTTGCTCTGGCGATCAAAGGATATCTTCAATTACTTCAATGGCTTCAACAATCCACGTCGACGGCACTCATCTTTGGGCTGGAAAAGCCCTTTGGCCTTCGAGGCTCAAGCCGCATACCCGACCTGCGAAGCACTACAGGGATGCTTTCTTGTTTCCCCGCATCCCAGAGCCTTTGCTCGTCGCTTAGCGTTTGTTTGGAAGCCATGATGAAGTCTCCGGCACTTCAAGAATTCAGATGAACTCCCAGATTGGTCAGTGTTTCAAAAAGAAATATTAGCTACTTTTGCCAAATCAGAGGACCAAACGCTGCTGCCGCCGACGATAAATCTGCTGCTATTCGCAACACCAACACGATTATCGGACATGGCATTTAGATTGGCAGGCAAACACGGCGCAGGGAGATGCAATGCCACCTGTACCGACAGAAATGTCCGCCAGGAAATCCAGAGGCAGCACTGGCTGAGTTGTGTGGCCTCGGGCATCGGCGTTCGATAGCCCCTGGCGCGCTTGCGGCCGCGCCGTTGCGTCACCGCAGGTGCCCTCCCCCACTAACTTCTGCCGTCATAAGCAAGCGTCCGTGGATTGACGGGAAGACTTTGGATTTTCGAAAAAATTCCTGCATCTTGGTTTGCTTTATCCTTGTTTTGGGCAGTCGTTAGGCTCAGGACTCATAGCCAGTAAATGACGAGGGCTGCGAGGGCGATGGCGGACAGGAAGACCTTCGGACATCTGT